>NZ_JUOS01000018.1 GCF_001075875.1 Streptococcus oralis
TCAAACTTGGACAGTAACCTTGAAACACGGTGAAACTCCAGTTGGACCAAACGATCCACATAACCCGACAGATCCAATCAATCCAAATGATCCAAACAGTCCTAGATACCCTGCGGAAGATAAATGGAAGAAAGATGTAACGTCAACTGTTAAGTATGTGGTATCAGACGGTAAGGTAACTGCCCCAGCAGATCACGTTGAAAAAGCGACATGGACACGTACACTTACCTTGGATAAAGTTACAGGTAAAGAACTTTCAGCGACACCATGGGCATCAGATAAGACAGCCTACGCTGCAGTTCCAACACCAGGCTTGACAGGTTACTACGCTGATAAAGCAAGTGTTGCTTCTAAGACAGTTACTCAAGAAAATCTTGAAGAAACTGTAACTTACAAACCACTTGGAAACTTGGTTCCAAAA
>NZ_JUOS01000003.1 GCF_001075875.1 Streptococcus oralis
ACACCAGCACGCTTAGAGTATTTTAAAATCTGGTCTCTAATACTACGTTTACGATATGGAACTCCGTCGGGAGACAGAATGAATGGTATTTTATCGACTTTTTCTTGTCTTTCTTTCCACTCCTTAAGCACTTTTAGAGTATTATCATCTAGTCCAATAGTACGCCGAGAGCTTTCAGTTTTTAGCTTATTACGGCGTTCCCAGTTTTCACGATTTATATACTGTAAGTTGTGATTGATAGCTAGAGTTTTCTTTTCAAAGTCCACATCCTCCCAATAAAGAGCAGTCGCCTCATTTACACGCATTCCCGTAAAATAATATAGCCAAAAGAGCGTATAAATAAAATGCTCAAAATAACTCTCTTTATCAAGGGATTGTATTACTTTTTGAAATTCATCTTTTGTCCAAAAATCTATATGTTTTTTTGTTATTGGAATAGGACTGATATTACTTGTAGGTATTTCATGGAAAATTAACCCATATTTTTTTGCGGTTTTCAAAACTTGATTAAGCAATGTCATTTTGTTTCTTGCATATGAATTTGAATATTTTTCTAATAAACTATTCCTATAATTTATTACATCATAAGTTGTAATTTCTCTAGGTTTTTTCTTACCAAAATATTGGATAAATTCATCAAATATAACTTGACGTCTTCGTTCGAGGTCTGGACTTGTAGTAGCATAATAATTTGGTATAAATACTTCGTCCATAAATTGTTTAAAAGTCCATTGAGTGTGCTTAATTCCACCTTTTTTATGCACTTTATTTAATGCCCTTGTTCGTGCTTCAAAGGCCTCTTTTGCAGTTTCAAAACCGCGTCTGCGTTCTTGATATGGTTTACCAGTAGCTAGGTCAACTCCAGCTTTAAAATAATAAGTATATTTCCCAGTTTTATCGTCTTTAGTTACACCAGTATATCTAGTTTTTGACATTTAGTTCCTCCAATCCAAGAATTTCTGATACAACTGATACAGGAACAGTTCCGAGCCCTTTATTGTTATAGAAATCGAAACCACGCTCAACCATAATATGTTTTGCTTGTCGTAGAATATTATAAGCAGTCCATTTTGAGAACCCTAAGTCCATAATATCTTGTACTGTCATAGTTAGTTTATCGTTCATAAATTATCTTCTCCTTTACTAGTAAGTTCAATGAATTCTCCTATTAATTGTTTTAATTCATTGTTTAATCGAGGTGTTTGTTTTTTTAGTGCATCTTGAAGCTCTAAAGAAAATGAGTTACTATCAAATGCTTTTAGGTGTTTTCTAAGCCTAGTTTTTTTGACTCTTATAGTGTTAGGTTTCAGATAGGGGAATAATTCGGGTAAAAGAGCTGGTGCATGGAGAAAGATATAAGCAAATGCTTTGCTATCATCTGGAACACTTGAAAGGCTAAAAAAACTAAAATTCTCTAATCGTTTAGAAATCTCTGAAATGGTTTCTGCATTTATAGCTTTTGTTCGAAGTTGAAACTCCAACCGCCACCAAAAAGGTTTACTCTCGATATTTAATTTATCGGCTCTCTTATGACTTAGTACCTCTATGTTCTTATCGTATAAACGTACTTGAACATTACTACCACTAGCCCCCCAGTATTTACTTTCTATGTTTCCCCCTCTACCATAGAATATTTTATGACTAACTCCACCTTTGATATGTTGTAAAAAGACTATTTCTGGTCTGTTAAAGATATCAAAAGCAAGGTCTAAACGTGATAGTCTAACATCTAATCCATTTAATCGAGCGTAATTCATAATCTGCCTCCATACTTGAAGACCTCCAAATTCTTTAAGCGAGTTTGGGTTAAAGTCTAAACGTATGACTTGATAACCACCATAGGTTGATAATTGGAAGAAAATTAGATTAATACTATCCTCATTTATCATTTTATAAAGTGTAAAATAATCTTCTTTTAGATTTGCTTGAATGCTAAATTCTTGAATAATAGAATCGATAGAATTTCTTAATTCCCAAAATATACGTCTTAGAGAACAGTTGTCTCTATCAAGGATTACTGTTAGTCGGTCAATACTGATATAAATAGATTTTTCTAGTTCTGATAAATCTACTCGGCTTTGATATTCTCGTAGTGCTTGAAGGTTATTTTTCATCTGTAACGCCTCCTTTCTATAATTGCTAAATGCGTAGGTCAATGTTACTATTGAGTTTTGCTGACGACACGTTACTTAGGGCGTTGCCTTAAGTGTATCTGTTTGCTGGCTGTTAGAAACGCCAGCTTTTTCTTAGAGATTGAGAGAACTGCGTGCTTCGGGCGCATTGCCTTCGGCTTGCGCCCTTGCTCTTGTCTCACAATCTCTAAACTAGGCGAATGGTAGAAGTAAGTATTGCCAATTTCTCTGACATTTACTGTATAGAAGCCATAATATCCTTAGACTAGCCATATTTCGCTTCTTATGGACTTTTTATTACTATTTTGGTATAATCAAATTGGTTTTAAACGAAAGCCTCAGAATGCTTTGCAGAGCTTTCTGGGGTGTTTTTTCATATTCATAAGCGGACTGGTATTACCTACAATGTATATCTTTTAGTTATATAACCAAAATGGTTATATAACTATGATACAACCATTTTGGTTATAGGTCAATAGAAAAGCGAAAGGAATTTTAAAATGTTGAAAGATAATATAAAAAAAGCCCGTCTTAAAGTGGGACTTACTCAATCAGAAGTTGCTGAAAAGTTAGGTGTAGCTCAAGCCCAATATGCTAGGTGGGAAAATGGAGGGAGAAATCCGAAAGATGAAACAGTAGAAAAATTAGCTGAAATCTTTGGTACGTCTTTTGAGATTTTAAAAGGACGTGATGACGGACTAGAAGAAATTGTTAGTTTATTGAGAGAATATGAATTGACAGAAGCAGATAAAAACAAAATTATTAAAACTTTAAAGGATTTATTACATAAATAAATCAAAATAATGTGGTAGTTGGAGAGCACAAAGTGAATAATATCCGGGAGCAAAAAAAGCAAGCTAAAGGATTTATTAAACGCTGGGAAAACCGTGGCAATGAAAGACAAGACAGTCAGTCATTTTGGCTTGATTTGCTCCAATCTGTTTATTGAATTGATAAATGAGAAGATTAAAGCGTTGTAGGAAAATAGATATTTTATGAGGAGGCGAGGCAACTTGAAAGAATATATTGTAAGTTTGGAAAAAGAAATACTCAAATCTGAATTTGAGGGGGTGTTTTTATGTCAACAATTAAAATTGAAAACCTTACTTTCTCATATTATGGCTATGTAAAACCTGTATTTGAAAATGTATCATTTTCATTTGATACGAACTGGAAAACAGGACTAATAGGAAGAAACGGAATTGGGAAATCAACACTATTTAAGCTGCTTCTAAACCAAGAAGTTTATAAGGGGAAAATCAGCAAAAGTGTTGACTTTATTAAATTCCCACCCAATTTAAGTGATACTTCAAAATTAGGGATTGAGTTATATAGAGAACTAATATCAGATGAGGAAGAATGGAAATTATTTAGAGAACTTCATTTGCTAAAGGTAGATGAGAGTCTTATTTACAGAAAGTTTGAAACGCTTTCTAAAGGAGAACAAACAAAAATCCTTTTAGCTATTTTGTTTACAAGAGAAGATGGTTTTTTACTTATAGATGAACCAACAAACCATTTAGATATGGACGGAAGAAAAATTGTCAGTGAATATCTGAAAAATAAAAAAGGTTTTTTGCTTATATCACATGATAGAGATTTTTTAGATGATTGTATCAATCATATTATTTCTATTAACAGGAATTCTATTGATGTCCAATCAGGAAATTTTACATCGTGGTATGAAAATAAATTGATGAAAGACCAATTTGAGATTAGTCAAAATGAGAAATTAAGAAAAGATATTAAACGATTAAAAGAAGCTGCAAGACAAAGTCAAATTTGGTCTGATAAAGTTGAAAATACTAAAAACGGCGTGAAAGTATCAGGTGTAAAACCAGACAAGGGGCATATAGGTCATCAGTCAGCTAAGATGATGAAAAAATCTAAGAATTTGGAGAATAGACAAAATAAGGCAATAGAAGAAAAACAGAATTTACTAAAAGATATTGAAACAAAGGAAAGTCTATTATTGCATCCGTTACATCACCACAAAAATCCTCTAATATCAGTTTGCGATTTATCATCATATTATGGAAAAAAGCAGATATTAAGTAATATAAGTTTTGATATAAAGCAAGGTGATATAGTGGCTATATATGGGGGTAATGGTAGCGGAAAATCAACCTTGATTAAAATTTTATTAGGTCTAAATCACGAGTATTCAGGTGATGTAAAATTAGCAAGTAATTTAAAAATATCATATGTTCCTCAAGATACATCCAATTTAACAGGTAGCCTAAACGAGTATATTCATAAGCAAGGTGTTGATGAAACATTGTGCAAAACAATTCTTAGAAAATTAGATTTTGCAAGAGAATTATTTGAAATAGATATGAAGAACTATAGCGATGGACAAAAAAAGAAAGTTTTAATTGCTGTAAGTTTGTCAAAGCCAGCTCATATATTTATTTGGGACGAACCACTGAATTATTTAGATGTAATATCAAGAATACAGATTGAGGAAATTATAAAAGAAGCAAATCCTACACTCATATTTGTGGAACACGATAAGAGGTTTGTAGAAGATATAGCGAATAAAATAATACGATTATAAACTAAATAATATCTTTTAGTTTGTCGAGGTAAACCTTTTTAACAATAACCTTATGCTATTGTTAAAAAGATTGAAACTCAGTAATAATGTATATTACTAAAAATCATATTAAAAATAATTCAAATTTATTGGTAGCCTTTTGGTAGCTAAACAGACAAAAGTTAATATCTTCATAAAAAAAATACAGTTAGAGAATGTTGATTTATCAGCATTCTTTTTTATTTCAAATAGTTTCTCGGAATTAGAAAACGGGGGTTGAAGTTTCATCATGGCCTAGAAACTTCGGGCTACGGTCTGCGCCTGACCTGCGGTCAGGCTTGCCCTTGCCCTTGTCCTAGCCCATGATGAACAATCGTCGCTTCAACTGCTTTTGGATAAGACCTGCGTCCTCCCTCTTCAAATTGAGCGAGGATTTCAAGAAGAAGTTTTTCTTGAAAAGGATCCACTAGAATAGCGGACACAGTCCGTTCAAAAACGATCCCTTGTTCTGTCAAGAGATAGATAATCTTGCGTAAGGTTGGCATTTTAAGATTTTGTTCGTCCGCAAATTCTTTGAGCGTTCTCTTGTTTGGTTCGTTTTCTATAGTCTCCTCTTCCTCTATAGGGTCAATTGTTTCAACTGGTGGCTTATATTCTTCAAATACTGAGAATTCTTCTCCTTCAAACTCCATGATCGGAATGTTAGAGTAGGCATCGTAGAAGGAAAAGCCTTGATCAAGCGGTACATAAGGAGAGAAAAACTCACCAGCAAGCTCGCCGTTGTTTGCGATATAGCCCCGTCCTTTGACTTTCACTCCGTTAATCTCATCTAGCTTTTTAAATTCTTTTGTTTTATTAGCATCTCCAAACATCATGTCATATCCTGTTGATTCTAAATGACCGACGGAGAGACGCTTCATAAAGTTATCCCGAAGAGCAGTTTTGATGAATTCTCCATCAGGCCGTTGCATAGCAAAGATGATAAAGACTCCAGCTTGACGGCCTTCTAGAACTAACTGGGAGAGGTATTCCATTAGTTCTGACTGTTGGCTATAGTCACGATCGATCTTTGCCATAAGCGCTGCCCACTCGTCTACTAGAATGAATTTTGGTTTCATGTCATAATGAGTAAAGTTCTTTCCAGCTTGGAATTTTGGCGAAGTAGACATCCGTTCATAGCGTTTTTCCATGAACTCTACACTCTCTTTAAAACAGTTAATGATATCTTCCTTACTAGTATATACCCGACCATGAAAGACTGGAATTTTCTTTAATCCAGCCAGGTCAGAATTCTTTGGATCACAGATATCGACAAAGCCGACTTTAGCTAGTGCATAGATTATGGTCATCAGAACAACGGTTTTTCCTCCACCAGTTCCACCACCGATGAGAAGATGAGGTTCTTCAATATAATCCCAAGATACATCTTTCATGAGCTGGAGTTTTGATCCCTTGACTTTTACTTCATCGATGGTGATTCGACTATCAATCCGATTAATAGCAATTTCATACTTGATAAAGCGATTATCAAAGGTTTTATTACGAAAGTCCCCATTAAACATGACTTCAAGAGTAGCTCCAAGGTTGAGGAAGCGATCTTGAAATTTATTTCCTTCTAGAATGAAACTCACTTCAATCTTGTAGCGAGACTGTTTGATATACACTTGAGGTAAGGTGATTTTTTCAATGATCTTGTTTTCACGTCTAATCTTTTTAACGAGATAGAGGTTATTCTCTAGCAAAAAACGAGAAAGAATTCGAAGGTTGTTTAGCTTTTGAAAAAAGAGCATTTTTCTGTAACAAACCCGATTAATAAACCAAGAGAGAAGCAAAGAAGAGAGAAGCCCAGCTCCTAGAAAATATCCTTGAGGTAAGGGATGGACTTTTAATTCTTCTAGATGTAAATAGCTGTAGTAACTAATAGCCAACAAAAAAGGAAACCACCAGATAAACCATGTGATTCCCTTTAGTTTACGATGAAAAACTCGAACTCTTTTTCCCCGATAGGTAAAGAGTTTCATTCTACATCACCTCCTAGTTTTCCTTCTTATTTTCTACTGGTTTGTTTTCTTTAGTCGGTGCGCCTCCAGCTTTTTTCTTGATTTTAGAAGCAAAGAGCTTATAGATATCATTACGATTGACATGGGTATGGGTGATAACAATATCTTCTAGTTCAACCTCTTCACGGTATTTAATGCCCAAATCTTCAATTTCAGACTCAGACATATCTGCGATAGTGAAAAAGAGGGTTTCATGCTGGACAGAAGAATGAATCCCTACAACAATCCCACGGATCTCACCTGTATTGACTTGTACAAATGATCCATCAGGATTTCGTTGTGAGCGATCCACTTCAAAGATGATATCAGGACCTTCAATGCCTCGGAAAGTCAGTTTTCCAAGGACAGCTGGGACATCTAGCCCGTCTGTAATGACACGATAAGTCTTGTCAGCAATTTGTAATTTTTCTCCGTAGTTTAATCCAATTTTAGCCATGTGATTTTCTCCTTTAAATTCTTATTTTTTAAGTACCAATTTTTCCGCAAAGACATTGAGATAGGGTGCAACAGTATTGCCATTTAGAGCAGTATCTGGGAAAAAGATTGGGTTAACAGTTTCTACTAGAGCATCTTCTGGAATGACCGTTGTAGAAGCTGGTGTGATGACATGAAAGGCACCGTGCTCTGCACTGTTTAGAATGTGACGTTGGTATTTGCCTTCTTTTCCAAAAATAAATTTAGGAGCATTTCCTAAACGTTCGTAGTAAGCAGGGCCAATAAATTCTGGTTTCATTTTAAGTGTTTCTGAGATCATAAGTTTTTCCTTTCTGAGTGTAAAATAAAAAGAGTTAAGCTAATTGCTTCACTCTTGAGTAATAGTGTGTAAAAAGTTTGCGTTTAAACATACGACTATAGAATTGAATATCCCCATGAGCATAGCCATTTCTACGAGCATCTTGAGCCAGATGATCTAGATCTATTTGAGCTTGAGCATAAAGTTTAGCCTGTAGTTTATCAGATTCACTAAACATACCATAGGTGAATTCATAGTTATCATAGAGTCGTTTACATTGTAGTGCGAAAAAAGTTTGTCATATCATTCTCCTTTATTGTAATAAGTAAAAAAGCTACTAAGTGAAAAAAGGAAAGAACTTAGTAGCTTGAGAGTAGGTCTATCTAATTAGATAGACAGCAGTAAAGAAAAGTTATTTGGTTGAAGGATCCCTCCTTCACGGTGGCAACGTTTAGCAAGGTGCTTTGCGTCAATTACCATCGCTTTCCCAGCCAATCTCATTGGGGAGTCATTATCATACCCTTAAGATTCTCTTACGCCCTTTGGCGAAGCCAGTTCACTTTACTATTCGGAAAAGTGCGAAAGTCCGAAATGCGTGGAAGCCCACAAGAATTGAGTCTTGTTTTCTATCTTCACTTCAACCATAAAACGGACTTGACTTTTCTTATCAAAACATTTACAATAAAGGTACGAAGTTTATGTGTTGTTCTGATGATCAGTCCTCTGGTTGTCAGACGCACTTTTTATTAAATTGTCAAAGATCATGATTTAGCCTTGAAAATAAGGTTATTATTTTTAAATCCCATATAACCATCAGCTATATTTATATTATATAACCATTGGTTATATTTGTCAAGAGATTATTTGAAATTAATACAAAAAAATTTTAGAGGTTTAAAATGGAATTTTCGGAACGATTAAAAAATCTTAGAAAACAAGCACATCTTACACAAGTCGATGTAGCTGAAAAATTAGGAATTTCGCAACCAGCCTATGCTTCATGGGAACGTGGAGCTAAAAAACCAACACAAGATAATTTAGTCAAGATTGCACAAGTTTTAAATGTATCAATTGATTATTTAGTTGGTAATTCGGATGAACATCTAAAAGAAGACGAGTTAGATAATGTAGAACTTCTTTTCCGTATGAATTCAAATGGTCTAACCGAAGAAGAAAAGGCTATTTTCAAGAAAGAGTTGATCGAGTTTATGGAAAAGAGAAAAAAAGCATTTGAAAAAAATAAGTAAACAAAAAATTAGCCTTTTTTGTTCGATAACTTCATTGATTAAAAGGAGTGTTTTATAAATGGATGTAAAAAAAGAATTTTTGAAAATAATGTCAGAACAAAAAGAAATTGCCTTAGCGACATCTGTAAACAATATTCCAAATGTAAGAATAGTAAATTTTGTTTTTGATTCAACCAATAATATACTCTACTTCTCATCTTTCAAAGGTAATGATAAGATTAAGGAAATGGAATCAAACTCTCATATTGCATTTACTACAATTCCACACTCTGGGAATGAACACGTAAAAGCTAAGGGCTTAGTTCAAAAAAGTACCAAAACTATTTTTGAAGTGGCGGACCAGTTTATTGCTAAAGTACCAGGTTACAAAAATACTATTGAATTTGCAGGGGAATCTTTAGTTTTATTTGAAATACGATTTGATACTGCGATCGTTACCAAAGATCTAGAAACAATACAAACTATAGAACTTTAAATTAAAGTTCCAAAAATGGGGATTAAAGTATGGAGAGTTTTGAAATTGAAATACCAAAAATGGAGCATTTTGAAGTTGATGTCAGAAAAAAGGAATTATACAACTATGATTTCCAATCATATTCATTAACTCCACTGCAAAAAGAAGCCTCTTTAGTAGTTGCTAATAAGATTAGAAATAATTTGTTTACTCATATTCCTGAAGCTAAATTATTAAAAAAACTTATTGAAAAGAATGATAATGACAATGTAGAATACGTTGCAAAATTATCTGAAGTTGCAAAAGAAAAGTTAAAATCGGGAGAATGGAGTTATGGTATACGAAAAAAGACAGGCGAGACATATGCAGTATTAAAAGATACTGAATCTGGAAAAATTAAAAGTAGTGTAACCTTAGAGAAAAGGGCTGTCAAAGAGTTAGGGAATCTACCTGAGCTTTCTGCAATACAAGGGCAACTAGCATCTATTTCAGAACAAATTGAAAGCTTAAATGAACTAGTTATCCGCGTGGAACAAGGGCAATACAATGATAGATTTTCAGGCTTTTTCAGTGCTCGCCAACTAATTGTAGAGGCCTTAGCAACCAGAAATGAGCAATTAAAAAAAGAATTACTACTTTCAGCGATTAAAGAAAATAATAATACCATTGCAAAACTAATGATGTCAATTTACACAGATGGTTTAGACTTTATCAACATTAAAACCAATTCAAAAGATGCAAAAAGAATAAATACTCTGCTTCAACAATCAATTAGTTACCTATCATCTGCAATGCAATTAAATGTTGTTGCTTATACAGTATTAGAGGAACATGAGTCTGTTATAGCTGTATTAAGCAATTACAAAGCTTTTACTGAGCAAACTTTACTTGAGCCTAAATATGATGGAAAAAGTTTAGCTTGGAAAATTGATAATTTTACAAAAGGAAATAGCAGCTCTTTTATAAATTTGACACAGAGTATTTCAGAAAATATCAATGCATTGGTTAACCATTCAGAAACATTATTAGTAGAGGAAGATACGAATGAAAGAAGAGAAAGTTAAAACATGTAAATACTTTAGATGTAATAAAGAAGTATACTCTCCAAAAGCAAAATTCTGTGGAGAGCACGAAAGATTTTATAGAGAACACAGGAATAAAATTGGAGGGGCGTTGCTGACTTTTGGAGGAATAGCACTTTCAGCTTTGGTAAAAAAAAGAAATAATTAGACTATGTTTATATATTTAACGTAATATAAAAAAAGTGGACACACATCCACTTTTTTTATATAATAAACTCAACCGAATTTGTTTAGTTTTGTAATTTATACTTAAAGGAGGTATCATTCTTTGGATGAATTGTATACAAGAATAAGTAAGTCTACAAAACACGTGTTATATCAGTATATGAAGGATCATGACATTTCATTACTAAACTATAATTTCAACTACTTCTTTCAACATTGTATTCAGAAATATCAGATTCAAGTGATTAGTCACCACTTCTCCAATCATAAGATTGAAGGATTAACTGTTATTGATGAATTAGGTATTAGTTTTTCTTTTGAAAAAGATAATCCAATCGTAAAGCAGAATTTTACTCTGTGTCATGAACTAGGACATTTTATCCTAGAGCATGAAGGTAATTATTTTGCAGAATCTATTGATAATCAGGAGAACTTACTAGAGCGAGAAGCGAATATTTTCTCTGCTGTAGTATTAATGCCTGACATTGTTTTGTTGTCAAAGATTTATTATAGTTGCGATACCTTTCAACATATTCAAAATAGCCTGGATGTTTCAAAGCAGGCATTGTTCTTTCGCCTTTTAGATCTTCTTAGAGAATATTATCCTGGAAAAGAAAGTACCATTAAGCAGGCTATCGATGCTTATATTGATGGACAAAATGCCACACTACTCCTTTTGTTTCACGGTGTCAAAGATCAGATTATAAAGGAGTTCAACAACTATCAGACTTCTCTAATCAATAAGATTGAGCAATCAGTAATCAAAAAAGGCTTCGTGACTAGTCAAGAATATCCAGAACTTCTAGATCAAGAGAATTGGAAAACAATAAAGACTTACTGTAATAATTTAAGAGTATGGCTCATTTATGATAGAGGAAAATCAATAGCTTATGTTTGGGATAAAAATAAGCTAACAGACAAAGAAGCAAAACAAAAAGCTGAATTGAAATTATTGTTAATGTGAGGTAAATGATGTACCAACCAGAAAAACTAAAGGCTCGTAGAAAAGAGCTAAAAACGACTCAAAAGGATATTGCAGATCAATTAGGTATTAGCTATCAAGCCTATTCTGCATGGGAGCGTGGAGTAAAACAACCGTCTAGAGAAAAAGTAAAGCTTTTGGAGCAGATTCTAAAAGTACCAAAAGGTTATTTTACAGAGCTTGAAATCGTCCGACTATATAAGACTTTATCAGATGAAGGAAAGGATCAAGCACTTAGCTATGTAAGAAAACTAGTTCAAAAAGGCCAATGTAAGAATGTTGTTTCGATATCAGAAAAATTATATGAGTACCATGTTTACGAAAAAATGTCTGCTGGTATCGGTTCATCAGTTTATAACGTTCAGGACTATGATATTGTTTATTTTGATGAAGAACTAGCCCATGATTTCGCCTCGTGGATTTCTGGTGACTCAATGGAGCCCAAATATCAAAACGGTTCTGTTGCTCTCATTCGTGAGACAGGATTTGATTACGATGGAGCAGTTTATGCCGTTGTCTGTAATAGCCAGACCTATATTAAGCGAGTTTATCGTGAAGAACACGGCTTAAAGTTAGTTTCTATCAACCCTAAGTATAGAGATATTTTTCTTTCATATGATGAAGATCCGAGAATTGTAGGAATTATTGTCGGAAATTTCATACCATTGGCTTGATTCCGCTATTTTATGATGTAGATAAAGTAGAAAACGAAAGTTTCCATACAGCAATAAATTTTTCTAGAGATTTTACATATTTACTCAAAGCTAATGCACAAGATATTGACTATAAAGTTAGATAGAAAAAATCTAACTTTTGGGATGTTTTTTAGTATGAAATTAACTTATTAGAACAAAGTTCAACTTTTTCTATCTATATTTGGAGGGTATTCCATTTTTGCTACAAAAAACCACCTATTCGGTAAAATAGGTGTGAATGATGTTATTTATATCCATATTGTTTTAGAGCGTTATTATATGCTTCGCTATCTTTAAGATAGTAGTCGTGCTTAACTCCACTAATGTCAACAGAAAAGACCCCATCTTTAAATGAATATTCTTCTATTCGACTTGCAATATTTTGTCCAGTTAATTCGATCGTATTCTTTTTTTTGTTAATGATAAAACTATCGGCTTCTCCATGCTCTATGGAAGCATTATCTCCTTTAATAGTAAACGCCAACTCGTTTCTTTCACTTGAGATCCAATAATACTCACCATCTAAAGATTGGTAGTTGTTTTTAGAGCAAGCAATTAACGAAATGATTGATAATGAAAGTAGTAGTATACCTATTAATTTTCTCATAGTTTTAGCCTCCTTTTATAATTTGAATTTTACCAAAATAATATTACAAGAGCATGTCAGTGTCTGTTATAACGGAAAAATGAAGAAATGTCTATTATAACAGAAAATAATAAAGTTTCAGGAAAATACTTATTTTAATGATGGTTTAGTCACTTTTCATTATAGGTCTTAAGGGACTTTTTTTCTACAACAAAAGAGGCTCCATAATTCCTACAGTGGTGTTACCCACTAAAGAAATTATAGAGCCAAGATTCATTTGCTCAATCATTATGATTGGGGATTTTTATGTTGGCTTCAAAAAGCTCACTATTTAAAATAGTAAGCTTAAAATCAAGATTTATTTTACTTCTACTAATGCAAAAGACAGGCATTCAACTATTTCTTTTACTGCCTCATCTATATCTAGATCCTCGTTATCATTCAACATCATTGGAAGAACATAAGAAAGACTCAAGGCTAAAATATAGCGAACTATTCTTTCATTTGACCAATTTCTAATGATGCCCATTTCTTTAAACTGATTCAGGATTGGACTAATTGGCTTAATGATAGAGTCAACAATAACATTACCTAACTGGTTAGAAATAGTATTATCAATAAAAGAACGACTCAAGAGAATTTTAACTTGCATTTGATTCTCTCGAATAAAAACTAGTCTATCACGAACAATACTTCTCAAAAACACTGAAAAGGTCTCTTGGTTTTCTGTAAATTTCTTCTTAGAAAAATCAGCAATCACATCTGGAATAACTTGCTCAAGAAAAGTCGATAAAATTGCTTCTAAGATGCCTTCCTTGGTCTTAAAGTAACTAAAAACCGTCCCTTCTGAAACCCCAGCTTCCTTGGCAATAAGACTGGCTGTTGTGTTTTCAAAACCAATTTCTGAAAATAATTTTAGACTTGATAACAGTACTTGACGTTGTTTTAAACTCAAATTGTTGTTTTCTAGTATCTGGGCATATTTTTGTTCTAAACTTTCCATCACTAGCAACTCCCTGCTACTCTCTTACTTTTACGACTTTTTTGCCCCGAGTGTGTCCCAACTTCAGACTACGATATGCTTCTCTAACTGACTTTAGAGAGAAGTCATACACTTGATCAATATTTAGCTGAACCTTCCCATCTGAGACCATCTCCGCTAGAGCCTTAAAGTCATCATATGTAGAATGTCTCGGACCCGTAAACTGAGCTCCTCTTATTATAACATATGGAGAAGGTACTAGAGTTCCGATCTCACTCCCCTTCAAACCTAGACTAAAGGCTAACTTAACGTAATCACTTCCATAGCAATCCAAGAATTTTGTAATCGGCTTTGGAGTTGCTGATAGAAGAGCATTATGGATGTTCTCTTCGTAAGCTACTGGTATGGCACCTAAGGACTTCAGATATTCTGAATTCTTCTTACTTGCAATTCCGATAACCGTTGCACCTTTAGCAACTGCATACTGTACTGCAATACTTCCAATACCACCTGTCGCTGCTGAAATAACTACAACATCGTTAGAATTTAACTCAATTTTTCTAAAAGCACCACCCACAGTTAGAGAGGCTACTCCCATAGTAGCTGCGTGGTTCATATCAATCGTCTTTGGTTTTAATACAATTTCCGATTCATTGACACAAATTTCTGTTGCCAAAGCACCCCTTTTGGTCCCCAATCCAGGGTCACTGATTATTGTTCCAAAAACCTTATCCCCTACTGCAAACGTATTTACTCCTTCACCAATTTCTGTGATGACTCCAGCAAAATCCCTACCAACACCTCTTGGGAAAAGAGATGATTTCGACTCAAACCAACTACTTGGATTCCTTAATTTAGTCATAAAAGATAAAAATCTAAGTGGTTTTGCACCCTCAAAAGTCTTGTAATCAATAGGATTTAAACCAACGGCATGAACTTCTACCCTGACTTGATTCACTTTTAAAGAATCAGATTTAATATTCACTAAATCTAATACTTCTTCATTACCGAAACGACTATATTGTATTGCTTGAACAACCATTTTATGAACTCCTTTGCCCCTCATGTATTGAGTGAGCGCTCAATCATTTCCTTGATTGTACGCTTATTCTTCAAAGATGTCAACTATACTGCTCCCACTCTCTGTGGCAACTGATATTCATAGAGAAATAAAAAAGAGGAGCTTCACAATAAAGCTCCTCTTCTTTTACATATCCGAATCGTTATTCTTATTTCAAAAAAGGTAGTGAAAAAGGTAGTGATTCGGTTGATTTATATTGCAATGTAGTGAAATTTAGAATTTCAAGAATCGCTTAAAATCAAGGGTTCTCACATCTATTGACGTGTAGTGAATCCCTATTTCACCTCTGTAAACACAACGTGTTTGCGAAGTTTTGGTGAGTATTTCTTCAATTGAAGACGGTCTGGAGTGTTACGTTTGTTTTTAGAAGTAAGGTACAAGCGTTCACCAGATTCTTTGTGTTCAAGTGTAATATTTACGCGCATAGTATCTCCCTTCTATTATTCAGCTGATGCAGCTTTAGCGATCTTACGTCCTTTATAGTATCCTTTAAGTGATACACGGTGTGAACGTGAGTAATCTCCAGTTGCTTCGTCAAAGTTTACAGATGGAGCTGTTACTTTGTAGTGTGTACGACGTTTGTTTTTCTTCGCTTTTGAAGTGCGACGTGCAGGTACTGCCATTTTGATTTCTCCTTTTAAGATATAAATTCAGTTAGGTTTGATTTTCATCAACTTTAATAGTATATCAAAACTTTTTTGTAAAGTAAAGTTACTTGACAAAAAAAGATAAAAAAATTTTCCTATCCACTATTCTGGATAGGAAAATAGATTAAATATCAATCTCGAAGGGTTCATCAATGGTTTCTGAGACGTATTTCCCGTCTTTCTTCCGTTGCTTGACACATTCTGTAAGAAGATATTCAATTTGCCCGTTGACTGATCGGAAGTCATCTTCTGCCCATGATGCGAGTGCGGAGTATAACTTATTCGAGAGTCGAAGGGGGATCTGCTTTTTTTTAGCTTCTGCCATTTTTAATAAAGGCTTCCTGTATTGACAATTGGTTGTGCATCATGATTGCCACAGAGAACGACTAGGAGATTTGAAACCATAGCAGCTTTTCGTTCTTCGTCAAGTTCTACTAATTCTCCTTCATTAAGACGTTCTAGTGCCATTTCAACCATTCCTACAGCGCCATCTACAATCATCTTACGTGCATCAATAATGGCTGATGCTTGTTGACGTTGAAGCATGACAGCTGCAATTTCCGGTGCATAAGCTAGGTAAGTAATACGTGCCTCAAGGATTTCCAAGCCAGCATCCTCAACACGACTTTGGATTTCTTCACGAATGCGACTAGCTACAATCTCGCTAGAGCCTCGGAGGCTGCCTTCATCTGCTTGCCCATCACCTGTAGTATCCACATTTGGAGACACATCGTAAGGATAGATGCGGACAATATTACGAAGGGCGCTATCACACTGCAATGACAGATATTCTTTATAGTTATCAACGTTGAAGACTGCTTTTGCCGTATCGACCACACGCCAAGTAACGGCAATTCCGATTTCAACAGGGTTCCCTAAGCAATCATTAATCTTTTGACGAGAATTACTTAAAGTCATAACTTTGAGGGAAATCTGTTTCTTGCCAATTTCAAGATTTACGTCATTACCATTTGATGATTTAACTCCTGAAAAAGGTGATTTTGTGCTAACATCACCACTTTGACCTAGTCGAGTGTGGTTTGCAGGATTGACCGCTATACTGAAGGGATTGACAAAGTAAAAACCAGGTTCTTTGATGGTCCCAGTATAGTTACCAAAGAGGGTCAAAACCAGTGCTTCCTGAGGTTTGACAACTTTTAAACCAGCATGAGCTAGACCTGCAATTAAGCTTAATAAAAGTCCGATAATAATTCCAAAAATATTTTCCGAACCAGCACCCATTATAAATATAAAGACACCAAGTACGAGTGCCAACTCAATGAGTATCAATGCTACTACACCATTTGGTTTTGAATTGATTAGTTTTTCAGTCATCAGAATGACCTCCTGTTTTTTGATATCTAAATGATATCACTTTAATTTTAAATGTCAACAAAAATATGCAATCTTTTTTAAGAAGATTTCAATGGTTTGAATTGTCTGAAAATTCAAGAATTTTCTTCTGTTCATTGTTTTTAAAATGTGCTATAATGGTAAGAACTGAAATGGGAGGGAACTTAATGACAGAATTAGATAAACGTCACCGCAGTAGCATTTATGACAGCATGGTTAAATCACCAAACCGTGCCATGCTTCGTGCGACTGGTATGACAGATAAGGACTTTGAAACACCAATTGTGGGAGTCATTTCGACTTGGGCAGAAAATACACCATGTAATATCCACTTGCATGACTTCGGTAAGCTTGCAAAAGAAGGTGTCAAATCTGCTGGTGCTTGGCCGGTTCAATTTGGAACCATTACGGTAGCAGACGGGATTGCCATGGGAACGCCCGGTATGCGCTTCTCTCTAACGTCACGTGATATCATTGCGGATTCTATCGAAGCTGCTATGGGTGGTCACAACGTAGATGCCTTTGTAGCTATCGGGGGCTGTGATAAGAACATGCCTGGTTCTATGATTGCTATTGCCAATATGGATATCCCAGCTATTTTCGCTTACGGTGGTACTATCGCCCCTGGAAAACTGGATGGCAAAGACATCGACTTGGTTTCTGTATTTGAAGGAATCGGTAAGTGGAACCACGGTGATATGACAGCTGAGGATGTGAAACGTCTGGAATGTAATGCCTGCCCTGGCCCTGGTGGTTGTGGTGGTATGTATACTGCTAATACCATGGCGACAGCTATCGAAGTTCTCGGTATGAGTTTGCCAGGTTCTTCATCTCACCCAGCTGAATCAGCTGACAAGAAAGAAGACATCGAAGCAGCAGGACGTGCTGTTGTTAAGATGCTGGAGCTCGGTCTCAAACCATCAGATATCTTGACTCGTGAAGCCTTTGAAGATGCCATTACTGTGACTATGGCTCTAGGTGGTTCTACAAATGCCACTCTTCACTTGCTTGCTATTGCCCACGCAGCTAATGTTGACTTGTCACTTGAGGACTTTAATACCATCCAAGAACGTGTGCCTCACTTGGCCGATTTGAAACCTTCTGGTCAGTATGTCTTCCAAGACCTTTACGAAGTTGGTGGTGTGCCTGCGGTTATGAAGTATTTGCTGGCAAATGGCTTCCTTCACGGAGACCGTATCACATGTACTGGTAAGACTGTTGCTGAAAACTTGGCTGACTTTGCAGACCTCACACCAGGTCAAAAAGTTATCATGCCACTTGAAAATCCAAAACGTGCAGATGGTCCGCTTATCATCTTGAACGGTAATCTTGCTCCTGACGGTGCAGTTGCCAAGGTGTCAGGTGTTAAGGTTCGTCGTCACGTTGGTCCAGCCAAGGTCTTTGACTCTGAAGAAGATGCTATCCAAGCTGTCTTGTCAGATGAAATCGTTGATGGCGATGTTGTCGTTGTTCGTTTCGTTGGACCTAAGGGTGGTCCTGGTATGCCTGAGATGCTGTCCCTTTCATCAATGATCGTTGGTAAAGGCCAAGGAGACAAGGTTGCCCTCTTGACAGATGGACGCTTCTCTGGTGGTACTTATGGTCTGGTTGTCGGACATATCGCCCCTGAAGCTCAGGATGGTGGACCGATTGCTTACCTTCGTACAGGTGATATCGTTACGGTTGACCAAGATACCAAAGAAATTTCCATGGCCGTATCGGAAGAAGAACTTGAAAAACGCAAGGCAGAAACAACCTTGCCACCACTCTATAGCCGTGGTGTCCTTGGTAAGTATGCCCATACCGTATCTTCTGCATCACGCGGTGCCGTTACAGATTTCTGGAATATGGAACAATCTGGTAAAAAATAACTAGAAAATAAGCAGTCGCTAAATGACTGCTTTTTCTAGTTATTTGTATTTTCTCATAGAATGTTATAAAATCTTTGCTCTAACTATGATTACAAAGGAGAAACAATGTTTTCACAAAATACAGGAATTATGCTCTACGTAGATGATGTAGCAGTGGAGAGAGACTTTTGGTCTGCCATTGGATTTGAAGTTTTTAATCAACCAGAAATAATGGAATTTGAAACTTTTGAGATGAAACCTCACGCTGACAGTACGCTGACTTTCACTATCTATGCTAAGGATTTTATTCGTCAAGTATCACCGGAGGTAGTTGATATGAAACCCAGCCTACTCTTTGAGTCAGCAGATCTTCACGGTCTTCATAAACGCCTAGCTGCAGTGACTGATACCACTAGTTCGATCAATACTCAACCTTTCCCTAACTTTAACTTTGCAAATTCAAGCGGACACTATTTTGCAGTTAGAGGAATCTAATAACAAAAAGGCTCTCTGTTTATTAGCAGAGAGCTCTTGTTTTTTAGCGCGGTGGTAGTCCAAGTGCTATACGTCCATAGCGACTGATGCGTGTAATCTTCCAGGCAGGTGACCAGGTAACTTTAACCCTAACATCCTCAATTCCTTCAATCTGTTTCAGACCTGCCACAATTTCAATAGGTAAACTTTCTGCACAGTCACAGGCTGTATCGGTGAAGGTCATGACAATTGTACAAAGACCAGCCTCGTCCAAATGAATCTCGTAAATCAAGCCAAGATTATAGACATCTAATTCCACATCTGTATCGTAAACTTTTTCTAGCTTGTCAATGATTTGATTTCCTAATGCTAAAGCACGGTCATTAATCTTGATGTCTTCTCTCATTGCATTCCCTCCATTTTCTGACTGCACCTATTTTCTCATAATTCTGACAATTTGGCAAGTTTTTCCCAATCAAGACGTGATCCGACATAAAAACGAAAGCCTAGAGATTGCCATAGTTGAGCCAAACTACCCAAAGATCTAATAACCTAGAGTAAGACGATATTGCCATAGGTTAGAGAGAGAAGCTTAGAGAATGAATTATTTTCTAAGAAGTACTTTCTAAAAAGAAAAAGTAGAGAACGGTCATCTCTACTTTTTAGATATTATTTTGACTTCACAGGCTTATCTGCCAAGGCCTTGATAGCTGATGCTATCGTTTCTGCGTAGAGCTTAGCACCCTCTTCTAATTTGGTATTATCACTTCCAAAGTGAACTTGGTCCGTTCCTTTCCAGATGTCTGGATGATCTTTAGACACTTGATTCCAGTCTGCAACCTCAATGTAAGGATACTTTTGAGCTACTTCACGCACATAGCTAGCATACTGTTCTACATAAGGCTGAGTTGCTTGAGTTGTATCACCCTCATAAGGTGTCACAAGTACAAGCTGATGTCCCTTAGGTAGATTTGTTATCAAAGAATCGATATCAGCCTTATAATCCTCAGGGTTATTCACTCCAGTAGCAATAACAACTATTTTAGGGAGGACTTTATTCTGACTGTGGTTGAGCATAATAGCATTGGCTTGCTTAGTATTTCTGCTTACTTGACCATCTGTCTGAGCGTCTGGTAGAACCTCTTTAAGTCCAGGTGTTGCGCGCAAGGTTACAGAATCTCCGATAATGGATACACCTTCAGCAATATTGTAGCGACTGGCTTCTGCTTGATCCGCCATGGTTTTTGTACGGGTAATATTGGTTTGAGCTTGATTGAGGCCATTTACCATCAAATCCGTTTCAAAAGCACCGACTTGGGGAGCTATGAGCATCACAATCAGTGTCAGCAAGCCAAGAAAACCGACGCTACCCGCAAAGATTGGTTGAATATGCGGAATTTCTTTTACCCTTTGCAATAAGCTAGTGTTCTTCCCGGCAATGAAAGGTTCAATCACATAGAAAGAAAGGCTTGCAAAGAGATAAGAAAAGATAGTGGTGAGAATCACTGCCGGTAGATTGCTCATCAACTGAGAGAAAATGATATAAAACGGCCAGTGGAAAAGATAAACGGCATAGCTCGTATCAGCTAAGAAGCTAATTACCTTTGGTTCTTCAATCGTCGGAGTTTTCTCATGTAAAACTCGTGCTGCAACGATCATCAGAAGGGCAGCTAAACTTGCCAACAAGAAACCAAGCAAGTAGGCAAAGAGATAATTGAATTTCACAAAGAAGGTCAATAAGAGTAAAACTCCGAGACCAGCCCCAAATACTAGCAAGGTCTGTTTCAAGTCTAGGGTTTGATTCAAACGTTTGAGAAGAGGTGTCGTATGACGAACTCCTATCAAGGTCGCAAGCACACTTCCTAAAAAGAATGGATAAACATGAGTCAAACTTGAAAAGTAAAGCGTTGAGTATGAGCTAACGATAAAGCTACCAATAAACATTGAAAGAAAGCTAACGACGAAGGTAGCTGAAGATAGTAGAAAAACCATTCCCCGTAGTTGCCCACCTGTTTTGGCTTGCTTAGACATAAGCCAAACTGCCAAGCCCCACAAGATATAGTAATGAACTTCAACCGCTAAACTCCAGTTGTGAACAAAGAGGTGAGGGATAAATTGAGATTCATAACTTCCTCCTGTCAGCATTTCATAGAAGTTAGTCATAAAACCAAGGACACCAGCAATCTGACCACCGATTCCTGCCACATAATCCTGTCGAACCAAGAAAGTAAAAGGCATAACGACCAGGATCATCAAGACAACTGGGGGAAAAATCCGATAGAAGCGTCTTCTAAAAAATCCTAGGATATCAATCTTACCTTTTTGTCCAAATTCTTCTAACAGGAGTGACGTAATTAGGAAACCTGAGAAGGTAAAAAAGACATCAACCCCGAAGAAACCTCCTGGAAAAACCGTCTGAAAGAAATGGTACAAAAGCACCAAGAGTAAGCCTGTAATCCTGATCAAGGAAAACCATTTAATACGCATACGAGTTTATTCTCCGTTCATTAGAGTAGTAAAAAACCATCTAATGTTCATTCCATACTACCTTTATTTTATCAAAAAAAGAAGAAAAATCCTAAGAGAAAACTTAGGATTTCAGCTTTAGATTGATAATCTTAGAAATTACGACCTGATTTATTGTAGCCATATTTTTCAACAAAATGCTCACGGAATTCCAAGAGATTGTCATCCATAATAGCCTGACGGACCTGCTTCATGAGATTGAGCAAGAAGTAGAGGTTATGGTAACTTGTCAAGCGGATGCCAAAGGTTTCGTCAGCCTTGAGCAAATGACGAAGGTAGGCACGGGTGTAGTTCTTACATGTGTAGCAATCGCACTCAGGATCAAGTGGGGTAAAGTCCTCCGCAAACTGGGCATTTTTGACAACCAAACGTCCTTGGCTAGTCATACAAGTTCCGTTACGAGCGATACGAGTCGGCAAGACACAGTCAAACATATCGACCCCACGAATAACCCCATCAATCAAGCTATCTGGCGCTCCCACTCCCATCAAGTAGCGAGGTTTGTTTTCAGGAAGGAGTTGAGTGGTGAAGTCCAAAACTGCGTTCATCTCTTCATGAGTTTCACCTACTGCCAACCCTCCGATAGAGTATCCTGGGAAGTCCATGCTGACAAGGTCATGAGCTGACTGACGACGAAGATCTTCAAATCCTGCACCTTGTACAATCCCAAACAAACCTTGGTCATGTGGACGACGATGAGCTTTTAATCCACGCTCAGCCCAACGGCTGGTACGTTCGATTGACTTCTTCACATAATCATAAGGCTGATAAAATTGAGGACATTCGTCAAAGGACATCATAATGTCTGACCCTAGATTGTTTTGGATAGAGATGGCTTTTTCAGGTGATAGAAACATTTTAGAACCATTGAGGTGGTTCTTAAACGTTACCCCTTCTTCTGTGATGTTACGACTATCCGCTAGAGAGTATACTTGGAAACCGCCACTATCCGTTAAGATAGGTTGGTCCCAGTTCATGAACTTATGAAGCCCACCTGCTCGAGCAATCAACTCATCTCCAGGGCGAAGCCACAAGTGATAGGTGTTGGATAGGATAATTCCTGAACCCATCTCTTTCAATTCTTCTGGCGACTGAGTCTTGACCGTTGCTTGAGTCCCTACTGGCATAAACATAGGGGTTGGGAAGGTTCCGTGTGGCGTGATAATCTCACCCAGACGAGCTCCCGTGTGTTTTTCTTTTTTAATCAATCGATATTTGATTGGCGAATCTGACATTTTTTACCTCCGAAGCTGGGAAAGACAGTCCCAGTTCTTACTTTGTGCCCAAGGGCATACTGTATGATTCTATCAAAAAAAACAGGAACTGTCACGAACTATGGTATAATGAAAGAATGAAATACCCAAAAATTGATTTAAAAGAAGTTCGTCAACAAGCTAAACAGTTTCAAGCTGAACATCCACGTTTATTGCTTGTCTTTTTATTACCAAGCATTTTCCTGATTCTATCCAGCTTCATAAGTCCGTTATCCCTACTTGATGAGGGAATTCTTGATCAATCCTTCTTTACTTTTTTGATGAGCTTGATCCAGTCCTCACTCTTTCCTCTAGCAGTTGGATTCACAAGTTCTATTATCCTAGCTGGTGCTCTGTTTACAACCATTAATCTTTACAGAATTTCCGAGATAGAGCTTTCTTTTAAAGATAGTCTGTCCTTACTTGACAATCGCTTCTTCACCCAGACCTTTCTGACTCTCTTGCTCAAGCGTTTCTATCTCTTTTTGTGGAGCATCCCTAATCTTTTTGGAGTCTACTTGCTCTTTTATAGCAGTGCCATGGCTCGTAAATTTGTAGAACTTCATCCCGAATTTCCAGCTGTCGACGTCACCAATTCAGATATCGAACACTTCCTACTTACTTTTGCACTTTACTTCTTTGGTAGCGTCTTTCTGATGATTTTGGGAACCATTGCCTATCTGCCGCAATACTACGCTTATTCCCAAGTAGAGCTGCTCCTTTGTGATACCCTTGCAATTGGAATTGCCAAGCCAAGTCGCGTACTCAAAACTAGTCGCTTCCTTATGAAAGGCTATAAGTTCCAACGCTTCGTACTTGATTTACAACTCCTACCATGGTATCTTCTTATCTGGATCAGCTTTGGAATTGCGAGCATCCCTTCTTTCCCTTATATCTATAGTAGTCAATTCTTCTTCTATCAAAGATTACTCGAAATCAAGCGGAGAAAAGTTTAATGTGAATGATTAAAACCAGCACCTTCAATAGAAAGTGCTGGTTATTTTTATCTCAAGAAAAGGATACTCAAGAGTGCTAGGATTGCTGGTCCGCCTTGCTTTAGAATGATTTTTTTATCTGCTGTTAAGGCACCATAAGTCGCTGCTCCTACGACAAACAACACAAAGATTGTTACGATTTCTAAGCTATGTGAGAAATAAATTCCATAAATAAGAAATACCCCAATCAAGGCATTATAAATTCCTTGGTTTTTAAACAGTGAGGTGACAGAGGGGCGAGTCAACTCTTCCTTGTCCATATTAAAGACTCGGCTGGTTGCATCTGATTGGGTTGCCATACTCTCCAAATAAAAGATATAAAAATGCTCTAGAGCAACAAGGGTTGCTAAAATAGTAGTAATGGTTGACATCGTTTTCTCCTTAAAATTCTATTTTTTCTAAACCTGAGACTAGTTTTGTCAGTAAGGTTGTCAGTTCTTTTTGCTCACCAGTCGATAAGATGCTCTCCATCTGTTCCTTCACCTTCAGGTGACGTTGAGGCGGATTAACCAAGAGTTGATTCTTGGCTTCTTGGGTTAATTCAACTAAGACTTCTCGCTGATTGGCCGGATTACGCTTGCGACTGACATAGCCCTCTGACTCTAGTATCTTAAAATGACGGGTCAAGGCCGCCTGGTCAATCTTTAACTTCTCCTGAACGGCAATCTGGTTGCAGGGTGACTGTTGCAGTAAAAACTGCAGGATTTGATAGCGGGTCAAACTAATTCCCAATTGTTTCTTAAAAAGTTGAGTGATCATCTGATCTGTTAAATGGAGCTGGTACAATAAGTCGTTAATTTTTTTCATTTCTACCTCCCTGCGTAAACTTGATTTGTCAACTATTGACTTATCAAGTATATTGCAGAAAGATTAAAAACGCAACTATTTTGCTTACTCACGAAAAATAGCCTCTTGGTTTCAATCCCAAAAGGCTATTACTTTTATATTCTAGACAAAATCCAGCACTAACCTACCAAATCTGCTCGAAGGATTTCTCCCTCTTTATCAATGACAACTTCGATGGCATGGCCTGCAAAAATTTCTTCACGATCATCATAGTAGAGGGTCAATTCGCCATCTTCGTTGATCGATAGTTCACTCAAGGAAAGTGAGTTGGTAAAATACTCTTCTGTTAACTCCACATCATTTTCATCTGAATCAATCCAGTCTTGAGCTGTTTCCCACAGTTCTTTGACGATATAGTCTTTAATCTTAGCATCTTGAACTTGGAAAGATCCCATAAATTTCTTTAGATCATCAAAAGAACTTGGAGGGAGACTTTCATCTGTACTCGCAGCAAAGATAGCATGAATCTTACCACCCTCGTAAGGGATAAATCCTTCAAACCAAGAATAGGCTCTGTTTAAGGTGAATTCGCCTAGATCGTCTTGAATGATGACCGGTTTTTGATAGGCTTCAATCAAGGTCTCTAACCTAGAGTCTGAGGATTGATCATCTAGGTATTCCAGCAAGTGGTAGCAGTTATTAGCTACTTCTGACATATAAGGCTCTAGCTCCATGAAGGGGCGTTTTTGACACTTAATGCGGTGAATTTTGTAGGGTTCAAAACTAAATCCCCAATGCTTTTCTTCAAATTCTTCTTGTGTCAAGAGCCATTCCAAACGTCCTTCAAGTTCAGAGAAGTCCTGAGTTTCGACATTGACACTAGCTTTAAAATGAACGGACGGTATTAGACACCCATCTTTTAAAGAAGCAGCTCCATTTACATTTTGGAGGGTAAAAATCAAGAGTTCAACAATTTCTCCAGTAAATTCCTGTTCAAAATCATCTCTTGTTTTCTCAAATGGAGTTTTTAATCGGTTTGTCATCCTTATCATCCTTTCTTTCTATGCTTAAAATCGTTAGCATAACCTTGTATCCGCTTACATTATATCGTGTTTTAGATTTTATTTCACTTATAAAGTGTGTCATAACAAAAAAAGAAGCGGAAACTCAAGTTCCCAACTTCTCATTATTCTTAGTTCATCGATACGTGTACGTGGTCATAGTGGTTTTCTGTAACGCTTCCACGATCTGGCATTGGATTCCAAGTGTAGGCTGGTCCGTATTTGCTATCGAATGGTGCATAGAAACGTTGTTTCCAGATGATGTAGCTGATGCCACGGCTAGCCATATTTTGGATAGCATAATCTGCAATTTGGTCCCCAAGAGCAGAGCTTACTGGAACCATAAAGTCAATGGCAAGACCTTTTCCGTGGTCGCCACTATCTCCTGGACGGTAACCACTAAATGACGTGATTCCGAACAAATTAGCTACTTCCTCTTTAAAGGCAGCCGTTTGTGGCTGAAGACCTGCATTTTCTGATTTTGAAGCTGCAATACTTGCATAATCAGGTGCTGCTGGTGCTGCATAAGTCGCTGATGAACCTTGGCTTGCTTCAGCTTGATAAGTTGATGGTGCTGATTGAGTCTCTGTTACAGTCTCTGTAACTGGTGCTTCTGTTGTAGTCGTTTCTTCCACTACAGGTGTTTCTGCGACCGGCTCTTCTACTGGTGCTGAAACTTCTGTAACGGCTCCTGTTGTTGTTTCTGCTGCAGATTCTTCTGCTGGTGTTGCAACTTCTGTAGTGGCTCCTGTTGTTGTTTCTGCTGCAGATTCTTCTGCTGGTGTTGCAACTTCTGTAACAGCTTCTGTTGTTGCTTCTGCCACTGGCTCAGCTACAGTTGTTTCTGCAACTGGTTGAGTTAAATCTTCAACCTGTACAGTTTGGTCATCTACAGTGACTTGGTTGGTTGTCAAATCTGCTGTTGCAGTTGTACCTTCGCCTCCTTGAACTGTATCAGGGGTTTGAATTTCAACCTCTGTCACTTCTTCTTTTTCATTTACAGTTGTTGTAAGGACTGTCTCAGGGAAGATCAAATCAATATTGCTGATCTTGTTCAAGTTAGCAAGAACGGTCACATCCACTCCCAAAGCTTCGGCAATGGTACTTAAGGTATCACCATACTGAATCGTATAGCTTGTTTTATTCTCACTCTTGGTAACATCGTTTTGAATTTGCTCAACACTACGCGCTGTCCACACTAATTCTTCTGCTTGAGTTGCCAAGGCAGGGGCAAAAGATAATGCTACTGTTGATGCTAAAATAATTCTTTTCTTCATACTATTCAAACTCCTTTTCAAATGTAGTACCTGTCTATCATAACACAAAGAAAATAGAAAAAAAGCCCTTTTGGGGCTATTTAACAGAACTGTACATTCGTTGTAACAAATCACATTACTTGAAATAGTTTGTTAGTTTCCTGTCATCAGGCTGACACATTCTTCTTGAAGAAAATTCTAGAAGGAAAGCGAACTAATATCTTCTAAACGCTCTATCTGTTGATTACAAGTTGCAGGTGAGGCAAGAAAATTGATACTCTGAATCCCACTATTTTGAGCAAATTCGATATCCAAAGTCCGATCACCGATATAATAAGTTTGCTGAGGATCTAGTTCATACTTATCTATAAGATAAATCGCAGCTTCTGGACTAGGCTTCCGAGAAAAGCCACTTTGATTGGTTAAAATTTCTGTGAAATAGTGGGCCAAACCCAAATTCTCCAAAATTGTAAAAGCATTGTCCCCTTTATGGGTATAAACAAACTGCTCAATCCCTTGCTGATCTGCCCAAGCTAAGATTTCACGCGCCCCTGGCATCAGAACAACTTGAGCATTCTTCTCAGCCAAGCTCTGAGCACGAACCTGATTGAGCATATCTGCATCCAAGCCTCTTTCTTCTCCCACCTTTTCCAACAGATCTTGAACGGAAGTTTGTAGAATAAAGGCACGAACCTCAGCCTTATCATAAGGAATGTCAAACTGGTCAAAAGTCTCTTCGATTCCTGCTAAAATAGCCTCATAAGAGTCCAACAAGGTCCCATCTAAATCCCAGATAAATCCAATTTTTTTCATATGTCATCCTTTCAAAGAGATATATTGCTTATAACGATAGTGCAGGAAGAACCAGCGAAAACCATTATCCAAAAGCGTTCCTGCCCAAATACCAGGCAAGCCCCATCCAAGAACAATTCCCATCAGATACCCTGTTCCGATACGGATACACCACATTCCGATACTTGTCGCATAAAAGGGGAGGCGTGCATTTCCCAAACCCTGCCAGACAGCTGTATAAATGACTGTTCCCGTCGTCATAGGAGTTCCTAGTAGAGAGAACAGCGTCACCATAACACTGGCTTCAATAGCCACAGGATTGCTGGTATAGAGGTGACTTAGGGGCGTTCCGAGAGCATAGATACTAAGAGTTAAGGGCAACATAAGAAAGAGGGATAGCCAAAAAGTTTGCTTACTTAAGTTGTCTACCCTTGCCCAATCATCTTCTCCAACTGCTCGAGCTACCTGCATGACTGTTGCTGTAGCAACACCAAAGGCTGGCATATAGTTAAACTGAGTCAAGACTTCACCGATAGCATTTCCTGCGACTGCCTCAGTTCCGAAAGAAACAACCAAGGCAATAATGACCACATCTCCAGCTCGCATCATGAGACGTTCTCCCGCTGCAGGTAAAGCCAAAGTCAGTAAGTCTTTGTCCAGTCCAAAGCTTGGTCTCGTATATGGAAGTTTTAATTGTGACCATAAAATCACAACCCCAACCAAACGAGATAGGATGGTTCCCCAGGCTACACCAGCTATGCCCATATCAAGGATGAAAATAGCTAGACTTGAAAAGAGAATATTCAAGGCATTGGATAAAAGACTCACATAAAGGGGAAGACGCGGATTGTGGGTGGCACGAATCAAGGCACCCAGACTAGTCATCAAGCCCAAGAGAACAATTGTCCCACCGACCAAAGCTAGGTATAGTCCTCCACTCTCAGCTACAGACGCTTCTGTCCCCAAAAGACCAATCATCTCTCGACCGGCAAAGATGGACAAGAACCCTAAAATCAAGCTCAAAAGCAAGGTTATCTTGAGCGCTTCTGTCACATGGTAGGCTAGTCTAGACTGGTCCTTCTGCCCCAAACTTTTTGAAATGACGCTGGAAATAGCTGCTCCCAAAGCAATAAAAATAGCCTGGTAAATGGTGATGATATTACCCGCTACAGACACACCCGAAATGGCGATTAAGCCCAGATGGGCCACCAGATAGCTATCCACCATGCCCATGAGCATCTGCAAGAAATTTTCACCCATGGCTGGCAGGGCTATGTTGAGAATGTCTTTATTTTTCTTAAACAATCCTTCCTCCTGATGAAAAGAAACTCAGTTAGTTGCCCAACCGAGTTTACTTCCTCTGTTTTAAAGTCCTAGATAAGATTCTACTGCTGCCTGCATATCTGCCGCTGCAACAGTTGTCTTGTGACGAACCGGAGCTGTTTCGAGGCCATCAACTGCTGGTGGCACTGCCACTCCTGAAATTTTGTGCAACTGAGCCAAAGCTTCAAAGTCGGTCAAGCCTGATTTCCCTGTTACAGCTTCTACTGCAACTACTGGGAATTTATAAGGACTAGCTGTTGAAGCAATTACGGTCTTAGCCACATCACCTGTCCCCGCTTGGTATTTTTTATATACGGCCGAAGCAACTGCTGTATGAGGGTCCTCAATATAAGCATCTGACTCATAAACACGCTTGATTTCTGCTGCAGTTTCTGCTTCCGTCGCATACTCAGCTGCAAAAAGGTCAAGGTTTTCTTCATCAAAATCTGTCAACTCATACTGACCTTGAGTGTTCAAAGCATTCATAAGTTCAGCTGTCTTAACCGCATCATTTCCCAAAAGATGGAAAATCAAGCGCTCTAAGTTTGAAGACACTAAGATATCCATAGATGGACTAGTGGTTACCTTAAACTCACGCTTCTTGTCATAGACACGAGTTTTAAAGAAGTCTGTCAAGACATTGTTGTCATTTGAAGCACAGATCAACTTGCCGACTGGTAGGCCGATTTGTTTAGCGTAAAAGGCAGCCATGATATTTCCAAAGTTTCCTGTCGGTACTGTGAAGTTTACTTTTTCACCAGCATTAATTTCGCCAGTTTTAACAAGCTGAGCGTAGGCATAAACATAATAGACAATCTGTGGTACCAAACGACCAATATTCATAGAGTTAGCTGACGAGAACTGGAGCTTGTTGGCTGCCAATTTCTCACGAAGAGCCACATCATTGAACATATGTTTCACGTTTGTCTGAGCATCGTCAAAGTTTCCATCAATGGCGATAACATGGGTATTGTCCCCAGTTTGAGTGGTCATTTGCAACTCTTGTACCTTGCTGACACCGTCTTTTGGATAAAAGACGATAATTTCAGTACCTGGAACATCCGCGAATCCTGCCATAGCAGCTTTCCCAGTATCTCCAGACGTCGCTGTCAAGATGACAATCTTGTTTTCCAAGCCGTGTTTCTTAGCTGCCGTTGTCATAAAGTAAGGCAAGATAGACAAGGCCATATCCTTGAAGGCAATGGTTGAACCGTGGAAAAGTTCCAAGTTGTATTGGCCATCAAGTTTTACAAGAGGGGCAATTGCTGGTGTATCAAACTTGCTGTCATAGGCGTTGGTGATACAGTAGTCCAACTCTTCTGCTGTAAAGTCATCCAAGAAAGCTGACAAGACAAGCTTAGCTACTTCTTGGTAAGAAGCGTCTTTCAATGTGCCAAAATCCAAGTCCACCTTTGGATAGCTAACTGGAGTAAACAAGCCTCCATCTGTTGCCAAACCTTGCAAAATCGCTTGGCTGGCTGTTACTGTATTTTTCGCATCACGCGTTGATTGATAAACTAATGTCATAAATCTCTATCCTTTATCTATAGTCTCATCCATTATAACATGATTTTTCAGAAAATTCTCCCTTTATAAGAAAATTATAGAGTCAATTTTTCTTTCAAAGGCTCTAAATAGGTCATTTCTTGCTGATCTCTCATCTTAAGACCTTGCTCTGCTATAGCTAGCAAGTCTTTGGAGAACTGGACAATCCCAGCTATCTCCTCATCTGAAAGCTGTTTCTTAGAAAACTGACGTCTCAAAGACTTGTAGTCACGACCAAAACTTTCAAAGAAAGAAGCTGTTTCTAGGTAAGCTTCAAGCTTGTCTAGATTCACCAACAAACCTAGATGAAAGGCTGCTGAAGCAAAGGTTCGGTCTAGCGGCTGTGTACAAACACTACGAAATTCGACCGTTCCTCGTGTTGTTAAATCTTGGAATTGGTAGCTACGGTGCGTTTGGAAATCCTTTTCTAGAGGAACAAGAAGAGTTTCTTTCCCATTTAGAGTATAAGCATGAATCTCGTCAGTAGCTAGGTAATCTCTAGCTTGAATCGGAGAAAAATAATAGGTTTCTCCATCTCGTTCTGATGTGAAAATCGCAGAATGGTCTAAATAATCAAAGAAATCATCCTCATCTTTAAAGAGTCTGGTATTGACACCAACATTCTCTGGATAAATTCCATGCATGGATTCTTCCCAAAAGATATCTCGTGAAATCCGAGTATCCCAGTCTGCTCCCGAAAACTCAGAATTGGCAAATAAGTAAGCTTTTGCTGCTTCAATCTGAGTAAAAGCATTGATGACACGTAGGTAGTTAGCAGTCGATACATCCAACTGAACTTGACTCCCACAGATAAAAGCTCCATATTGTGGGAAGTCATGCAAATTAACTCTCTCTTGGCGACTTCCCATATGTAGGTAATCCATCAGCATCTGGTAGCGTGGATAAGCCACAGGTCGATTGTCATTGATATCCCAGTTTGGGTGAATCCCCCAGCCCTGGATAGCATGATCCTTTTCGCCTAGTTTTTCCTGAATGACCTTCATATAGGCTTGAAATCGTCCTTGGATCTCTTGGATATTCTGGGCTCTGCCAAAGGCAAACTCCAAGGTTGTGTAGGAAACCTCAAACAGAATCCGATCCTGACTCTTTGGTTCTACAAGTTGAATTGGATTGCCATCCTGGTCCTCTTTTTCAACTTCCAGATGGAGAGCATCCACCAAAAAGCGCATCAAGTCCTTACTGACTTCAATATCTGTCGCTTGCTCATTTACATGAACGATAGGAAACTCCAACTCAATACCGATGTAGAGGTCAGGATTTTCTTTGATATTTTTTAAATAACGGTTTTTTAATAACTGAATAGAAGGGGACATAGATACCTCTCACTCTAAATTCTCTTACTAGAAAGATCAATTGCTTTCTATATTATACCAAAATCCCCTCGAGAAGGAACTCAGAAAATTTGCTGGTAATTTCGGGAAGTCGATACATACCAAACTATTCTCAGGTTTATAGGTATTCCTTCTCTTGTACTCCAATATTTATTGTTCAATTTTCACAGTCTCATCAACCGGTTAAGCGATTACATGGTTTTTTACCTCAAAACCATTGTACTATAGTAAATATCGTGATATACTTTACATATAAGTAAATAAGAGGGCAGTTCAAATTCGACTTCACTTGAAAACCTCTCAAGCCAAGCCCCTTTTCCACTGCACCTCAACGAATCATCAAGGAGGATAGCTATGAAAGCTGTTGTTGTAAATCCAGAAGGCACTGGTGTTGCTATTGAAGAAAAAGTGCTCCGTCCGCTCGAAACTGGGGAAGCACTTGTTGAAGTTGAGTACTGTGGTGTTTGCCACACAGACCTCCACGTTGCCCATGGTGACTTTGGAAAAGTTCCAGGACGTGTTCTCGGTCACGAAGGGATTGGTATCGTAAAAGAAATCGCTCCTGATGTTAAGAGCCTAAAAGTTGGCGACCGCGTCAGCGTAGCTTGGTTCTTTGAAGGCTGTGGTATGTGTGAATACTGTACAACTGGACGCGAAACTCTTTGCCGTTCAGTAAAAAATGCTGGCTACTCAGTTGATGGTGGTATGGCAGAACAATGTATCGTAACTGCAGATTATGCCGTTAAAGTTCCAGAAGGTCTCGATCCAGCCCAAGCTTCTTCAATCACTTGTGCCGGTGTCACCACCTACAAGGCTATCAAAGAAGCAAAAGTTGAGCCAGGCCAATGGGTTGTACTCTATGGTGCTGGAGGACTTGGTAACTTAGCTGTTCAATATGCTAAAAAAGTATTCAACGCTCACGTTATCGCAGTAGATATTAACAACGATAAACTTGCTCTAGCTAAAGAAGTTGGTGCTGATATCGTTATTAATGGTCTTGAAGTCGAAGATGTCCCAGGGCTTATCAAAGAAAAAACAAACGGCGGTGCTCACTCAGCTGTCGTAACAGCTGTATCAAAAGTTGCCTTCAACCAAGCAGTTGACTCTGTTCGTGCAGGCGGTCGTGTAGTAGCTGTCGGACTCCCTTCAGAAATGATGGATCTAAGCATCGTTAAAACGGTTCTTGATGGTATTCAGGTCATCGGTTCCCTAGTTGGAACACGTAAAGATTTGGAAGAAGCTTTCCAATTTGGTGCTGAAGGTCTCGTTGTTCCAGTCGTTCAAAAACGTCCTGTCGAAGATGCCATTGCTGTCTTTGATGAAATGGCTGCTGGTACCATCCAAGGTCGCATGGTTCTAGACTTTACTCATTAAGATAAATAATAAATAATAAAACGAGGTAGGGACAGTAGACCCCACCTCGTTTTTTAGCAATAAAATTTTGGCATAGCAACTAATCGAACTTAAAGTTCTTTTTTAAATGCTCAATAACACCATTAAAGAAAACGTCATTTTTCTATCCACATTCTTTCAGCATCCAATGGTTGAGTGAAGTAAAAGAGGCTGGAACTAAGTTACCGAGATTTGGTTGGTCCACTTCTGCACTACCACTTTTTATATTAAATTTTTTTACCATTTTATAGACGATTTTATAAAAAGTTGATATATCAATATTTGCAAAGATGAAACTTTGAGATTTTTTTCACTCTTTATTATAATTAGTTGCTTTTTTTCTGAAAACGATTTATACTTAAGGAGTCTTAAAGTTTTCTTAAACTACAAGTCAAACATTTTATAAGGAGGAATGACAATAATGAGTATCGGAATCATTATTGCGAGCCACGGTGAATTTGCCGCGGGTATTCATCAGTCAGGATCTATGATCTTTGGTGAACAAGAAAAGGTTCAAGTTGTAACCTTTATGCCAAACGAAGGTCCAGATGATTTATACGCCAAATTCAACAATGCTGTGGCTGCATTTGACGCAGAAGATGAGGTTCTAGTCTTGGCTGACCTTTGGAGTGGATCTCCATTTAACCAAGCTAGCCGCGTAATGGGAGAAAATCCTGAGCGTAAATTTGCCATCATCACAGGACTTAACTTGCCGATGTTGATTCAAGCCTACACAGAGCGCCTGATGGATGCTAATGCTGGAGTGGATAAAGTCGCTGCAAACATCATTAAAGAGGCCAAAGATGGCATCAAGGCTCTTCCAGAAGAGCTAAATCCAGCTGAGGAAGTTGCAACTGCTGCAGCTGCTCCTGTAGCCCAAGCTGCTATCCCAGAAGGAACAGTTATCGGAGACGGTAAGTTGAAAATCAACCTTGCACGTCTTGACACACGTCTCCTTCACGGGCAAGTCGCAACTGCTTGGACACCAGATTCAAAAGCTAACCGTATCATCGTTGCTTCAGATAACGTAGCTAACGACGACCTTCGTAAAGAATTGATCAAACAAGCGGCTCCTAACGGAGTGAAGGCTAACGTTGTGCCAATCAAAAAATTGATTGAGGTTGCTAAAGATCCTCGCTTTGGTGAAACACATGCCCTTATCTTGTTTGAAACACCACAAGATGCCCTTCGTGCTATCGAAGGTGGTGTGCCAATCAAAACTCTTAACGTTGGATCAATGGCTCACTCAACTGGTAAAACAATGGTCAACAACGTATTGTCAATGGACAAAGACGACGTTGCTACATTTGAAAAAATGCGTGACCTTGGTGTTGAATTTGACGTACGTAAAGTACCAAACGACACGAAAAAAGATTTGTTTGACTTGATTAGCAAAGCTAACGTTCAATAATTAAAACTAAATAGAAAAGGAATAAAACCATGTCAGATATTTCAATCATTTCTGCTATCTTGGTTGTAGTTGTTGCCTTCTTCGCAGGTCTTGAAGGTATCCTCGACCAATTCCAATTCCATCAACCAATCGTTGCATGTACCCTCATCGGTCTTGTAACTGGTAACCTCGAAGCAGGAGTTATGCTTGGTGGATCACTTCAAATGATTGCCCTTGGTTGGGCTAACATCGGAGCTGCCGTAGCTCCTGACGCTGCTCTTGCCTCTGTTGCCGCTGCAATCATCATGATTAAGGGTGGTAACTTTACTACTGAAGGTATCGCAGTCGCAACTGCAACTGCAATCCCTCTTGCCGTAGCTGGACTTTTCTTGACTATGATTGTACGTACAATCTCAGTTGGTTTGGTTCACACTGCAGACGCTGCTGCTAAAGAAGGTAACATTGCAGCTGTTGAGCGTGCTCACTACTTTGCCCTTGCTCTTCAAGGTCTACGTATTGCTATCCCAGCTGCACTCTTGCTTGCAATGCCAACTGAAGCCGTTCAAGGCGTATTGGAACTTATGCCAGAATGGCTTAAAGGTGGTATGGCTGTCGGTGGTGCCATGGTCGTTGCCGTTGGTTACGCTTTGGTTATCAACATGATGGCTACTCGTGAAGTATGGCCATTCTTTGCTATCGGTTTTGCTCTTGCAGCAATCTCTCAATTGACTTTGATTGCCCTTGGTGTCATCGGTGTTGCCCTTGCCTTCATCTACCTCAACCTTTCTAAACAAGGCGGAAACGGTGGCGGAGGAGCTGCAACTTCTAACGATCCAATTGGTGATATCCTAGAAGACTACTAGAAAGGGGAACAATCATGGCTGAAAAAATTCAATTATCAAAATCAGATCGCCAAAAAGTTTGGTGGCGTTCACAATTCCTTCAAGGTTCTTGGAACTACGAACGTATGCAAAACTTGGGTTGGGCTTACTCTTTGATCCCAGCTATCAAGAAACTTTACACTACTAAAGAAGACCAAGCTGCTGCTCTTGAGCGTCACCTTGAGTTCTTCAACACTCACCCATACGTAGCTGCTCCAATCATGGGGGTTACTCTTGCACTTGAAGAAGAACGCGCTAACGGTACTGAAATCGATGACGCTGCTATCCAAGGTGTTAAGATTGGTATGATGGGACCTCTTGCTGGTATCGGTGACCCAGTCTTCTGGTTTACAGTACGTCCGATCCTTGGTGCCCTTGGTGCATCACTTGCTGCAACTGGTAACATCGTTGGACCACTTCTCTTCTTCTTTGGATGGAATGCAATCCGTATGTCTTTCCTATGGTATACACAAGAGTTTGGTTACAAGGCTGGATCTGAAATCACTAAAGATATGTCAGGTGGTATCTTGAAAGACATCACTAAAGGAGCTTCTATCCTTGGTATGTTCATCCTTGCCGTTCTTGTACAACGTTGGGTATCCATCAACTTCACTATCAACCTTCCAGGTAAACAATTGTCAGAAGGTGCCTACATCAACTTCCCAGAAGGTGCTGTTACAGGTGGAGAATTGAAGGGTATTCTTGGTCAAGCACTTAGTGGTATGAGCTTGGATAGCGTTCAACCACAAACGCTTCAAGGTCAGTTGAACTCATTGATTCCAGGATTAATGGGACTTCTCCTTACTTTCCTTTGCATGTGGTTGCTTAAGAAAAAAGTATCTCCAATCACAATCATCCTTGCCCTCTTTGCAGTTGGTATCGCAGCTCGTTTCTTCGGTATCATGTAATCTCGGTGAGAATGTACAAACAAAAAAAGAATCAGGTTCATCACCTGATTCTTTTGGCTCTTTGTCAAATAGTGTTGATGAAGAACCTAATGAAAAAAGAATCCAACAAAAATTGGACTACCTGTCTCCGGTTGAATTCCGAAGACGGTAGCCCTAGGGTGTTTTTATTAAATTCTCACTTTTTGGGGTCAGTCCCTAAGCCTGATAGTAATTTTTTGTTCATACTATTCCCCTTTAGTCATTTACTACTTTAAGTTGCATTGCTTTAGCTACTTCTTCTGCCTTTGATCCCTTAGGTGTATGGATTTCTACATCTGGGTTACAGTTATCCACAAAATAGAAGTATTCTGTAATTTCTGTTACACTTGCTGGAATTGTAATAGATTTAATTGATGATGTCCCCCAGAATACTAATGTTCCAATACTCTTTGTTCCTTCTGGGAATACAACTGATTCTAATGAACTGTCAGAGTTGAAAACATCATCTTCTACTGTTTCTATTGACTTACCAAAGTGGACATACTTTAACTTATTGTCAATCGTAAACGCACCTTTTCCAATATATCGTACTGTATCTGGTAAAACGATTGCCTCACAATGTTTCAAGTTCGCAAGACCACGTTCTCCAATTGCGATAACAGGTTTACCTTTAATTTCCTTTGGTACACGAACAACCTTATCGTCAGAAGTACAACTATAGATGACATAACCTTCTTCCCATAAATATACGCATGTTAATATATTAATATCTTTAAGGATTTATAACTATAGTTCCTTAATTTTCCCAGTAAAAAAACGAAAGGCACCACAAGTTATTTATGTGTTTTCTTTAAACGATTCATGTACTTCTGTCGCAACTTCTCACCCGCCTTTAATTGCGATTGCGATAGATTGAGGACCTAAATATGCATCCCCTGTTATTAGTTCATTTCTATTGTATTCTGATGTTGACCGAAAGTCAAATTTTTACCTTTCATCTAGAACACTAAAGTCTACTTTTGTTCAATTGCTGCAACGACAAGGTCACATGGAATAATATGTTCACTACCTGCCACTTCATGCGTTGATCTTCTTCCACTTTCATCTGATTCACCAAGTTCCATTGTAATAACCTTTACACCAGTTACTTTCCCACTCTCATCACGCAATACTTCTTTAATATTCTCTAAGAAATGGAATGTAACACCTTCATTGTGTGCATCTTTGATTTGTAGTGTAGCTTCTAGTATATTGTTCATATGGTCATCATTCTTTTGTTTTAGGTTTCAGCGCTTTTAATATAATGGATGTTGGCCTTTTTGTATACACTA
>NZ_JUOS01000019.1 GCF_001075875.1 Streptococcus oralis
TTCGTCTTTTAGACTCCAAAAAGCTCCTAATCATCCTCGCGGGGCTGGGACTACGAAATCAAGACTTTGTCTATCGATTTCTGTCCCACCGCCCTTTCTTTCACCTTCTAAGTTATATCCTGCCTTAGCAGAAATCTGAAACAAACCTTATACTCAATGAAAATCAAAGAGCAAACTAGGAAACTAGCTGCAGGTTGCTCAAAGCACTGCTTTGAGGTTGTAGATAGAACTGACGAAGTCAGTAACATA
>NZ_JUOS01000020.1 GCF_001075875.1 Streptococcus oralis
GTGGATGTTTCTGGTCTAAAGTACATGATGAAATTAATTGACCGTTATGGCATAGATATCGTAAAGAAAGGGATGAATCGTTATTATTCTCCAGAACTAAAACAACAAACGAATTAAGGTAAAACTAAAAGGACTTAGCCCTGTACAATACAGAACTAAATCCTTTGGATAAATTAATTGTCTAACTTTTTGGAGTCAGTACAGATTTCCTTTTTGGTATAAAATATGTGCTTTCTATGACTAGGCAATTTTCTTAATCGAAAAATTACGAAATAGAAAGAGAGATTTCAAATCCATGCATCCATTCGGATTTTACTACGATGTCGATTTTTAAAGCATCTGCTAATTGTTTGACAAGATAGAGACCCATGCCTGTTGATTTTTTCCTTGTCTCTCCTGAATCACCTGTAAATCCTTTTTCAAAGATATGAGGGAGGTCGCAAGCTTTAACTCCACACCCATTATCCCTAATAATCAGGGTTTTGCGCCCCTTGTCACTTGACATAGAAATCTTGAGTTCTGGTTTGTCAGAGCTATATTTAAGGGCGTTGGCTAGTATTTGAGACAGGATAAATACAAAACTGCGTTGATCGGTGTAGCAGATTCCTTGTATGTTCTCTAACTTAATCGTAAAATTCTTTTCTTTGAGCAAGGGATCAAAGTTCTCTAAAAGATCTTGGATACACTCTTCTAGGTCAAGGTCTTCAAATAGAAAATCATTTTTCTCACTTTTCACCCTGTAGTAGAATAGGATCTGTGATACATTTCCTTGGATTTGATTTTTCACATAGTCCAATTTAAAAGCAGTATCCTCAGGTAGTTGGTCACTTTGATTGTCTAAAAGGAGGGAAAGAAGCG
>NZ_JUOS01000004.1 GCF_001075875.1 Streptococcus oralis
ACACCAGCACGCTTAGAGTATTTTAAAATCTGGTCTCTAATACTACGTTTACGATATGGATTTCCATCAAGTGATAGAATGAACGGTATCTTGTCAACTTTTGCTTGTCGTTCTTTCCATTCTTTAAGTACGTTTAGAGTATTATCATCAAGGCCAATGGTTCGTCTGGAGCTTTCCGTTTTTAGTTTGTTACGCCGAACCCAATTTTCACGGTTTATGTACTGTAAGTTGTGATTGATTGCTAGAGTTTTCTTTTCAAAATCTACATCTTCCCAATAAAGAGCAGTCGCCTCATTTACACGCATTCCCGTAAAATAATATAGCCAAAAAAGTGTATAAACAAAGTGCTCAAAATAACTCTTTTTATCAAGTGATTGTATTACTTTTTGGAACTCGTCTTTTGTCCAAAAATCTATATGTTTTTTTATGATTGGAATTGGACTGATATTACTTGTGGGAATTTCATGAAAAATCAACCCATATTTTTTCGCAGTTTTCAAAACTTGATTAAGCAATGTCATCTTGTTTCTTGCATATGAATTTGAATATCTATCTAATAAACTGTTTCTATAATTTATTACATCATAAGTTGTAATATCTCTAGGTTTTTTCTTACCAAAGTATTGAATAAATTCATCGAATATAACTTGACGTCTGTGTTCGAGATCCGGACTTGTTGTAGCGTAATAATTTGGCATAAAAACTTCTTCCATAAACTGCCTAAAAGTCCATTGAGTATGCTTAATTCCTCCTTTTTGTTGTATCTTATTCAAGGCTCTTGTACGTGCTTCAAAGGCTTCTTTTGCGGTTTGAAAACCACGTCTACGTTCTTGATAAGGTTTACCAGTAGCTAGGTCAACTCCAGCTTTAAAATAATAAGTATATTTGCCAGTCTTATCATCTTTCGTAACACCGGTATATCTAGTTTTTGACATGTAGTTCCTCCAATCCAAGTATCTCTGCTACAACTGATACTGGAACAGTTCCAAGTCCTTTATTGTTATAGAAATCGAAACCACGCTCGACCATAATATGTTTTGCTTGCCGTAAAATATTATAAGCAGTCCATTTTGAAAAACCTAAGTCCATAATTTCTTGTACTGTCATAGTTAATTTATCGTTCATAAATCAATTTCTCCTTTACTAGTAAGTTCTAGGAATTCTCCTATTAATTGTTTGAGTTCATTATTTAATCGTGGGGTTTGTTCTTTAAGTGCATCTTGTAGCTCTAAAGAAAATGAGCTACTATCAAATGCTTTTAAATGTTTTCTAAGCCTAGTCTTTTTAACTCTAATAGTGTTAGGTTTCAGATAGGGGAATAATTCGGGTAAGAGTGCAGGTTCATGGAGAAAGATATAAGCAAATGCTTTGCTATCATCTGGAACACTTGAAAGACTAAAAAAGCTAAAATTCTCCAATCGTTTAGAAATCTCTGAAATGGTTTCCTCGTTTATAGCCTTTGTTCGTAGTTGGAACTCTAACCGCCACCAAAAGGGTTTGCTTTCTATATCTAATTTATCAGCTCTTTTGTGACTTACTACCTCTATATTCTTATCGTACAAACGTACTTGAACGTTGCTACCACTTGCACCCCAGTATTTACTTTCTATATTTCCCCCTCTACCGTAGAATATTTTATGACTAACCCCTCCTTTAATATGTTGTAAAAAAACTATTTCTGGCCTATTAAAGATATCAAAAGCAAGGTCTAATCGTGACAGTCTAATTTCTAATCGATTTAATCGAGCGTAATTCATAATCTGCCTCCACACTTGTAAACCCTCAAATTCTTTTAGTGAGTTTGGGTTGAAGTCTAGGCGTATGACTTGATAACCACCATAATCCGATAGTTGGAAGAAAATTAGATTTATACTATCTTCGTTTATTGTTTTATATAGAGTAAAAAAGTCTTCTTTTAGATTTTCTTGAATACTAAATTCTTGAATTATATTATCGAGTGATTTTCGTAATTCACGAAATACTCGTCTAAGTGATTGGTTTTCACTATCAAAGATTACTGTTAATCGGTCAATACTGATATAAATAGATTTTTCTAGTTCTGATAAATCTACTTGATTTTGATATTCTCGTAGAGATTGAATGGTATTTTTCAACTGTAACGCCTCCTTTCTATGCTTAAAATCTGCGTAATTCGTTGCTACTATTGATTTTTGCCAATGACTCGTTACTTAGGGCGTTGCCTTAAGTGTATCTGATTGCTGGCTGTTAGAGACGCCAGCTTTTATGTTAGAGATTGGGAGAACTTCGAGCTTCGGGCGCTCTGCCTTCGGCCCGCGCCCTTGCACTTGTCTCCCAATCTCTAATTTATTAGTTTTTAAACTACCCAAAATACTTGTCTAGAAACTGCGAGAGCAATTCAAGTGCTCTAAGCTCAATTTCTTCATTTCGAATATCTTCAAATTCATTATCATTTACTTGAATATATTCTTCTAAACTAGGCGAATAAAAAGAATGAGTATTGTTAATTTTGTTGTTTTGAAATGTAAATTGTGTTGATGTCATAATATCCTCAATCTAGCCCATATTTCGCTTCTTATGGACTTTTTATTACCATTTTGGTATAATTGTATTGGTTTTAAACGAAAGCCTCAGAACGCTTTGCAGAGCTTTCTGGGGTGTTTTTGCATACTCATAAAGTTAACTAGTATCACTTATTTTGTATGCTTTGTTTTAATATAACCATTTTGGTTATATAAGTATAATACAACCATTTTGGTTATAAGTCAATAGAAAAACGAAAGGAATTTTAAAATGTTAAAAGACAATATAAAAAAAGCCCGACTAGATGCAGGACTTACTCAATTAGAAGTTGCTGAAAAATTGGGTGTAGCTCAAGCCCAGTACGCTAGATGGGAAAACGGGGGAAGAAATCCAAAAGATGAAACAGTAGAAAAATTAGCTGAAATCTTTGGCACGTCTTTTGAGATTCTTAAAGGACGAGATGATGGCCTTGAGGAGATAGTTAGTTTATTGAGAGAGCATGAATTAACAGAGGAAGATAAAAACCAAATTATTAGTCTTTTACAGGACTTCTTAATAAACAATTCAATGTATGATAAGCTACCAACACCTAACCCTAAGAAAAAGAAATAGTAAAATTAGAACTTGTAGAGGTAAGCATTTGAAAGAGAATAGACCTGATTTTCGAGATATAAAATCATTTGAAGAATTTAACAGATACTACTGGTATCGAAATGAACTTTCACAAATTTGTAAATCTCTTGGATTGGAGTATAGATGTACAAAACAGGAGCTGAATCATATTATAGAACAATATTTTAAGGGAAATAGGATAGAAAAATTTTTGAGCAAAGGAAACAAAAATCAATCCGAAGTTATAACATTAGATACACCGTTACTTGAATGCGGATTTTCTTTTAACCAAAAATTTCGAGATTATTTTTCAGAGGTAATAGGCGTTAATTCGTTTAAATTTAATGCTGATATGGCAACAGCTTGGCGAAAAGTAAAAAGGGATAACGATATAAAATTTACAATCCAAGATATGATTAAAATATACTATGGAGAATCAGACTATGCCAAATATGATAATTCAGTTTGCCAATGGAACCAATTTTTAAAAGATTTTTGTACAGATGAATTTAGCGAATACTATTCTAACAAGTTAAAAGCTGCAGCTATCCTTTGGAAAGAAGTTAGAGATTCAAAAAATGAAAAAATATATTCACGGGAACTTTTGAAAAAATATGAGGATAAAATAGAGGCGTACTGTAAGTAAACAAATCCCAAGTTATAAGTTTCTATTAGATGAAACCTATAAAATTTGTACAAATATTGTAGGGTAGGAAAAGAAATCTTCCTCTATACTAAAATAAACCGAAAGAAAGGAGGGAACGAAATGAATATTATCAAGTCGTTTAACAATACGATTGATTACCTTGAAACAGTTCTTGATGATGAGATTGATGAAAAGAAAGTAACTCAGTTATCCGGATATTCGTATTCAATGTTCAGTCGCTTGTTTTCTATTCTGACCGAAACAACGCTCTCAGAATATTTAAGAAGTAGAAGATTAACGGAAGCAGCCGTTATATTAAGAGATACGGATGAAAAGATTATTGATGTTGCTTTCAAATTCGGATACGAGTCATCGGATTCATTTGGGACTGCTTTTAAGAATTTTCATGGATTTACTCCTTCGGAGGTGAGAAACGGGAAACCATTCAAATTAGTTTCACGTGTGCAATTAGCACTCAGTGTAAGAGGAGGAAGAAGCATGAATATTACAATTCAAAAGAAACAAGCCTTTGCAGTCGCAGGGGTAAATGAACACAGCATCAATTCATCATTATGTCCAAGTGTCTGGGATAAGCTGTATGAAAAATATAGCCACGATGAACTTGCAAGTTTGGGAAACGGTCAAAGTATTGGCGTTTGCCATGATGTGGAAAACCCAAGCACAATAAACTATATGGCAGGCTATATTGTTAATGATTTAGACAAAGCAAGAAGCATGGGCTTAGATGTTTTAGAAGTTGATGAAGCAGAGTATGCCGTTGTAGAGTTAACAGGATGTGTTCCAGATTGCATTCATACCGGATGGAAATATGCGATGGAAGTATTCTTTCCTGAGCATGGCTATTTTCATTCAGGAAAGCCTGACTTTGAATACTACTATGAGGGTGATTTGCATAGCAAAGACTATAAAATGGAGCTGTGGATTCCGATAACTAAAGCTTAAAAACCATATTGAGATATAGCGTAAAGTAAGAGGAAATATTATGCCAAGACCAAGAACAAAAGAAGATTTAATGATTGCAGCGAAAGAAAACTATGATAAGTTGAACGTATTAATTGCTAAGCTATCTGACGAAGAATTAAACACACCTCTTGACTTTTCAAGTGATGAAAAAAAGAAAGAGGCTCATTGGAAAAGAGACAAAAATTTAAGAGATATTTTGATTCATTTATATGAATGGCACCAACTTCTTTTGAATTGGGTAGATACAAATTTAAAGGGAGTGGCAAAACCTTTTATTCCAGCTCCATATAATTGGAAAACTTATGGAGATATGAATGTCGAGTTTTGGAAAAAACATCAAAATACTTCTCTTGAAGATGCAAAAGAAATGTTTCATAAATCCCATAAAGATATTTTAGAATTAGCTGAGAGATTTACAAACGAAGAATTGTTTTCAAAAGATGTCTATAAGTGGGTAGGAGGAAGTGTACTTGGTTCGTATTTTGTAAGCACTACTTCAAGTCATTATGATTGGGCGATGAAGAAATTAAAAGCACATCAAAAAAATTGTAAGAAAAAATAAGCAGATATGGTATCTTTTTGGTAGCTAAACAGACAAAATATCTTGTTTTTTGCAAATAATACTTAAAAAGAATGTTGATTTATCAGCATTCTTTTTCATTTCAAATCAATTCTCGGAATTAGATACGGGGGGTTAAGTGCTGGCGTGGCTATTGCCACACCAGCCAGCAAGATCAGTCCACACCTGCGACTTCCGCTTCGCACGTCGCCTGCGTGGACTGTCTGCTGTTGGATAACTTTTTAATTTCCTCCAAGAAATCATATCCTTTTGGTACAAGGGGAGTATAAAACTCTGATATGACACTTGTTCCTACATCAACATAGCCACGACCTTTGATTCGCTTTAAGAAGAAATCCTTTTGTACGTCACTGCCAAACATCATGCCATAGCCCATTTCAGACATACGACCTAAAGCCACTCTGAAATTAAACTGATCACGGATTCCGTCGCCTAAATATTTTGCGTCTGGACGTTGACAAGCCAGTATTAGAAAGAAGCCAGCTTGACGACCTAACATGACAATCTGTTTCAGCTTATTCATAACTGCGGTGTTTTCTTTTGTTCCCAGCATTTCCATGAAAGCGACGTATTCATCAAAGATTAAGAAGTGTGCCGGGAGACCTAAGTAAGCATAATTTTTGCCAGTCTTATAGTTCTTCATCTGCTTCATTTCCTCACTACGTTTCATCATTTCTTCATAGAATGTTTCAATGCAAGAAAGCAAGTCTTCTTTTCTATAGTAGACATTTGCCATCACAGAACCTAAGTCCGCAAGGTCAGCATTTTTCGGGTCAAGAATATACAGTTTTGAATCTGTATGAAGCAAGGCTTCAATCAGTGTCAGTATAAAGTAAGTTTTACCGCCACCTGTACCACCAGCAATCAACATATGAGGGAGCTTATCATATTCCCACCATACGTTTTTCATTAAGCGAAGTTTACCATCTTTAGCTTCTACTTCATCAATAGAAATACGACTGGCTATGGTGTCATAGAGCAAAGTATATTCCACATAGGAATCCTTTAACTCTTTATCCGTCAGCTCACAGTACAAGCCACTCTCTAATTTCTTTTCCAAGTGTAAGAGTTGGTCTTGATATTTTCCCAGCGTGATTTCCACCCGTATCTGTATCAAGCCATTTTTAAGTCGATAATACATTTTAGGGAAGTAGGTTATCTTTTCCTTTGTACGACCAGCACTATCTTTAAAGAAACCCTCTGTTTTGACCTGTTCAGATTCATACCACTTGTTTTCAAGTATCATCTTTGCCAGTTTTTGACGGTGGTAAAGTTGTTTAACCGTATCATAGCGAACCCGTTTGAATACAAACGCTACCAGCAAGCAGATAAGAATTGCGACACTGAAACTGATAATTAAATAGGGAATGTCAATCTTATCTGCTTGTGATAGGTTAAAATCCTGCCAGTTGATCTGCTGGATTGTCTTCACATGAAACAGTCCGACAACCAGCAGGAAAACAGGCAGGAGTGACGCTATCGTAAAATGAAAGACTAAATCTTTACCAGATGGGCGAATCCTTTTACCACGCTGTTTCATGCGAAAAAGTCTCCTTTCTACCTAGCGACTATTTGTCTTGTGTCGGTTCTTTCTTTGCTTGTGGTTGAGCTTTGAATGAACTAGAATCCTTTGTCAGCACAATATCGTCTGCCTTGATATACCAGTCAACATCTGCTCCTTGATAGGTGGCAGTAGCAACGGTGTCCGCAATGGGATTGATAAGTTCCACCCGTGCGTTATAATCAAACTCTTTCAAAGGCACGCTGGCAGGAATACTTACTTGAATCATGCGTCCTTGTCCTTTGGATTTTAAGTCATAGGTACGTTCCTTGATTTCATCTGAAACCGACCCGTCTTCATTTTGGATTCTCACTTCACGACGTAGAGCAGAGAATTTCAATTCTCCAAAAGTCGTGTCTTTATCTAATACAATGCCATTTGCTAATCTCATCATTTTTCCTCTCTTTCTTTATTCTTTTATCATGTCGTCAGCATGTAAAAGGTAATTTGTAAAACCACGAGTGCCGATTTTGTAGCCCTCTGCGGTAATACGTGGATTGACTAACTTCACACGTTCCTCAAAGCCGAAATGTTTTTCGCCAGCTTCAGCAGGAAGCACCACCACAATATCATCTGCTCTTTGAACATCAGAATAGAGATTATAGCTTCTTGATAAGACAGTTAGCCGTCCGTTGATTCTTCGCTGAACGACTTTATCCTCGCCAGCAAATTCTAAATTGCCGAATGTTTTTTCCATGTTGGGAATCACAAATTTAAGTTCCATATTTTTACCTATCCTTTCTTTTTTATTGGCTGAATGAATGTTTGATGGTCTTAAAGAGTGGGGAACGACCTTTTGATTCTTGATTTTTTGTTTTCATAAGTTCACTTCCTTTCAAAATCGGGTAAAAAAATAGACACCTCATTTTTTGAAGTGTCTACCTATTAAATATTCAAATTTTATTGGAAGTATCTTTATATCTTCACTTTTCAAGGATAAATCGTCGTATCAAAGCTCATTCATAAGTAGTAAATTAGTAGTAAATTGAGTGGTTTTGACCTTGATAAAGTGTGATAAGTCCAGTTTTTATGCGGATAACTAGATTTTTATGCTATTTTTATACTAAAAATTTCCAATTTTTGTCACAATTCAAACGTTTGCGTAAAAACGCAACTCTATAAATATTCGTAAACAACGAATAAAAAAACGACTAAATTTCTAGTCGTTACAATTCATTCAATAAATACTCAAATAATTCTAAGTTGCCATCTTCTTCATTGACTAGAAACTCTGGATGCCACTGAAGACCAATAATACGGTGCTCATCAATGGATTCAATTGCTTCAACAGTTTGATCACGTGGATCCACAGCCGTCACGCGAAAATTGGGTGCCAAGTCTTTAATGCTCTGACGATGCACTGAGTTAACCTGACTTTCTTTACCAAACAATTTAGACACCACACTGCCATCAACTGTCTCAATGGAATGTGAAGTCCCAAAAGGTAGACCTTGCCAGTGACCTTCAATCTCCTGATTAAGTGTGCCACCAAAAGCAACGTTAACTAGCTGGACACCACGACAAATGGCTAAGATTGGTTTGTTTTGACGTAGAGCCTCTTGTAGAAGGGCCAACTCAAACTCATCACGAGCTAGGTTATAATCATCGCTATCAATCGTTTTTTCTTCACCATAAAACTGAGGATGGACATTTTGCCCTCCAGTCAAGATAAGCTTGTCAATCATTTCTACGTAGTCATGGACCACTGACTCATCCCCAACCGGAATCACCAAAGGAAGTCCGCCAACCTGACGAATACTCTCAGCAAATTTACAAGAGACTGATGAATGAATATTTTTTCCTTCTGCGTCCACAGGACATAGATTTGCTGCAACTCCAACAACTGTTCTTGCCATCACTGATTTCCTTTCATCTTCTATTGATAATCTTATCTTATCATCCTTCCCCACTCCTGTCTAATATGTATTTTTTAAGTCCGTGATAAATTTTTTTTATAAGAAAAAGTTGCCCAAAATTAGGACAACTTTTTTGATTATACTCAATGAAAATCAAAGAGCAAACTAGGAAGCTAGCCGAAGTTTGCTCAAAACACAGTTTTGAGGTTGTGGATAGAACTGACGAAGTCAGTAACACATATACG
>NZ_JUOS01000021.1 GCF_001075875.1 Streptococcus oralis
ATAATTTCTGTAGTGGGTAGCACCACCATAGGAATTATGGAGCCTATTTTGTTGTAGAAAAAAAGTCCCATAAGACCTATAATGAAAAGTGACCAAACCATCATTAGAAAGAATCTTATGGAACAATTAAATTTTATCACAAACTTACTCGGAATTAAAGACAAGAACATCATAATCTTAGATTATCTTGATGCTGGAACGCATAAAGAAGTCATCGCTAAACTCGATTATCCTGCCCCTAAATGTCACAACTGTCAAGAACAAATGGCTAAATATGACTTTCAAAAAGAATCTAAAATTCCCTACCTCGAATGTGCAGGATACAAGACTCTCATTCGATTGAGAAAACGCCGTTTCCGTTGTAAAGTCTGCGGGAAAATAGCTGTTGCAGAGACTTCCTTAGTCAAAAAGAATCACCAAATCGCGACCATCGTCAACCAGAAAATCACTCAAAAATTAATCGAGAAAGTCCCTATGACGGCTATCGCAGAAAGTCTATCTGTCTCTACTTCGACAGTCATTCGTAAATTGAAAGAATTCAAATTCAAGACAGATTTATCTTTCCTTCCAACTCACATGTCTTGGGATGAATACAACTTCAAGAAAGGTAAGATGAGCTTCATTGCACAGGATTTTGATTCCAGAAAGATCGTAGCTATCCTGGATGGGCGGACTCAAGTGACCATTCGCAATCATTTTCTTCGTTATTCTGGAAAGGTGAGAAGTCGCGTGAAAGTCATTACCATGGATATGTTTAGTCCCTACTATGATTGTGCCAAAAAACTTTTTCCTAACGCTAAAATCGTTCTCGACCGCTTTCACATTGTCCAACATCTCAGTCGAGCTATGAATCGTCTTCGTATCCAAGTCATGAATCGTTTTGATCGCAAATCGCATGGATATAAGGCACTAAAACGTTACTGGAAACTCATTCAACAGGATAGCCGTAAACTTAGTAATAAACGTTTTTATCGCCCTACTTTTCGCTCATACTTGACCAATAATGAGATTCTCGAAAAGCTCCTTGAATCCTCTCAAGAACTTAGAGAGCACTATGAACTCTATCAACTATTACTATTTCATTTCCAAGAGAAACAAACAGACCATTTCTTTGAACTGATTGAAGAAACGATTTCTTGTGTAAATCTTATTTTTCAAACTGTTTTTAAAACCTTTTTGAAAGACAAGGACAAAATCATGAACTCACTGGAACTGCCCTACTCAAACGCGAAACTAGAGGCTACTAATAACCTCATTAAGGTCATCAAGCGCAATGCTTTTGGCTTCCGGAACTTTGAAAACTTTAAAACTAGAATCCTCATTGCTTTGAATATCAAAAAGGAGAGAACCAAGTTGGTCCTCTCCAGGTTATAACTTTTCATCAACCCACTACAGTTGACAAAGAGCC
>NZ_JUOS01000022.1 GCF_001075875.1 Streptococcus oralis
CAACATCGATGTCTTGAAAGTAGAAGTTCCAGTTAACGTGAAATACGTTGAAGGCTTTGGCGATGGAGAAATCGTTCATACACGTGAAGAAGCAGCTGCTTTCTTCAAAGCACAAGACGAAGCTACTAACTTGCCATACATCTACTTGAGTGCAGGTGTATCTGCTAAACTCTTCCAAGAAACACTTGTCTTTGCCCATGAATCAGGTGCAAACTTCAATGGTGTTCTTTGTGGACGTGCAACATGGGCTGGATCTGTTGAAGCTTACATCAAAGATGGAGAAGCAGCAGCTCGCGAATGGCTTCGTACAACTGGATTTGAAAACATTGATGAACTCAATAAAGTACTTCAAACAACAGCTACTTCATGGACTGAACGTGTAGAAGCATAGATCAGAAATAGAAGAAACGACTTTTGTTAATAAAATATCTATGGTTTCTTGACAAAGATGTCTGTAAATCATACAATAAAACCATAGAGAGTGAATGCGCTTTCTATGGTTTGTTTACTTAATTGAAATAGAAAAAGGAGAGAAGGATGAAAGCATACACAGAACGTGTATTTGGGAAAGTTGATGGCAAGGATGTCCTCGCTTACCGTTTTGAAACGGAAGCAGGCTATCAACTGGAAATCATGACCTATGGAGCGACAATTTTACGTTATGTAACTCCAGATAAGACTGGCAATTTTGCCAATGTTATCCTAGGTTTTGATGATTTCGAAAGCTATGTGGGAAATAGCCCTAAACATGGAGCGAGTGTAGGTCCAGTGGCAGGTCGTATCGCAGGTGCGACTTTCGAACTTAATGGTAAGTCCTATGAACTTGAAGTTAACAACGCCAGCAACTGTAACCACAGTGGTTCAACTGGTTGGGATTCTAGCTTGTTTGAGCTAGTTGAAGTGAATGATCATGGTTTGACTCTTTACACAGAAAGAACAGACGGTACAGGAGGTTTCCCAGGAAACCTTAAAATCTGGATTAGCTACCACTTGGAAGAAAGTGGAGCCTACGAAGTTAGCTACAAGGTGACGACGGATCAGGATACCTTGGTCAATCCAACCAACCATAGCTACTTTAACTTATCTGGTGATTTCACTCAGACTGTTGACCGCCATGTCTTCCAATTGAACACTGAGGGTATCTATCCAATTGCCCCTGATGGAGTACCAGCTAAAACTCCAGATGCTGATCGTGATGTGGTTAAACACATCTACAATGGCGCCTTGTTGAAGGATATCTTTGCAGAAGAAGATGAGCAAATCCAACTCGTATCTGGTTTAGACCATCCATTTGCTCTGCCTGCAGGACATGACAATGCTGGTTTCCTCTATGACCAAAATTCAGGTCGTTTCTTACTCTTCAAGACAGAAGCACCTTGCTTTGTAGTTTACACCGCAAACTTTGTGGATGAGAGTGTCATCATCGCTGGTCAACCAATGATGCAGCACAATGGGATTGCTCTTGAAGCACAAGCTTTGCCAGATGCTATTCATAGCGACCTTAAAGATCAAGTCATCCTCAAAGCAGGCCAAACTTTCACCAGCAAAACTCGTTACGAGCTTGTCGTGAAATAACAAAAATTCTCTGAAGTCATAGGATTTCAGAGAATTTTTTCTTATTCTTCATCTGGTGTGAGAATCATCGGAATGATGATTGGTTCACGTTCAGTATTTTCGTAAAGAAATGGTCGAATGGCATTTACGATAGCGCCATTGACAGACTGGACGCTGGCATCTTTGTTTTTCAAAGCGATACGAATAGCATTGAAAAGGATGCGTTGGCTTTGACGGATCAAGTCACCAGATTCGCGCATGTAGACAAATCCACGGCTGAGAATATCTGGTCCAGATAGGATCATCTGAGACTTGAAGTCAACGGTTGCGACAGCCAGTACAACACCATCTTCAGATAGATCGCGACGATCTTTAAGCACAGCTGCACCGATTTCGCCGATACGATTTCCATCGACGTAGATATCCTGAGCATTGAAATGACCTGCGATACGAGCAGAGTTTGCAGTGAGGGCAAGCACATCACCATTACTCATGATAAAGATATTGTCCTTCTCTACGCCAGTATCCACTGCTAGTCCAGCGTGGACTTTCTGCATGCGGTATTCACCGTGAACAGGCATGAAGTATTTTGGCTTAATCAAGCGGAGCATAAGTTTTTGCTCTTGCTGACCACCGTGTCCAGATGTATGGATGTTGTTAATCTTACCATGGATGACTTCAACACCAGCTTCAGAAATGATGTTAATCAATTTGTTAACGCTAGTGGTGTTTCCTGGAATTGGGCTAGATGAGAAGATAACAGTATCACCAGGTTGGAGTTGCACTTGACGGTGAGTTCCGTTAGCGATACGAGAGAGGGCCGCCATAGGTTCGCCCTGACTACCTGTACAGAGGATCAGAATCTCACCCGCAGGATAGTCTTTGATTTCATTTGGTTCGATGAAGGTTCCCTTAGGAGCCTTGATGTAACCTAGTTCAATCCCGTTGACAATGGCCTTTTCCATAGAGCGTCCAAAGACAGCAATCTTACGACCTGTTTTAACAGCAGCGTCAGTAGCTTGTTGGAGACGGAAGATATTTGAGGCGAAGGATGCAAAGATGATACGTCCCTCGATACCTTGGATAATCTTCATGATCGACTGGCCGACAACCTTTTCAGAGTTTGTAAAGGTTGGCACTTCAGCATTGGTCGAGTCAGAGAGCAAACAAAGTACTCCATCTTCACCTAGGGCTGCCATGCGGTGCAAGTCTGCAGGTTCACCAACTGGTGTAAAGTCAAACTTGAAGTCTCCCGTACAGACGATTTTCCCTTGAGGTGTGTGGATGACAATTCCCAATGGTTCTGGAATCGAGTGGGTTGTTCTAAAGAAAGTTGCTTTAAGGTTTTTAAAGGTCAACTCCGTGTTGTGGTTGATTTCGTGAAGTGTAGCATTACGCAAAAGTCCATGCTCTTCGAGTTTTCCACGGATTAAGGCAAGGGCCAGTGGACCAGCATAGATAGGGATGTTTGCTTGCTTGAGCAAGAAAGGAATCCCTCCGATATGGTCCTCGTGTCCGTGTGTAATCAAGAGAGCCTTGATGCGGTCGATATTTTCTACAATATAAGAGTAATCAGGGATAACGTAGTCGATACCAAGCAGGTCATCCTCAGGGAATTTAATTCCTGCATCAACGATGATAATTTCGTCTTGATATTCGATTCCGTATGTATTTTTACCGATTTCTCCTAGACCACCAATAGCAAAAACGCCAACTTCTTCTGGTTTAAGAGTATAGGCCATATTAGAACTCCGTAATTTCGAATGCGCCAGTTTCTTTTTCGTAGTCTAGCAATTTGTCAGACAAGAGTTCGATATACTCGATATTGTACTCTGGACGATTTTCTTCGACAAGTTGGCGAGCAGCGATACGTCCTTCAAGTTCTGAACTAGCATCGATGTCTAAGTATAGTGAGCGTGTTGTTTCACGACGTGGGCTACGGTCTTTTGTTTCTTGATAAAAAACTTTGTAAATCATATGTTTCCTTTCTGCTTTCAGGTCAGCTATATTCAAAAATGCTCAGTTTGAAGCTGGTTTGATTCCAGTTCATTTTTTGTCTTTATTGACCTTGATTCGTTACAATTATCTCAATTATAACATAAAAAGGGGAATTAGTAAAAGCAGGAAACATGAAAGTAAGGAGCTTGAAATGGGTTTCATTTTGCCTTGTATAAGTATTTGAAGACTTCAGATACAAGTGCTATAATAAAGTTATAAGAGACGTTTCTATATCAAGGAGGTTGAAAGATGAATGACTTATTTACTTTTGTTATCGGTATTCGTTTGGTAGCTTTTATGATTTTTGTTGCCTGTGTTTATGGTGGCAATCTACTGTTTGTTCGGCTGGAACATAGAAAAACAGCTGTACACTGGAAAATTCTCTTTGTAACATTGTATTCCATTTTTCTCCTTCTTGTAACCTATGTGGTCTGGTTTGTATTTTACTTTGGTTTGAATGCTTAGCTTCAGTTGTTTATTTATATCTGCTGATTGAACGAATGCCTATCTTTAAAATAGGTTATAAAAAAATAGCGAACTCAGCTACACAAAAAATCCACCCCAACTATTAAGATAGGGTGGATTTTTCAAATTCGGTATCCAATTTTTCCTCAAACAAAGATTATATTTTCAGGCCCTATCCTTATTTTTACAGTTATGATTGTTTTGTTCAAAAATAGAGTTGAAGCATAAAAATAAAACAATACAAACAGATAAATCAATTGGCAATGGTATAGTAGTAATGCTTAAATCGTTGAGAATACTGATCAAACTGTAAGAGATGAAGAAAATAAAATTCATCCTTCTAAAAATGTGTCTTTTATCTAGCATGACTTATCCAAACTTTTTACGGAGATCTTTTCCAATGGTGTAAGCTGCCATAAATAAAGCTATACCAACACCTACACCAAAACCACCCTTGATTTCTTGCAATTCTTTATTAGAAATTTCATGATATTTGTCTAAATCTTTAATCATACTAACCTCCTAAAAAATAACCAGCTGCTAAGCCAGAGCCTACAAGTGCTGTTCCGCCAGCAACAGCTTTCCAAGAAACTGCTACACCAAAGATAACCAAGGGAGCGAGACCACCATCAATATCTGATAATTCATTTTCAGATAGCGATACAAATTGATTGTCAATATTTTCGAAATTTGTCATTGAACTTTCCTCCTTTTTTCTCGTTCACTTTTATATTCGGAAACGAAAAGGAAAAGTTGCAATGTTTTTGAAGATTTCTTTTCACTGTGATTTTTGATACAAAACAAAGAAAATTCCCATGTGCCTTCTTTTGTAGTATAATAGTAAGCAGACAAAAAGATAGGAATGTGTTATGAAAGTATTAGCTTTTGATACGTCCAGCAAGGCTCTTTCTCTAGCTATTTTAGAGGACAAGCAAGTTCTTGCCGAGACGACAATCAATATCAAGAAAAATCACAGTATTACCCTCATGCCTGCCATCGATTTTTTGATGGCAAGTTTGGATTTGACATCCAAGGATTTGGATCGAATCGTAGTGGCAGAGGGGCCAGGTAGCTACACAGGTTTGCGAATCGCAGTAGCAACTGCTAAGACGCTGGCTCATACTCTGAACATCGAGTTAGTTGGGATGTCTAGCCTTTTAGCCCTGGTGCCGAGCCAGCAGGAAGGTTTGGTTGTCCCTTTGATGGACGCACGCCGTAACAATGTGTATGCAGGATTTTATGAAAATGCCCAGCCAGTCTTTCCAGAAGCGCACCTATCTTTTGAAGAGGTGTTAGAAAAAGTCAAGGATGCTGAGCAGGTAACCTTTGTTGGAGAAGTTAGAGCCTTTGTGGATCAAATCCAAGAACAATTGCCACAAGCCAACTATCTAGAAACCTTACCAAATGCAGCTAATATTGCTCTTGGTGCTTGGGACAAGGAAGCAGACTCCTTGCATGATTTTGTGCCGAATTACCTTAAGCGTGTCGAAGCTGAGGAAAACTGGCTCAAGAATCACACCGAGTCTGGCGAGTCTTACATTAAACGCCTATGATAGAGATCAAACGAATCCAACAGCAACCTGACTTTGCTCAAGCTATCTATGCTGTTATGGCAGATGTTTACCCAGTCAGTCCTTGGACTCTGGAACAAATCCAAGCAGACCTGTCTCAAGACCAGACCTGGTATGCTTTAGCCTACGATGGGATAGAAGTGATAGGTTTTCTAGCTGTTCAGGAAAATATCTTTGAAGCAGAAGTCTTGCAAATTGCTGTCAAAAAAGCCTATCAAGGTCAGGGGATAGCCTCGGCCTTGTTTGTAACATTGCCGACAGACAGGGAGATTTTCCTCGAAGTCAGAAAGTCCAACCACCGAGCGCAAGCATTTTACAAGAAAGAAAAAATGTCAGTCATCGCTGAGAGAAAGGCCTATTACCATGATCCAGTCGAGGACGCCATTATCATGAAGAGAGAAATAGATGAAGGATAGATATATTTTAGCATTTGAGACATCTTGCGATGAGACCAGTGTTGCTGTCTTGAAAAACGACGATGAGCTCTTGTCCAATGTCATTGCTAGTCAAATTGAGAGTCACAAACGTTTTGGTGGCGTAGTACCAGAAGTAGCCAGTCGTCATCATGTCGAGGTCATTACAGCCTGTATCGAGGAGGCATTGGCAGAAGCAGGAATTACCGAAGAGGACGTGACAGCCGTTGCGGTTACCTACGGACCAGGCTTGGTCGGAGCCTTGCTAGTTGGTTTGTCAGTTGCCAAGGCTTTTGCCTGGGCACATGGACTACCTCTAATTCCCGTTAACCACATGGCTGGCCACTTGATGGCGGCTCAAAGTGTCGAGCCCTTGGAGTTCCCCTTGCTAGCCCTTTTAGTCAGTGGTGGGCACACAGAGTTGGTCTATGTTTCTGAGGCTGGTGATTACAAGATCGTTGGTGAAACTCGAGATGATGCGGTTGGCGAGGCCTATGATAAGGTCGGTCGTGTCATGGGCTTGACCTATCCAGCAGGTCGGGAGATCGATGAACTTGCTCATCAGGGACAGGATGTGTATGATTTCCCTCGTGCCATGATTAAGGAAGATAATCTGGAGTTCTCATTCTCAGGTTTGAAGTCTGCCTTTATCAATCTTCACCACAATGCCGAGCAAAAGGGAGAAAGCCTGTCTACAGAGGACTTGTGTGCGTCCTTCCAAGCTGCAGTTATGGACATTCTCATGGCAAAAACCAAGAAGGCCTTAGAAAAATACCCTGTTAAAACTCTAGTCGTCGCTGGTGGTGTGGCAGCTAATAGAGGATTAAGAGAACGCTTGGCAGCTGAAATCACTGATGTTAAGGTCATCATTCCACCTCTGCGCCTCTGTGGAGACAATGCGGGTATGATTGCCTATGCCAGCGTTAGCGAGTGGAACAAAGAAAACTTTGCAGGCTTGGAGCTAAACGCCAAACCAAGTCTTGCTTTTGATACTATAGAATAAAAAGTCAGCTTGAAGCTGGCTTTTTTGCTAAAATATTTTATAATATGTTAAAAAAGTAAAAAGTTTTTACGAATAGAATAGTAAAGGGAATATTTAAAGGGGAGTTTGGCCATGATTGAAAAACAGGAATTGGGAGAATTTTACAAGGAATTGCGCCTGGCGAGAAAGCTCAAGCAGTCAGATGTGGCTTGTGCTGGACTAACAGCCTCTCAGCTATCCAAGTTTGAACTAGGGCAGTCCATGCTGTCTGCGGATAAGTTGATCCTAGCCATCCAAGGGATCAATGTGACCTTCGATGAGTTTGGACACAAGCTCAACAACTACCAAGAATCTCCACATATGCGATTTGGTAGAAGGATTGTGGATCGCTTTGCCCATCAAGATATAGCTGGCTTAGAGCAACTCTTGGAGGAAGTCGAGCAAGAACAGATGGCGCAGACCTATCGTCGTTTGAACTCTATTGTGATTAAAGATGCTATCCATTCACTAGATAAAAGCTACCCACTAGCAGAGGAGGATAGCGAGTTTTTGACCACCTATCTCTACGCTATTGAGTCTTGGACCTGGTTTGAACTCTATATCTTTTGCAATACCATGCCTTTTTTGAGCAATCAAGATCTGATCTTTTTATCCACCTCTTTACTTGAAAAATCCAAGGAATTTAAAGAGTTAGTACACAATCGACTGTATATGAAGAGTGGGTATCTCAATATCATCTCAGAGTTCATGGAGCGCAAACTTTTCTCTTACATCCCAATCTTTGAAGCTGAGTTGGAGAGTATGCTGCGTCCCTATGATGTTTTTGAGAAAGTATCATGGCAATTTTTAAAAAAATTGAGTGTTTTCCTTCAGACCAAGGGAAGCAATCAAAAAGAGATTGAATACTTTATCCAATCTCTGCAAATATTAGGAAATCCACAATTAACAGCCCTTTTTGAATTACGCTTCCAGCAATACCAAAAACTTATTGATTAGTTAGAAATCGCAAATGTGAAATTCCTATCAGAAAAAATGTCAAATATGCGATTTTTTAAAATATGGAATTTTTCGTGTTATACTGTCTTCATTCCATAGTATAGGAGAAAATAGAATGAAAAAAATCATCTCACGCTACTACTTTTTTATAGCCATTCTACTTGTCATTGCTTACCAGTACTTCAGTGGTCTAGTTTTACACAGCGACTTTGCTGCTGGTCTATCTGACTTTGCATTTTATCTGTCGGATATGATGTTGAATTTTCTTGTAGTTTTGCTTGCGCTCATTGTCATGATTAAGTCAGGAAAATGGCAACAAATCAACAGTAGAAAATTTAAATGGTCCTATCTTTTTTATTCCTTTTTAGCTTTTCTTGCTTTATTTATTTGGAATTTTATTAAATTTTTCCTATTCCCACCTACCCAAAATGGACTTGCTTACCAACTCGCTGCTCCGACTTTTACAGGCGCTACGGCGTTTTTGATGTATTTTTTCTATCCTGTGATTGCAGGCCCTATTTTTGAAGAGATGATCTATCGTGGATTGGTGATGACCGCTTTGGAAAAAGGGAAGAAATGGGGACTGGATGTGCTTGGTTCTGCTGCTTTGTTTGGAATCTTGCACATTAGTAATTATGGTTGGGTCTTGACAGACTTTTTCGTATATATGGGCGGCGGTATTATATTTGCGGTCTTGTTTAGAGTGACAAAGTCTATTTATTGGCCTATTGGACTGCATATAGTCTATAACGGTATCGTGCATATACTTCCTTTGTTATTTTAGAGGATTTTCAAAATCTTAAATCAAGTGAAGAGTCCTCATCGTGGTGCTTTTGCTTGGGCTGTAGAGCCAACAGGTGAGTGGTTAAGACGTCGTCGATAAAATAGTATAGGAAGTAATTAAATAAAGAAAATGAAAGAAATGAAATTTCACCTAGCAACTGGCTTGTTGCTTTTGACCTATTACCTCATTTTTAATGTCATACCAGACTTAGATTTTACTGTAGCTTTGTCTGATGAGATCTACTATGTGTTTCAGGTTTTATTGGTACTTATTCTGGGAACTGTATCTACAATTATTTTTGTCAAAAGTGAACATTGGAAAGAGTATGGTCGTTTCCAGTTTCGTTGGTCTTATCTGGGTGTTTTCATTCTTTCTTTTTTCTTATTATTTGTGTGGGCAAATCTAGCAACTCGTATCTTTCCTCGTACGCAAAATGGAAGTACGGTAGTGGAAGTAGCCACCAGTTTAACTGGCTTTAGCTATTTTATTACGCGTGTACTTTACGGTAGCCTTATCGCACCTATAGCAGAAGAAATAGTGTGTCGTGGTTTTTTGATGACATGCTTGTCTAAATTTAAAAACTACTATATTGATGTTCTTGTTTCTGCTGGCATATTTGGCGCTATGCATGTTTTACAGCATGGTTGGATAACGACAGATTTCATACTATACTTTGTAATGGGCTTGATATTTTGCATGATGTTTCGCTGTACACGCTCTATTTATTGGACCATAGCTTTACATGCTTCATGGAATACCTTCTTGCTTATTGTTAGCTTATTGGTGTTTGGATTTTAGAAGGGTGATATATGAAAAAGATAATCTCACGTTACTACTTGTTTGTAGCTATTCTACTTATCATTGCGGACCAGTTCTTCATCCGTCTGGTTTTACACAGCGACTTGGCTGCTGGCCTATCTGATTTTGGCTATTACTTTTCGGATATGATGTTGAATTTTCTTGTGGTTTTGCTTGCTCTTGTTGCCATGATTTGGTCAGGAAAATGGCAACAAATCAATAGCAGAAAATTTAAAGTGTCCTATCTTTTCTATTTCTTTTTAGCTCTTCTAGCTTTTTTTGTTTGGAATTTCGTTAAAGCTATTCTTTTCCCACCTACCCAAAATGCAATTTCTTATCAACTGGATCTTCCTACTTTTACAGGTCCTACTGCATTTTTGATGTATTTTTTCTATCCAGTGATTGCAGGTCCCATTTTTGAAGAGATGATCTATCGTGGATTGGTGATGACAGCTCTGGAAAAAGGGAAGAAATGGGGACTGGATGTGCTTGGTTCGGCTGCTTTATTTGGCATTTTGCATATCAGTAGTCATGGTTGGGTCTTGACAGACTTTTTCGTATATATGGGTGGTGGTCTAATAATGGCAGTCTTTTTTAGAGTGACAAAGTCTATTTATTGGTCTATTGGACTGCATATAGTTGATAATGCCATTGCTCAAATTCTGCCCTTGTTATTTTAGTGGGTTTTAAGAATCTTAAATCAAGGGAAAAGTCCTAATTGCGGTGCTTTTGATTGGATAAAAGGGATTTGGGTAAGTTTAGCTGGAAGATGGTGTAACTAAAACTTAAAAGGATCAACGATGAAAAGGAAAGAAACGAAATTCTACTTGTCAACTGTTTTGATAATAACCATCTATTACTTAATTTTCAATTTTATAGCAAGGTTAGAATTTGTTAACCAATTATCAGATTTTGGATTTTATGGCTTACAAATTTTGTTGATCGCCCTTGAGGGGATTGCTGCTACAGTGGTTCTTGTAAAGAGTCAAGGTTGGAAAGAATGCGGTCGCTTCCAGTTTCGTTGGGCTTATCTGGGTGTCTTCTTTCTTTTCTTTATACTGATGTTTGTGTGGGTAAATATAACGACTCTGATTTTTCCTAGCACGCAAAATGGGAGCGAAATGATGAAAGAAGCAGCTAATTTGACAGGAATTAGTTACTTTATAATGCGCATTCTCTATGGCAGTCTCATTGCTCCTATCGTTGAAGAGTTGGTTTTTCGTGGGCTTCTGATGACAGCATTGTCCAAATTTAAAAAGTATTATGTTGATGTCGTCGTTTCCTCCACACTCTTTAGTCTCATCTATGTTTTACAATATGGCTGGGTGTTAACAGACTTCATCGTTTATGCAGGTGCAGGTTTGCTACTCTCTATGCTATTTCGTTATACTCGTTCAGTTTATTGGCCAATGGCTCTTCATATCTTGTGGAATACATTTTTAATCGTTGTTAGTTTATTGGTATTTGGATATTAAATCTAAAATAGTTTATAAGTTGCATCATGAGACTGGCCTCCCAGTCTTTTTCTGTTCTTGTCAATCAGCAGACTTTTTTCTATTTTACGAATATGTTATAATAATGTTTGCTGTGACTGTTTGGAAAGCAGTTACTGAAGGAATGATTAGTGAGGAAGTCTATGAAAGAAAAAGGATTTTGGGAGGGTGTGCAGGCTGCGGTACCGACTGCTCTGGGATATGTCAGCATTGGCCTTGCTTGTGGGATTATCGGTTCGCCCTATGTGACACCAGTAGAAATGGGTCTGATGAGTCTCTTTGTTTATGCTGGGAGCGCTCAGTTTGCCATGATAGCTTTGATTGCAGTTCAAGCTCCAGTAGCTGCTATTGTGATGACGGTCTTTTTGATCAATTTGCGTCTATTTTTGTTGAGCTTACATGCGTCTACCTATTTCCGTCATACCAGTCTCTGGCACAATATCGGTATGTCCAGTCTTTTGACCGATGAGACCTATGGCGTTTTGATGGGCGAGTTGGTGCATACGGATAAGGTCAATCCTATGTGGATGCACGGGAACAACCTTAACAGCTATGTAGCTTGGTTTGTCGGAACTATTGTCGGAACTGCTCTAGGTGGACTTCTACCAAATCCAGAAATTTTTGGCTTAGATTTTGCCCTAGTGGGGATGTTTATTGGGATTTTTACTTCCCAGTTTCAGATTATGCAAAAACGGATTCCTTTGCGCAATCTCTTCATAATTTTAGCAGTTGTAGCTGTATCTTTCTTTTTGCTCTTGACGGTGGTGTCTCAGTCATTAGCTGTTCTGTTTGCGACCTTGCTAGGTTGTACCATGGGGGTGGTCTTGGATGGTCAGTAAGTATATTTTATTAGCAATTGTCTTTTCTGGCTTGGTGACTTGGATTCCAAGAATGATTCCTTTTATCCTAGCCAAGTATAAGGGTTTGCCGCCTGTCGTAGAGCGCTTTTTGAAATTTCTACCAGTTTCTATTATCTTTGCCTTGATTCTTTCAAGTGTGGTGACAGGAAAAGTTGGAAGCCTTCCGCGGATAAAGTGGTTAGACTTTTTAGCAATCTTTCCAACGGCCTTTGTAGCCTTTCGTTACCGCAATCTTGTAGGGACTGTTCTCTTTGGGGTGGTCTTGATAGCAGTCCTACGTTTGGTCTTTTAATCAGCCATAAAGAAAACCTATCACAAATATAGAAATCATATAATAGCGTAATTCCTTTTTTTCTGTTAAGATAAGATTGTATTCTATTTTGGAGGAAATATCATGAAAAAAATCGTTAAATATTCATCACTTGCTGCTCTAGGGCTTGTAGCCGCAGGTGTATTGGTAGCTTGCTCAGGCGGTGAAAAGAAAGATGCTGCATCTGGTGAAGCAACATCTAGTAAAAAAGAAATTATCGTTGTAACCAATGCTACACCAAAACCATTCAACTATGAAGAAAATGGCGAATTGACTGGTTACGAGATTGAAGTGGTTCGCGCTATCTTTAAAGATTCTGACAAGTATACTGTCAAGTTTGAGAAGACAGAGTGGTCAGGTGTTTTTGCAGGACTTGATGCTGATCGTTACCAAATGGCTGTTAGCAACATCAGCTACACTAAAGAACGTGCTGAAAAATACCTTTATGCAGCTCCAACTGCTAAAAACCCTAACGTTCTTGTAGTGAAAAAAGATGACTCTAGCATCAAATCGTTTGATGATATCGGTGGAAAATCTACTGAAGTTGTTCAAGGAACAACATCTGCTAAACAGCTAGAAGACTACAACAAACAACACTCAGATAACCCAACTATCCTTAACTACGTTAAAGGGGACTTCCAACAAATCATGGTACGTTTGAGTGATGGCCGATTTGACTACAAGATTTTTGATAAAATCGGTGTTGAAACAGTCATCAAGGACCAAGGTTTGGATAACTTGAAAGTTATCGAACTTCCAAGCGACCAACAACCTTACGTATACCCACTTCTTGCCAAAGGTCAAGATGAGTTGAAGGCATTTGTGGACAAACGCATCCAAGAATTATATAAAGATGGAACCCTTGAAAAGCTATCTCAACAGTTCTTTGGCGGTTCTTATCTGCCAGCAGAAGCTGATATTAAATAAGTTTGTAAATCATCCATTCTCTCGTAGGTGGATGATTTTATAACTTTTAGGCATATAGTTTCAAACTATATGTCTGCCTATCTAATAACAATTTGCGAAATCAAATAAAGTGTGAGATACTATTACAGTATTATTTTTAAAGGAGAACGAATCATGAAAATTAAAAAATGGTTAGGCGTAGCAGCTATCGCTACAGTAGCAGGCCTTGCACTTGCAGCTTGCGGAAATTCAGACAAGAAAGCAGACAACACAACTACAGTTAAAATTGCGACTGTTAACCGTAGCGGTTCAGAAGAAGCACGCTGGGACAAAGTCCAAGAATTGGTTGAAAAAGACGGAATTAAATTGGAATTCACAGAGTTTACAGACTACTCACAACCAAATAAAGCAACTGCTGATGGTGAAGTAGACTTGAACGCTTTCCAACACTACAACTTCTTGAACAACTGGAACAAAGAAAACGGTAAAGACCTTGTAGCGATTGCAGATACTTATATCTCACCAATCCGCCTTTACTCAGGTAAAAACGGGGAAGAAAACAAGTACACTAAAGTGGAAGAAATCCCAAACAACGGTGAAATTGCTATTCCAAACGATGCTACTAATGAAAGCCGTGCCCTTTACCTTCTTCAATCAGCAGGTTTGATTAAATTGGATGTTTCAGGAACTGAACTTGCTACAATCGCAAACATCAAAGAAAATCCAAAGAACTTGAAAATCACTGAGTTGGACGCTAGCCAAACAGCTCGTTCATTGACTTCAGTTGATGCAGCAGTTGTAAACAACACTTTTGTTACAGAAGCAAAATTGGACTACAAGAAAGCACTCTTTAAAGAGCAAGCTGACGAAAACTCAAAACAATGGTACAACATCATCGTTGCGAAAAAAGATTGGGAATCATCACCTAAAGCTGATGCAATCAAGAAAATTATCGCAGCTTACCACACTGATGAAGTGAAAAAAGTTATCGAAGAAACTTCAGACGGCTTGGATCAACCAGTTTGGTAATAAACACAGGGAGGTGGGAGAGATTTTTCCACCTCTTGCTTTTATATAGAGACTAAAGAAAAGGAATATCCACTTGTATTGATTCCAAAGGTACAAGTCCTAGTAGAAAGGTAGAGAGAAAATGGTTTTCCCTAGCCAAGAAGAACAAATTGAAAAGTTTGAAAAGGATCATGTAGCGCAACATTACTTTGAAGTTTTGCGTACCCTGATTTCTAAAAAATCAGTCTTTGCCCAACAAGTCGGCCTTAAAGAGGTGGCTCGTTATCTAGGCGAGATTTTCAAGCGTGTAGGTGCAGAGGTCGAGATTGATGAGAGTTATACGGCACCCTTTGTCATGGCGCATTTTAAAAGTTCACGCCCAAATGCCAAGACTATCATTTTCTACAACCACTATGACACAGTACCTGCGGATGGCGACCAAGTCTGGACAGAGGATCCATTTACGCTTTCTGTGCGTGATGGCATCATGTATGGACGCGGGGTTGATGATGATAAGGGGCATATCACAGCTCGTTTGAGTGCTTTGAGAAAATACATGCAAGATCATGATGATCTGCCTGTCAATATCAGCTTCATCATGGAAGGAGCTGAGGAGTCTGCCTCTATGGACTTAGATAAATATCTAGAAAAACATGCAGATAAACTCCGTGGAGCAGATTTATTGGTCTGGGAGCAAGGGACCAAGAATGCCTTGGAACAACTAGAAATCTCTGGCGGCAATAAGGGTATTGTGACCTTTGATGCCAAGGTCAAGAGTGCCGATGTGGATATCCACTCCAGCTATGGTGGTATTGTGGAGTCAGCTCCATGGTATCTCATCCAAGCATTGACTAGTTTGCGAGCTGCAGATGGGTGTATCTTAGTTGAAGGCTTGTACGATGATGTGCAGGAGCCGAATGAACGTGAGTTGGCCTTGGTTGAAACCTATGCTCAACGCAATCCAGAGGAAATCAGCCAGATTTATGGCTTGGAATTACCACTTTTACAAGAGGAACGTACAGCCTTTCTCAAACGTTTCTTCTTTGAACCAGCGCTCAATATCGAAGGGATTCAGTCAGGCTATCAAGGTCAAGGAGTTAAAACGATTCTACCAGCAGAAGCTAGCGCTAAGCTAGAAGTCCGCTTGGTTCCTGGCTTAGATCCACATGATGTTTTAGAGAAAATTCGGAAACAACTAGACAAAAACGGTTTTGATAAGGTAGAATTGTACTATACTTTGGGTGAGATGAGCTATCGAAGTGACATGAGTGCGCCGGCCATTCTCAATGTCATTGAGCTGGCCAAGAAATTCTATCCACAGGGCGTATCTGTCTTGCCAACAACGGCTGGTACAGGTCCTATGCATACGGTATTTGATGCCTTAGAAGTACCTATGGTTGCCTTTGGTCTAGGAAATGCCAATAGCCGAGACCACGGTGGAGATGAAAATGTGCGAATCGCCGATTATTACACCCATATTGAATTAGTAGAGGAGCTGATTAGAAGTTATGAGTAGAGACATTATCAAATTAGACCAGATTGATGTGACTTTCCACCAAAAGAAAAGAACCATCACAGCGGTCAAGGATGTGACCATTCACATTCAAGAAGGGGATATCTACGGGATTGTAGGATATTCTGGAGCAGGGAAATCAACCCTGGTTCGTGTTATTAACCTCTTACAAAAGCCATCTGCAGGCAAAATTACCATTGATGACGATGTGATTTTTGATGACAAGGTGACCTTGACGGCCGAGCAGTTGCGTCGTAAACGTCAGGATATCGGGATGATTTTCCAGCATTTCAACCTGATGAGCCAGAAGACAGCAGAGGAGAATGTAGCCTTTGCCCTTAAACACTCTGGTCTCAGCAAGGAAGAAAAGAAGGCTAAAGTAGCTAAACTGCTTGACTTGGTTGGTCTTGCGGACCGTGCCGAAAACTACCCTTCACAGCTTTCTGGAGGTCAAAAACAACGTGTGGCTATTGCGCGTGCCTTGGCAAATGATCCAAAAATCTTGATTTCAGATGAATCAACTTCTGCCCTTGACCCTAAGACAACCAAGCAAATCTTAGCTTTGCTGCAAGATTTGAACCAAAAATTAGGCTTGACTGTTGTCTTGATTACGCATGAAATGCAGATTGTCAAAGACATTGCCAATCGTGTAGCAGTTATGCAAGACGGTCGCTTGATTGAAGAAGGTAGCGTTCTTGAAATCTTCTCAGATCCTAAACAACCTTTGACTCAAGACTTTATCTCGACTGCGACAGGTATCGATGAAGCTATGGTCAAGATTGAGAAACAAGAAATCGTAGAGCACTTATCTGATAATAGTATTCTGGTACAACTCAAGTATGCAGGAGCTTCTACAGATGAGCCACTTTTAAATGAATTGTATAAGCACTACCAAGTAACAGCCAATATTCTCTATGGAAACATTGAAATTTTGGATGGTACTCCTGTGGGTGAACTGGTGGTTGTCTTGTCAGGGGAAAAAGAAGCCTTGACAAGCGCTCAAGATGCTATCCGTCAGGCTGGTGTGCAACTAAAAGTATTGAAGGGAGGACAGTAAGATGGCAGAATTGATTCAAACATACTTACCAAACGTCTATAAGATGGGTTGGTCTGGTCAGGCTGGCTGGGGAACAGCAATCTACTTGACCCTTTATATGACGGTTCTTTCCTTCATCATCGGAGGTTTCCTAGGGCTGGTTGCAGGGCTTTTCCTTGTCTTGACAGCTCCAGGTGGTGTCTTGGAAAATAAAGTTGTTTTCTGGATTTTAGACAAGATTACCTCTATCTTCCGTGCGGTGCCATTTATCATTCTCTTGGCTGTCTTGTCACCCTTCTCTCATCTAATCGTAGGGACAAGTATCGGACCAAATGCGGCTATTGTACCCCTATCTTTTGCAGTCTTTGCCTTCTTTGCTCGTCAGGTACAGGTGGTATTGGCAGAGCTAGATGGCGGTGTCATCGAGGCAGCTCAAGCTAGCGGAGCTACTTTCTGGGACATCGTAGGTGTTTACCTATCGGAAGGTCTACCAGACTTGATCCGTGTGACAACTGTAACCTTGATTTCACTAGTTGGTGAAACAGCTATGGCGGGAGCAGTCGGAGCAGGTGGTATCGGTAACGTAGCTATCGCCTATGGATTTAACCGTTTCAATCATGATGTAACAGTCCTTGCGACTCTCATCATTATCCTGATTATCTTTACAATTCAGTTCTTGGGAGACTTTTTGACCAAGAAGTTAAGTCATAAATAAAAAAAAGAGCCAGCTAGCTCTTAGATTGAAGAAAAAGTCAATTTTGGACAATTTTCTTCAATCTTTTTCTTTTACTAGAGAAAATAAAAAACTCTTAAAAATGGCATGTTTCAGCATTTCTAAGAGTTTTCAAGATGTAGTAAAATTACCGAAAGGGTTTGTCTACCTACTGAGAGCCGTGTGGCTCTTTTTCTATCACATTTTATCTGCGAATTTCTTACTAAGTGCTTGTCCAATCAGGGCACCAAGTAAAGCGCCGATGAAAACACTTGTGATAAAGAGGAGGATATTAGCAGGATTCGGTGCAACCATGATGCGGTCAATATAGTCCTGAGATTTTCCACGGGCGACTAGAGTTGCAATATAGGCTTGAGGGGTCAACCACATGAGTAGAATGGGACCAGTAGTACCAAAAGCAAAAACTAGGAAGGAAAGAAGGTTCTTGACCTTATCTTTGTAGTGACCTAGGTGAGCGATGCCATCTGCTGCAAGACCGCAGATAATTCCTGGCAGAAAGGCTCCAGCACCATGCTTACTCCCGAGGAAAAATAGAGAAATTACAAGTCCTATCGAAGTAATCGCTCCGAAACGAGGTACTTTTTCTAAAAGGATCATATAGACGCTACCACCCACAAGAGCAGAAAAGGCAGGGGCGTAAAACATATTTCCAGTGTGGTCGACAAAGTTCCCTAGTAGAACCCCCACTCCGATACAGAGAAAGTAGACAAGAGCAGCTACAAGGGTTGTCAAGATATTCTTTTTCATAAGTTCTCCTTCGTATATCTGATGTTATTCATTGTATCATGCCTGGCTCAGATTGTAAATGCTGGCTTGGAACTAGTATTTATTAGGAAATGTGGTAAAATAGGAAAAAATAAAAGACGATTGGTAAGAGTATGAAGAATTTAGGAAAAGTTTTTAAAGAGTTAAGGGAGTCCAGAAAAATCTCCTTGAGAAAAGCAACAGGTGGACGCTTTTCAGCATCTTTATTATCACGTTTTGAAAATGGTCAAAGTGAAATATCTGCTCCAAAGTTAATCACAGCTTTGGAGAATATTCATGCGAGTATGGAAGAATTGTTATTTTTAGCGAGAGGTTTTCATCAGGATGCCTATTCTGAATTTAGAAACAGAATAGTCGAGGCTATCGACCCTCAAGATTTGACATCCTTGCGCACTATCTACCAGAGAGAATATCAACAACTTCCTTTTTCAAAGGATAAACAGCAACATATTCTCAATGCTATTTTGATAAAATCCTATATGAAAGCCATTGATGAGACGGTTACATTGACCTCTGAGGAAGAAAGAGTCCTACATGATTATCTATTTTCTGTTGAAATTTGGGGGCTCTATGAACTTTCGTTCTTTTCTTCCTGCTCTCCTCTTTTATCAGTCCAGCTTTTGACAAAGTATACTCGGGAAATGTTGCGGAAGTCAGATTTCTTGCAAGGAGTTGGGAAAAATCGGAATATGATGCACACCTTGCTCCTCAATGGTTTTATGGCCTGTATTGAAGTTGATGATTTTACCAATGCCCTCTATTTCAAAAAACAAATTGACAAGAACTTCTTTGAAGAAAATGAAACCTATTTTCGAATAGTCTACCTATGGGCAGAAGGTTTGCTTGATAGTAAGCAAGGAAGAGCGGAGGAAGGACAGAGAAAAATGGAGGACGCTGTCCGTATTTTTGAAATGATTGGTTGTAGCAAATCTGCAGATTATTATAGAAGTGCCATGGAGTGTTGAATATTTGCAACTAGGTGAATTAAATTGAAACGATAGGACTGTGAAGATACTTATTAGTAGTAGAAAATTCTAGCGTTTTCGTTATTCGTTTAATCTGTTGCATATATTCAAAAACGTCTTCTCATAAGATTCTTGATGCTATACTAGAGCTACCATAAAAGTAGTATGTGAGAAAGAGAGGAATCTATATGAAACTATTACTAAGAAATCAAGCATACAGAGTTTTGAGCTTATCACGATTTTTCAATGCTTTTGGAGCTTCCATTTTTAATTTAGTGTTTGTGGTCTATGCCTCAACTTTGCCAGAGGCTTCTGTTGCCGTTGCCATGGCGAATGTTGTGATGATGCTTCCAACTCTTTTTACAGTTTTTGTGGGAATTCGGGCAGATTATACCAAGGACAAGGTCAAATGGATGACCTATGTCGGTTTATTTCAGGCGGTTTTATTTTTTCTAGCAGCCCTAGTTGTTCAGCAAGCTAGTTTCTTTGCCTTTTCGACCCTTTGCCTCATCAATGTCCTTAGTGATGTAGCCAGTGATTTTGCTGGCGGTTTGCGAATGCCTCTCGTTAAAGAAAAGGTAGCAGAGTCAGATCTGATGGAGGCCTATTCCTTTTCGCAGTTTATTACCTACATCTCTGCGATTGGCGGTCAAGCTTTTGGAGTTTGGCTATTAGGGGTGTCAACACAGAACTTTTCGCTCGTAGCGGGAATCAATGCCATATTTTTCCTAGTGTCAGCTCTCATTCTCTTTTTAGGAAGGGTTGAATTAAGCTTATCAACTCCACTTGTTGATAGTAAATCACTGAAAAATGAGAAACTTTCTATCAAAGATCAATTTTTAACGATTTACCGAAACTTACGTCTCGTTTTTCTTAAAAGTGGACATAAAAACTTTGGTTTTATGCTCTTTGCTATCTTGCTTATCAATGCTTTGGGTGGTGCCTTAGGTGGTATCTATAACATCTTCCTTTTAAATCATTCCTTACTGAATTTTTCCTACAAGGATGCATTGTTTATCTTACAATTGATTACCTTATTAGCGGTTATCATCAGTAGCCTTACGGGCAATGATTATTTTGGGAAGCAATCTCTGCCTAGATTGATGATGTGGGTCACATTAGGAGCCAGTCTAGTTGGTCTATCTAATTTGTTAAACCAAGTCTTGCTCGGGATGCTTTTCGTCTTTTTTACCATGTATGTTTCTGGGAAAATTTCTCCAAAGATAAGTGCTCTGCTCATGAAAAATCTTGCTCCAGAGGTTCTCTCTCGTACCAGTAATTTTTTAGGTTTGTTGTTTACTCTATCTATACCAGTGGGGACGGCCTGTTTTTCACTGGTGGCAGTATGGGATATACAGTTAACATGGGCTCTGTTTGTTGGGCTTTCCTTGCTTGCGATTCTTCTAGCTAGTTTTAATCTCAAAAATGAAATTTAGGTGTTAGTCTTCTTTTCACACTGTCCCAATCCCTTTATTTATGGTAAAATAGGACTATTAAGTTTAAAGAGGATTCCCTATGAAATTACAAAAACCAAAAGGAACGCAGGATATTTTACCTGCTGAGTCTGCCAAGTGGCAGTACGTTGAAGGCTTTGCGCGTGAAATTTTCAAACGCTACAACTACGCAGAAGTACGTACCCCTATTTTCGAGCACTACGAAGTCATCAGTCGTTCTGTTGGAGACACAACCGATATCGTAACCAAGGAAATGTATGATTTCTATGACAAGGGTGACCGCCATATTACCCTCCGTCCAGAAGGAACGGCTCCAGTCGTCCGTTCTTATGTGGAAAACAAACTCTTCGCACCAGAAGTTCAAAAGCCAAGTAAGTTCTACTACATGGGCCCTATGTTCCGCTATGAGCGTCCACAAGCAGGCCGTTTGCGCCAATTCCACCAGATTGGTGTGGAGTGCTTTGGTTCTAGCAATCCAGCTACTGATGTGGAAACAATCGCTATGGCAGCTCATTTCTTGAAAGAAATCGGCATTCAAGGTGTTAAATTGCACCTTAACACTCTTGGAAATCCTGAGAGCCGTTCGGCCTATCGTCAAGCCTTGATTGACTATTTGACGCCACTTAAGGAGACCTTGTCCAAGGATAGTCAACGTCGTTTGGAGGAAAATCCTCTCCGTGTCTTGGACTCTAAGGAAAAGGAAGACAAGGTAGCAGTGGAGAATGCACCTTCTATCTTGGATTACCTTGACGAAGAAAGCCAAGCTCACTTTGATGCTGTTCGTCAGATGCTGGAAAACCTCGGAGTAGACTACATCATTGATACCAATATGGTACGTGGACTGGACTACTACAACCACACCATCTTTGAGTTTATCACAGAAATTGACGGCAATGCCCTAACAGTCTGTGCAGGTGGTCGCTACGATGGCTTGGTTGCCTACTTTGGCGGTCCTGAAACTGCTGGATTTGGCTTTGGGCTTGGTGTAGAGCGTCTGCTTTTAGTCCTTGAAAAACAAGGGGTGACCCTACCTATCGAAAACGCTCTCGACGTCTATATTGCTGTTCTTGGTGGAGGAGCAAATCTGAAAGCCTTGGAGTTGGTACAAGCATTGCGCCAACAAGGCTTCAAAGCAGAGCGTGATTATCTCAACCGTAAACTCAAAGCGCAATTCAAGTCAGCCGATGTCTTTGCTGCTAAAACTCTGATTACTCTTGGAGAGAGCGAGGTCGAAAGCGGACAAGTCACCGTCAAGAACAATCAAACGCGAGAAGAAGTTCAAGTTTCACTTGAAACAATCAACCAAAACTTCTCAGAAATCTTTGCAAAATTAGGATTTTATACTCAATGAAAATCAAAGAGCAAACTAGGAAGCTAGCCGCAGGCTGTACTTGAG
>NZ_JUOS01000023.1 GCF_001075875.1 Streptococcus oralis
AGTGTTTTGAGCAACCTGCGGCTAGCTTCCTAGTTTGCTCTTTGATTTTCATTGAGTATAAGCTAGTGCTATTATACCATATTTCACTCGTTTCCAAAAAAGTCCAAGTAGCAACTTTCTTCCCGATTTTACTAGGTTATTTACCAAGTTTGTGGTACAATAGGTAGAAACAATATTTTACAAAGGAGAAAAGACACATGCACATTTTTGATGAGCTAAAAGAGCGTGGTTTGATTTTTCAAACGACTGATGAGGAAGCTTTGCGTAAAGCCCTAGAAGAAGGTCAAGTTTCTTATTATACTGGCTACGATCCAACTGCTGACAGCCTTCACCTAGGTCACCTTGTCGCAATCTTGACAAGTCGTCGCTTGCAGTTAGCAGGTCACAAACCATATGCGCTCGTTGGCGGTGCTACAGGTCTCATCGGAGATCCGTCCTTCAAAGATGCTGAGCGTAGTCTCCAAACAAAAGACACAGTAGATGGCTGGGTCAAGTCTATCCAAGGACAACTTTCTCGCTTTCTTGACTTTGAAAATGGTGAAAATAAAGCTGTCATGGTCAACAACTACGACTGGTTTGGCAGCATCAGCTTCATTGACTTCCTCCGTGATATCGGGAAATACTTCACTGTCAACTACATGATGAGCAAGGAGTCTGTGAAGAAACGTATTGAAACAGGGATTTCTTACACTGAGTTTGCCTACCAAATCATGCAGGGGTATGACTTCTTCGTTCTTAACCAAGAGCACAATGTAACCCTTCAAATCGGTGGTTCTGACCAGTGGGGAAATATGACTGCCGGTACAGAATTGATTCGTCGTAAGGCTGACAAGACTGGTCACGTGATTACTGTTCCACTCATTACAGACGCAACTGGTAAGAAATTTGGTAAATCTGAAGGAAATGCTGTTTGGCTCAACCCTGAAAAGACTTCTCCATACGAAATGTACCAATTCTGGATGAACGTCATGGATGCTGACGCTGTTCGCTTCTTGAAGATCTTTACCTTCTTGTCACTTGATGAGATTGAAGACATCCGTAAACAATTTGAAGCGGCGCCACACGAACGTTTGGCTCAAAAAGTTCTCGCTCGTGAAGTCGTAACACTTGTTCACGGTGAAGAAGCCTACAAAGAAGCTCTCAACATCACTGAGCAACTCTTTGCAGGAAATATCAAAAACCTTTCTGTCAAAGAACTCAAACAAGGGCTTCGTGGTGTGCCAAACTACCAAGTACAAGCAGACGAAAACCACAACATCGTGGAACTCCTCGTATCTTCTGGTGTGGTTAACTCAAAACGTCAAGCCCGTGAAGATGTTCAAAATGGAGCTATCTATGTCAACGGCGACCGCATCCAGGACCTTGACTATGTCTTGAGTGACGCAGATAAGTTAGAGAACGAACTCACTGTTATCCGCCGTGGTAAGAAGAAATATTTTGTATTGACTTACTAAATTGTTAAACATTTACCTATAAACAAAGGAGTTACCCTCGAGAAAGGTAACTCCTTTTTGTTGTTGATAACCACATCTATCTAGCCTTAATAGACAGGCTACGCAAGACTATGCGTAAGGTTGTTAGATTATGTAAGATAGAAAGATTTGAAGGGCTGAGCCAGTTAAACAAGCCAAAGCCAATCAAACTACTATTTACGACAACGGTATCTTGAATATTCTTCTTGATGAGTGTTTGCAAAGATGATGATAGCGAATCCAACTCTTGGAAGAAATCCAAGCGATTATCTAACAATAAGATATCACTCATCTGCTTAGAAATATCTGCACTCTCATTCATCACCACACCGATATCTGATAGGGTTAGAGCCGCTGAGTCATTCAATCCATCTCCAACCATCAAAATAGTGTGACCTGCTTTCTGCAGTTCCTCTACTAACTCAAATTTCCCATCAGGTTTTAAGTCTGTATAGATCTGATCAAAGGGCAAATCTTTGACTAATTCCTCTGTTCTAACCAAGGTGTCCCCTGTTGCCAGAATCAATTTTTTCCCTTGTGCCTTAAGTTTCTCCAAGGCTGCTTTTGCTTCTTTTCTTAAAGGAGTATGAATACAGAACATTCCAATCAATTCATTCTGGTAGGCTAAGAATAAGAGATTGTAGTGACTCTTGTACTCTTCAATTAAAGCATTTTGTTCTGAACTGATATGAATCCGCTCATCCTGCATCAAGACATAATTCCCAATAAGAACTGGTTGGCCATCTATATGAGATTTGATCCCCTTACTTGCGATATATTGGAGTTTCCCATGCATTTCCTCATGTTCAATTCCCTCTATCTCGGCTTGCTTGACGATGGCATTAGCAATAGGATGATAAATGTGTTCCTCAAGACAGGCACTGATTCTGAGAATATCTTCCTCACTATTGTCTCCAAAAGGTAACACCTTTTCAACTATCGGATAGCTAGTTGTGATCGTTCCCGTCTTATCAAACAAGAAAGTATCAACTTCCAGGTATTTCTCCAGAACATCTCCATCCTTAATCACCATTTCACGGTTCAACCCCTCCTTGATAGCTGTCAAATAAGCTACAGGAGTAGAGATTTTCAAAGCGCAGGAGAAATCGACCAATAGGAAAGAGATAGCCTTAGAAAAAGAACCCGTTAATAGGTAAGTCAGCCCAGCCCCCAAGAAATTATATTTGACGACCTTGTCCGCCATCTTGATGAAATAGCGTTGTTTCGTTTTCTTGTTTTCTTCAGATTTTTTCATCAACTCAATCAGCTGTAAAATACGGCTGTTCATCTGATTATCGGTTACACGAATGCGTAGCTCCCCAGTCTCCAAGACTGTGTTTGCACAAACCGAATCAAACTCTCTTTTTTCAACTGGAAAACTCTCTCCCGTCAAGGAACTTTCGTTGACCATACCTAAACCTGAAACTACTTGTCCATCAAACAGAATTTCATTTCCTTGAGATAGGACCAAGACATCTCCTATTTGAACATCGGAACTCTTGATACTAACAACCGTATCGCCCTGTACTAAGAATACATCGCTCTCTTTTGCAAGAAGGCTTTGTTCTAAATCTGTTGCAGTTTTTTTCAAGGACCACTGATCTAAATGATTCCCCAAATCAAGCATAAACATGATATTGCTAGCTGTCTTGGATTGGTTCATAAACAAGGACAATAAAATCGCCGAACAGTCCAAGACCTCCATCGTTAGTTCCTTACGCGCTAGTGTTTGATAGGCTTCTCTAATATAGCCAAAAGCCTGATAACAAGTCCATATATAGCGAATAGGATACGGCACAAAACTACGAAAAAGTATACGCTTAATCGCTGCACCTGAAACAATAGAATAAGCACTCTCTTCTCTACGAATGGGAAGAGTCATCAACTCAGAAACTTTCCCTTTATCAATTCTTTTTAAAAAGGCTTCTGCATTATCTAATACAGAAAAGCCTTCTTTTATACGTAGAGTAAAGTGCTGTTGATCCATGTAAAACTGGATAGACTCAATCCCCTTTTCATCTCTCGCCAAGGAACGAAGATAGTCTTGAATATCCAAGGTGAGTGAAAAAGAAGATGATAGTCGGATATGTTGGTATCCTCTATGTAGCACTTTAAAAGACATATTATTCTCCTATAAGGCTATCTAATTGCTCTTCTTTTTTCTCTTGCTCGTACAAATATTTGGCATCTTGCAAGACATCGTCTCCATGTTGTTTCACAACAGAAACAGATGCATCTAGCCCGTCTTTCAACTTGTAAGCCTTAGCCAAAGCTTTAGAATAACCTTTTTTAGCTTCCTTACTTGCTAAGATTTTCAAGCCAAGGGTACCAAATGCGACACCACCCAAAAAGAGTGATGATTTTTTCGCAACTTTTGCAACGGTTAATACTTCTTTTAACATACTTATTTCCTCCTTATCATTATTATATAGAAATTTAGATATAAAAGCAATTTTATTCTATAAATTGGAGAACTAGTTTTATTTCTACTGAATCTCCCATCTACTTATTCCTAAAGTTGCTTTCATTTGCCTCTTTTGATACACTTAAACTATGAATACAAACCTCAAACCAAAACTCCAGCGTTTTGCTTCTGCGACTGCCTTTTCCTGCCCTATCTGCCAAGAAAATCTGACCTTGGTAGAGCCTAGTCTTAAATGTGAGAATCGGCATTCTTTTGACCTAGCAAAATTCGGCTATGTCAATCTTGCCCCTCAAATCAAACAATCCGCCAACTACGATAAAGAAAACTTTCAAAATCGCCAGCAAATCCTAGAAGCTGGCTTTTACCAAGCTATTCTAGATGCCATCTCTGATTTAATTGCAAGTTCAAAAACTGCCAAAACAATTTTAGATATCGGCTGTGGCGAAGGCTTCTACTCTCGTAAACTCCAAGAAAGTCACTCTGATAAAACCTTTTATGCCTTTGACATTTCAAAAGACTCGGTCCAAATCGCTGCTAAAAGTGAAACCAACTGGACAGTCAACTGGTTCGTTGGCGACCTGGCTCGACTTCCTATAAAAGACGCTAGCATGGATATCCTGCTTGATATCTTTTCCCCTGCTAACTATGGTGAATTTCGCAGAGTTTTATCCCAAAACGGTATCTTAATCAAGGTCATCCCGACTGAAAACCACCTCAAGGAAATCCGCCAAAGGGTACAGGAGCAGCTGACAAAGAAGGACTATTCCAATCAAGATATCAAGGAACATTTCCAGGAACATTTCAGCGTTCAATCTAGTCAGATAGCTTCCCTGACCAAGCCTATCACCGCAGAGCAAAGACAGGCCTTACTCAGCATGACCCCCCTCCTCTTTCACGTCAATCAAAGCAAGATTGACTGGAGTCAGTTGACAGAGATTACCATCGAAGCAGAGATTCTGGTCGGAAAAGCACTGTAAATAAATTTTTGAGATACTACAAATCCCGCACCTCTTCTTGAGATGCGGGTTTAAAACACGATTTTTCACTGTCTTTTCGAAAAGTATAAAAAATTTTGACCTCTCCATTTATTTTCGATTTGAAATGAAAAATTTATCAATAAATAGCAAGTGATATAAGGCAAGTGATACCCCATAACAACATCCATGAAAAGAGATTTCTTGATGAGTCAGTGGAAACGAAGAACTATTACCCGTCAAGAGGCATGCCCCAATTACAAAAAGAATCCAAAATAAATCCGTCCATTTGTATTTTGAAAAATATTTTTTCCACATATAAACACCTTCTTTCCTATAATCATATTATAATACTTTATGTAAGCGAATGCAATAAATTTAAGGTAACAGCTAAGAAGAACCTTAGGCTTAAAGGTAGTACAACCAACCTTCTTAGTGTTCTCTAGGTTTGATTTTTAAGTCTAGAAATTATTGACAAATTATTTTTTCTTTTGAGACCAGTCAACCTCAAATCCATAACATTCAAAAAAGCGAATTTCAATTGAAACTCGCTTTTTTGCTAGATAGTGTAATAACTATTAAATTATATATCTTAGTTCAAGTGCCAGATATCTTCGTTATACTGAGCGATTGTACGGTCAGATGAGAAGAATCCTGCTTTAGAAATGTTAACGATAACTTTGTCCAACCATGCGTCACGGTCTTCGTAGTCAGCCAACATTTGCTCTTTAACTTTGATATAGTCTTCCAAGTCAAGAAGAGTCATGAACCAGTCTTTGTTGATTAATTCGTTATAAAGACGTTCCAAGCGTTCAATCTTACCAACTGCAAGAACAGCGTCACTCACGATAAAGTCAACCAATGGTTTGATCGCTTTACGAGCGTAGAATTCGCTTGATTTGTAAGCTGATTTTGCGTAAAGGTCGATAACAGTTTCTGAATCTTCACCAAAGATGTAGATGTTTTCGTCTCCAACCAACTCAGCGATTTCCACGTTAGCACCGTCCATAGTACCAAGAGTCAAAGCTCCGTTCAACATGAATTTCATGTTACCAGTACCTGAAGCTTCTTTAGAAGCAAGTGAGATTTGTTCTGAGATATCACATGCTGGGATAAGGAAGCTTGCTGCAGTAACGTTGTAGTTTTCAACCATAACCACTTGTAAGTGTGGTGCAACTGCTGGGTCGTTAGCAATCACTTCTGACAAGCAAAGGATCAAGTGGATGATGTCTTGAGCAATTGTGTAGGCAGGAGCTGCTTTACCACCAAAGAAGACTGTGATTGGACGAGCAGGGATGTTACCAGCCTTGATGTCAAGGTATTTATGGATAACATACAAAGCGTTCATTTGTTGGCGTTTGTACTCGTGAAGACGTTTGATTTGGATATCAAAGATAGAGTTAGTATTGATTTCCACACCTTGGTGTTCTTTCAAGTGACGAGCCAATTTACGTTTGTTGTGGGCTTTGATGCTTTCCAATTTTTCTTTGACAGCAGCCTTGTCTTCGTATGAAAGAAGGTCTTCCAATTTAGAAGCTTCATGGTGCCATTCGCGGCCAAGGATTTCATCCAAGTAGTGAGACAAGCTTGGGTTAGCATGCATGAGCCAACGACGGAAAGTAATACCGTTTGTTTTGTTGTTGAATTTTTCTGGGTAAAGATCGTAGAAAGCTTTCAACTCTGAGTTCTTCAAAATTTCTGTGTGAAGAGCGGCAACCCCGTTTACGCTGTATCCATAGTGGATATCCATGTGGGCCATGTGTACACGATCGTTTTCATCAATGATTTGAACAGCTGGATCTTTGTATTCAGCACGAACACGACGGTCCAATTCTTTGATGATTGGTACCAAGTGAGGAACCACTTCTTCCAAGAATTCAAGAGGCCATTTTTCAAGGGCTTCAGCAAGGATTGTGTGGTTTGTGTAAGCAGTCATGCTACGAACGATAGAGATTGCTTCATCAAGTTCGATACCACGTTCAGTCAAAAGACGGATCAACTCAGGAATCACCATTGATGGGTGCGTATCGTTGATTTGTACAACTGCGTAGTCAGCAAGGTCATGCAAGTTGCTTCCTTTTTCGATTGCTTCATCGATGATCAATTGAGCACCGTTTGAAACCATGAAGTATTGTTGGAAGATACGGAGCAATTCACCTTGTTTGTCGCTATCGTCTGGGTAAAGGAAAAGAGTCAAGTTGCGAGCGATGTCTGTCTTATCAAAGTTGATACCATCTTCGATGATAGAAGAGTCAACTGAATCCAAGTCAAACAAACGCAAGCGATTTTTAGTAGCTGTTTTGTATCCAGGTACATCGATATCGTAAAGAGTAGATGTTAATGTGAAGTGTGCAAATGGTACTTGGTAGCTACGGCTTGAGCGAACCAACCAGTTTTGGTCAGTCAACCAAGCGTTAGGAATTGTTTCTTGTTGGTTGTTTTTAAGAACTTGTTGGAAAAGACCAAAGTGGTAGTTCAAACCAACACCGTCACCGTTCAAACCAAGTGTAGCGATTGAGTCGATAAAGCAGGCTGCCAAACGTCCCAAACCACCATTACCAAGTGATGGTTCCAATTCTACTTCTTCGATTTCGATCAACTCTTTACCTGCGTCAGCAAGTTCTTTTTTAACTTCGTCATAAAGACCAAGGTTAATCAAGTTGTTTGACAAGAGTTTACCAATCAAGAACTCAGCTGAGATGTAGTAAACTTTTTTCTTACCAGTGTTCACTGGTTTTTGGCTGCTTGCAAGTTTGCTGTAGTTAAGAAGAGCAAGGTAAAGCTCCTCATTGCTACATTCTGCGATAGATTTATTGTAACGATTTTGTACAAATTCTTTTAATGGTAACATTTTTATGTCTCCTGATAATGTCTTATTTCTTTAATTCTACCAAATTTTCATTGATTCGGCGATAAATTGTAGTCAAGTCAAGCAAAGTTTCTTCGACAGCAGGAGTCAATTGATCCTCTGTCATACGCCATGACCAGTTTCCACCAAGAGTAGATGGGAAGTTCATACGAGCTGAACCATCCAACTCTAGCAAATCTTGCATAGTTGCAATCGTCATGAAACTTACTGATGCGAAGGCTGTACGAAGCATAGCGTGCACCACTGTTTCGTACTCTTTACGGTTTGTGTAGCGTGCCATGTACTCACGAGTTGGATCATCAATCTCATCACGGTACCAACCAAGAACAGTGTTATTATCGTGTGTTCCTGTATACATAACTGAGTTTGCTGGTGCCAAGTGTGGGCTGTCGATACTTTCGTCTTCTGGATTGAAGGCAAATTGAAGGACCTTCATTCCTGGGAATCCAGTGCGCTCACGAAGCTCGATGACTTCATCAGTCATAAATCCAAGATCTTCAGCGATAATGTTCAAGTCACCAAGTTCTTCTTTAACCGCTGCAAAGAGTTTGTAGTCAGGTCCTTTCACCCATTTACCAGGTGCCGCTGTTTCAGAACCAGCTGGGATTTCCCAATAAGACTCAAATCCACGGAAGTGGTCGATACGCACGATATCGTAGATTTTAAAGCTTTCACGCAAGCGTTCAATCCACCATTTGTAACCATCGCGATCCATTGCTTCCCAGTCATAGATTGGGTTACCCCAAAGCTGACCAGTCGCAGAAAACTCATCTGGTGGGCATCCTGCGATGCAAGTTGCTTTCCCATTTTCATCTGTTTTAAAGAGGTGTGGATTTGCCCACATATCGCTTGAATCTTCAGCAACATAGATTGGCATATCACCCACAATCTCGATGTGGTTTTCGTTAGCGTATGCTTTCAATTTCAACCATTGTTGGAAGAAAAGGTATTGGGTTACGCGGTGGTAAACAAGCTTGTCAGCTAATTTCTCACGGTAGCTTTCAAGAGTTGAAGCTTTACGCGCACGAATATCTGCATCTGGCCACTCTGTCCAAGCAAGATTATCAAAATGCTCCTTGATAGCCATATACTCTGCAAATAGTTCAAGCCATGATTGATTTTCTTGAGCAAATTTTTCGAAGTCTTTGACATCTCCGGCTTCAAGGAAACGTTTGACAGCTTTCTCTAGAAGCGGACGACGTGCATAGTAGATTTTAGCGTAGTCAACTTCAGTTGGGTTGCTACCAAAGTCAATCCCTTCAAGATCACTAGCATCTAGTAAACCTTGCTCAACCAAGATATCAAAATCGATAAAATGAGTGTTCCCAGCAAAGGCTGAGAAGGATTGATAAGGAGAATCTCCGTAGCTCGTTGTTCCTAAAGGAAGGATTTGCCAGTAACGTTGCTTTGTACGAACCAAGAAGTCAACGAAATCATAGGCGCTTTGACCAAATGATCCGATTCCGTAAGCTCCTGGAAGTGATGAGATGTGCATCAACACACCACTTTGACGTTTCTTCATAATAGCACCTCAAGTGTTTTTTAATTAATTGTTCAAATTTGTGCGCAAACGTTTGCGCTATTTAAAGTATAACCCATTTCTAAAATAAATGCAAGCGTTTTTAAAAAACTTTTTATTGTTTAATCTTTTTTGACAAACTTTCAAGTTACTATATTCTTATTTTCAATACCCTTTTAATCATCATCCTAATCATGCAATCGTTTCCCTTCAATTATTTTTGAATCAAAATTTTCATGATTACATCTTTCTCTTCTATATATACAAACAATTTTAGGAATTATCCAGTCACAAGCTTTTTAATTTTTTTTCAAAAAAATGCTTGCAACCGTTTTCTGTTTGTGCTATACTAAGGTTATAAGGGAAAACGTTTGCGTTTCCTCGAAATTAAAATTTGTTATTCTTTAGGAGGAATACACTATGTCAACTAAATTCATGAAGAGCGCAGCTGTACTTGGTACTGCTACTCTTGCTAGCTTGCTTTTGGTAGCTTGCGGAAGCAAAACTGCTGATAAAGCGGCTGATTCTGGTTCATCTGAAAGTAAAGAACTTACTTTATACGTTGAAGACCAATATAAAGCATTTGCTGAATCAGCTGCACAAGCTTACGAAAAAGAAGCTGGAGTAAAAGTTACTATCAAAACAGGAGACCAAATGGGTGGTCTCGATAACCTTTCTCTAGATAACCAATCTGGTAAAGCTGCTGACGTTATGATGGCACCATACGACCGAGTAGGTAGCCTTGGTAAAGACGGACAACTTTCAGAAGTGAAATTGAGCGACGGTGCTAAAACAGATGATAAAACTAAATCTCTTGTAACAGCTGCTGACGGTAAAGTTTACGGTGCTCCTGCTGTTATCGAGTCACTTGTTTTGTACTATAATAAAGACTTGATTAAAGAAGCTCCAAAAACTTTTGCTGAATTAGAAGAACTTGCTAAAGATAGCAAATATGCCTTCGCTGGTGAAGATGGTAAAACAACTGCCTTCCTTGCTGACTGGACAAACTTCTACTATGCATACGGACTTCTTGCTGGTAACGGCGGTTACGTATTCGGCCAAAACGGTAAAGATCCTAAAGATATCGGACTTGCAAACGAAGGAGCTATCACTGCTATCAACTACGCTAAAACTTGGTACGAAAAATGGCCTAAAGGTATGCAAGATACAGAAGGAGCTCCAAACCTAATCCAAACTCAATTCCAAGAAGGTAAAACAGCTGCTATCATCGATGGTCCTTGGAAAGCTCAGGCCTTCAAAGATGCTAAAGTAAACTACAGTGTTGCGACTATCCCAACTCTTCCAAACGGTAAAAACTATGAAACATTCGGTGGTGGTAAAGCTTGGATCATCCCATCAAGTACTAAGAACCTTGAAGCTGCTCAAAAATTTGTAGACTTCCTTGTTTCAACTGAAGAACAAAAAGCCTTCTACGATAAAACTAACGAAATCCCAGCTAACACTGAGGCTCGTTCATATGCTGAAGGTAAAAACGATGAGTTGACAACAGCTGTTATCAAACAGTTCCAAAACGCTCAACCAATGCCAAACATCCCTCAAATGTCAGCTGTTTGGGACCCAGCTAAAACAATGCTATTTGAAGCTGTAAGTGGTAAGAAAGATGCTAAGACAGCTGCAAACGATGCTGTAACATTGATCAAAGAAACAATCAAACAAAAATTTGGTGAATAAAAAATTTGTTCAAGGGGGGTGGAATTCAAATCCCCCTTTGAATTTATCAATAGAAAACATATATAGTTTAGGTTTTAATTAGAAACCAGTATCCTATGAAAGGAGTTATTATGGAAAAGCAACAACCTAGTAAAGCAGCACTGCTGTCTCTCATTCCTGGGTTAGGACAGATTTACAACAAACAAAAGGCAAAAGGTTTTATCTTCCTTGGTGTAACCATCGTATTTGTCCTTTATTTCCTAGCACTTGCAGCCCCTGAATTGAGCAACCTCATTACTCTTGGTGACAAGCCAGGTCGTGATAATTCCCTCTTCATGCTGATTCGTGGTGCCTTCCATTTAATCTTTGTAGTCGTTTATGTACTCTTTTATTTCTCAAATATTAAAGATGCACATACTATCGCAAAACGTATTAACAATGGAATTCCAGTACCACTTACGCTAAAAGATATGATCAAAGGAATCTATGAAAATGGCTTCCCTTATCTCTTGATTATTCCGTCTTATATTGCCATGACCTTTGCAATCATCTTCCCCGTTGTCGTAACCTTGATGATTGCCTTCACAAACTATGACTTCCAACACTTGCCACCAAACAAATTGTTAGACTGGGTTGGTTTGACCAACTTTACAAACATTTGGAGCTTGAGCACCTTCCGTTCTGCCTTTGGTTCTGTTCTTTCTTGGACTATCATTTGGGCTTTATCTGCCTCAACTTTACAGATCGTGATTGGTATCTTCACAGCTATCATTGCTAACCAACCATTTATCAAAGGAAAACGTATCTTTGGTGTTATTTTCCTTCTTCCTTGGGCTGTCCCAGCCTTCATCACTATCTTGACATTCTCAAACATGTTTAACGATAGTGTTGGAGCAATCAATACCCAAGTTATCCCTCTCTTTGCTAAGGTTCTTCCTTTCCTTGATGGGGCGCTTATTCCTTGGAAAACAGACCCAACTTGGACTAAGGTTGCCTTGATTATGATGCAAGGCTGGCTTGGATTCCCATATATCTACGTTTTGACTTTGGGTATCTTGCAATCTATTCCTAACGACCTTTACGAAGCAGCTTATATTGACGGTGCCAATGCTTGGCAAAAATTCCGCAACATCACTTTCCCAATGATCTTGGCTGTTGCAGCACCTACTTTGATTAGCCAATACACCTTCAACTTTAACAACTTCTCTATCATGTATCTCTTCAATGGTGGAGGACCTGGTACTGTCGGAGGGGGAGCTGGTTCAACTGATATCTTGATCTCATGGATCTACCGCTTGACAACAGGTACATCACCTCAATACTCAATGGCGGCAGCTGTTACCTTGATTATTTCTATCATTGTCATCTCAATCTCTATGATCGCATTCAAGAAACTACACGCATTTGATATGGAGGACGTCTAAGATGAATAACTCAATTAAACTCAAACGTAGACTGACTCAAACCCTTACTTACCTTTACTTGATTGGCCTTTCAATCGTGATTATCTATCCACTGTTGATTACTATCATGTCAGCCTTCAAGGCAGGTAACGTGGCAGCCTTTAAACTAGACAGCAACATCGATTTTAATTTTGATAACTTTAAAGGACTCTTCACTGAAACCTTATACGGTACTTGGTACCTCAATACTTTGATTATTGCCTTGATTACCATGGTTGTGCAAACAAGTATTATCGTACTTGCTGGTTATGCTTATAGCCGTTACAACTTCTTGGCTCGTAAACAAAGTTTGGTCTTCTTCTTGATTATCCAAATGGTGCCAACAATGGCCGCTTTGACTGCCTTCTTCGTTATGGCACTTATGTTGAACGCCCTTAACCACAGCTGGTTCCTCATCTTCCTCTACGTTGGTGGAGGTATCCCAATGAATGCTTGGCTCATGAAAGGTTACTTTGACACCGTGCCAATGTCTCTTGATGAGTCTGCAAAACTGGATGGTGCAGGACACTTCCGCCGCTTCTGGCAAATCGTTCTCCCTCTCGTTCGCCCAATGGTTGCTGTACAAGCACTCTGGGCCTTCATGGGACCTTTCGGAGACTATATCCTCTCTAGTTTCTTGCTTCGTGAGAAAGAATACTTTACAGTTGCCGTAGGTCTACAAACCTTCGTTAGCAATGCGAAGAACTTGAAGATTGCCTACTTCTCAGCAGGTGCTATCCTCATCGCTCTTCCAATCTGTACACTTTTCTTCTTCTTGCAAAAGAACTTCGTTTCAGGACTTACAAGCGGTGGCGACAAGGGGTAATATACCCCCGCCACCCTTTTTCTTTTTTGAACTTGTGCTTATATAGTCTGATGAAAAACAAGAACTTATTTAAAATCCCCTCATGGTTAGTTGATAATTTTTATTAAAAGTCTACTTTTAACAAGGATTTGTCTCCCCTGCTTGAAATAAAATACATTTCTCTATATAATACTCATATAGAAAAATGCCTATAGAAAGAGATTTATGTTACCATATCCATTTTCTTATTTTAATAGTATTTGGGGATTTCGTAAGCCCCTACCTCAACGTTTTGGTCTCAACTGGTTTCAACTGATTTTTACCAGTATTTTCCTGATTAGCTTGTCTATGGTCCCTATTGCCATCCAGAACAGTTCTCAGGAAACTTATCCTTTAGAAACTTTCATCGATGATGTCTACACTCCTTTGACGGATAGTGTGGTTCAGGATTTGGCTGCCAATGCAAAGATTGTAGATGGTAAGTTGAGCTATACAGGTTCATCTCCTCATCAAGCTTCTATCCAAATCGGAAACCCTTCTAGTTCAAACCTCCCTGAGGAATTACTTCTGAACTTTGAACCTGAGAAACTCATCATCAGCAAGCAAGGAAAAGAATTGACCAGCATTCGCTATCACGCGATAACGACTGAGAGCTTCCAAAGCAAGGAAAGCTTAACACAAGCCATTTCTAAAGACTGGTATCAACAGAATCGCGTCTATATTAGTCTCTTTCTTGTGCTTGGTTCTAGCTTCCTCTTTGGACTTAATTTTTTTATTGTTGCTTTAGGTGCTAGCCTCTTGCTCTACTTCACGAAAAAATCGCGTCTCTTTTCATTTAAAAGCTACAAAGAGTGCTATCATTTCATTTTGAACTGTTTAGGATTACCAACCTTACTTGCCATGATTCTAGGTCTCTTGGGGCAAAACATGGCAACTTTGATTACTGTTCAAAATATTTTATTTGTTCTATACCTGGTCACTATCTTTTACAAAACGCATTTCCGTGATCCAGACTACCATAAGTAGGAGATTATTATGCCTGTTACGATTAAAGACGTGGCCAAGGCTGCAGGGGTCTCACCCTCAACCGTAACCCGTGTTATTCAAAACAAATCAACCATTAGCGATGAAACCAAAAAACGAGTTCGAAAGGCTATGAAAGAACTCAACTACCATCCTAACCTCAATGCCCGAAGCCTGGTTAGTAGTTATACGCAGGTTATCGGCTTGGTTCTTCCAGATGATTCAGACGTTTTCTATCAAAATCCTTTCTTTCCTTCTGTCCTTAGAGGGATTGCACAAATTGCTTCAGAAAATCACTATGCTATCCAGATTGCAACTGGAAAAGACGAAAAAGAGCGCTTAAATGCAATTTCACAGATGGTCTATGGAAAGCGTGTAGACGGTCTTATCTTCTTGTATGCCCAAGAAAATGACCCCTTGGTTAAACTCGTTACTGAAGAACAATTTCCCTTCCTCATCCTTGGCAAATCACTATCACCCTTCATTTCGCTTGTTGACAATGATAATATTCAAGCTGGTTTTGATGCGACAGAATACTTCATCAAAAAAGGATGCAGCCGCATTGCTTTCATCGGTGGTACCAAGAAACTCTACGTTACGCAGGATCGTCTAACAGGTTACGAGCAAGCCCTCCAAGAACACAAACTATCTCTTGATAGTCATCGTACCTTTTTCGCTGATGAATTTCTTGAAGAAAAGGGATATAAATTTAGCAAACAACTTTTTGAATACGATCCAAAAACCGATGCTGTTATCACAACAGATAGCCTCTTAGCGGAAGGTGTTTGTAACTACCTCAACGAACATCAGCTTAATGTCCCTGTTCTCAGCTTTGACTCTGTTAACCCAAGATTAAACCTAGCGGCCTATGTCAATATTAATAGTCTTGCTCTCGGCCGCACTTCGTTTGAGACGATTCTTCAAATCATTAATGATGTCAAAGAAAATCGTCAAATCTGCTATCGTCAAGTGATTGCACATGAAATCATTGAAAAATAAGAAAAACCAACTCTAACATCTTTTGCTTAGAGTTGGTTTTTTGTAATCTATTTTTATAATTGATTAGTTTTCGACTTCAACAAATCGGCCTAGGATATGAACGTTTTCTGAAACAGAAACAAAGGCTGTTGGATCAACTTGCTTCATGATCAGTTTAAAATCATTGAACTCTGCACGAGTGATAACCGTAATCAAAACAGCCTTACGTTCGTGGTTATAGGTTCCTTCAGCATCATGAATCATAGTGGCTCCACGATGCAATTTATTATGGATCTTCTCAATGACGGCATCTGGATTGCTAGTGACAATCATAGCCTGCATGCGTTTTTGTTTGGTGAAAACTGCATCTGTCACACGACTTGATACAAAGATGGTAATCATGGAATAAAGGGCATATTTCCAACCAAAGGTCACTCCTGCAATCAACATGATTGTACCGTTCACCAAGAAAGAGATACTTCCGACGTTACGACCTGTCTTCTTACGAATGGTTAGGCTGACAATATCTGTTCCGCCACTGGAGATGTTATGACGTAGTGCAAATCCAATTCCCAGTCCCATGACAACTCCACCAAAAAGGGCATTGATGATTGGATCCTCTGTCAAGACCACCACCGGCACAAACTGGATAAAGAGCGAGCTCATGGATACCGTGATAAATGTAAAAATTGTGAACTTATGTCCAATTTGATACCAAGCCAAAATCATGAGAGGAATATTGATGGCATAAAATGCTACTGAGATTGGGAAATGAAACCCAAACCAGTGGTTACTAAGGGCAGATATAATCTGAGCCAAACCTGTCGCACCACTTGAATAAACGTGCCCTGGTTGGAAAAAGAAATTGACAGCTACTGCTGATAGAAAACCATATACCAGAGAAGCTGAGATTTTTTCATCGTATTTTTCTCGAGAAATACTTTGTAAAACACGCAAAATCTTTACTCGATAAGCAAAGCGGCGAAGATAATGATTCCACTTTTTAGTTAGTTTCGTTTGTTTCATCTTGTTCTACTCAATATTTCAAATTTTATAGCCAGAGGGTTTCAATTGAATCTCTAATTCTTCTAATTGTTTAAGAGCTACTGTTGATGGTGCTTGCGTCATTGGGTCAGTTGCCTTGTTGTTCTTAGGAAAGGCAATGACTTCGCGGATATTTTCTTCTCCAGCGAGCAACATGACAAAACGGTCAAGACCGATCGCCAAACCACCGTGTGGTGGGAAGCCATAATCCATAGCTTCCAAAAGGAAACCAAACTGGTCATTTGCTTCTTCAGCTGAGAAGCCAAGAGCTTTGAACATACGTTCTTGGAGTTCTTTTTGGTTGATACGAAGGCTACCACCGCCAAGCTCATAACCGTTCAAAACGATGTCGTAGGCAATAGCACGAACCTTAGCCAAATCACCTTCAAGCTCATGAGTAGTTTCTGCTTGAGGAAGAGTAAATGGATGGTGGGCACTCATATAACGGCCTTCTTCTTCAGACCATTCAAACATTGGCCAGTCAACAACCCAAAGGAAGTTAAATTTATCCTGATCAATCAAGCCTAATTCTTTAGCAATACGTCCACGAAGGGCTCCAAGTGTTGCATTAGCTACTTCAAGCGTATCAGCCACAAAGAGAACCAAGTCTTTATCTTCAAGACCAAGCGCTGTTGTCAAGTCTGCTTGGATACCAGTCAAGAATTTTGCAACTGGACCGTTTAATTCGCCATCAACTACCTTGACCCAAGCAAGACCTTTAGCACCATACTGCTTGGCTACCTCTGTCATCTTGTCAATATCTTTACGAGAGTAGTTGTCTGCTGCATCTTTAACTACAATGGCTTTAACCGCAGGAGCTTCTGAGAAGACTTTGAAATCTACACCCTTGACAAGATCTGTCAAGTCTTGAAGCAACATTTCAAAACGAGTATCAGGCTTGTCAGAACCATAAAGAGCCATAGCATCATCATACTTCATACGAGGGAATGGCAGCGTTACTTCAATCCCTTTTGTTTCCTTCATCACGCGCGCAATCAAGCCTTCTGTGATATCTTGGATTTCTTGCTCAGTCAAGAATGAAGTTTCCAAGTCGACCTGGGTAAATTCAGGTTGGCGGTCACCACGCAAATCTTCATCGCGGAAACATTTAACGATTTGGTAGTAACGGTCAAATCCAGCATTCATCAACAACTGTTTTGTAATCTGCGGACTTTGAGGAAGAGCGTAAAAATGCCCTTTATTAACACGAGATGGCACCAAATAGTCACGCGCCCCTTCTGGTGTTGACTTAGAAAGGAATGGTGTTTCTACATCGATAAATTCCAACTCATCCAAGTAGTTACGGATAGAATGGGTTACCTTGGCACGAAGTTTAAGATTTTCCAACATTTCTGGACGACGAAGGTCAAGGTAACGGTAACGTAGACGTGTATCATCGTTTGCTTCAATGCCATCCTTGATTTCAAATGGTGTTGTTTTGGCTGTATTAAGTACAGTAAGAGCTGCTACATTCAATTCAACTGAGCCAGTCGCCAACTTATCATTGGCCTGCTCACGTGCAGCAACCTGACCAGTAACCTCGATGACAAATTCACTACGAAGGCTTTCAGCTGTTGCCATCACCTCTGCAGATACTTTTTCTGGGTTGATAACCAACTGCATGATTCCTTCACGGTCACGAAGATCGATAAAGATCAAACCACCAAGGTCACGACGACGGGCAACCCAGCCTTTCAAGGTAATTTCTTGTCCGATGTGCTCCTCACGAACACGACCAGCATACATACTACGTTTCATGTTTTCTCTCCTCTTTTATTCTGTTACTATTTTACCATAAAAGCGCAGGCTCTTCATGAAAATCATCAGAAAAGTTGAGAAGAATCCTGCTATAAATGAAAAAATCCAGCAAAGTCATTCGCTGGATCTTATTTTACTTGGAATTTCTTTATTTTTTACGCTTTTCAGCAATCTCTGCAGCCTTTTTAGGGAGAACAATCTCCGTTGCATAGGCTGTCGCAAATCGCATAATACCTGCAATTGGTGCAAAAATAACTGCTAGATTATTATAAAAGAAATCCCCTTTAAAAGCATAGGCAAGCGCTCCAATAATGAAGAAGAGAACAACTGCCTGAATCACTGCTAATAATATCACTCGTTTCATGACTTCCTCCTGAGTCTATTATAGCATCATTATCATGACAAATGAAATTAAATTGTTCAAGGCATGCAATCCCATACTATAAGCCAGACCACCCTTGTTGATATAAGCCAATCCCATGCTAAACCCAAGCGCACTATAAACTAGAAATTGTTGAGGAGAAGTAGGGAAATGGACAAGTGCAAAAATTACAGTGCTTACAAGAAGAAAGAGAGCTGTCTGCTTAAGGTTATCCTGTTGTGGGAAGACAAAACGAGCCAACATACCTCTAAAGGTTAATTCTTCTGTCAGAGGCGCAAAGACCACTATCATAAAGAAAGAGAAGAGAGGTTGACTATGAGTCAATTGTTCTGCCATCTGTTGACTGACTGATGGATCATTTGGCAAAAAGAATTGAGCAACAATGACAAGGGCCCATACCAAGGCAGGCAACCAGATGTATTTGTTAAGGGCTGTTTTTTCAATCGTAACGGTTCCTGTCTTATACCACTTGTAGGTAACGAAGGTGAAAATTCCTGCTAATAAGACATAAATTGGAACAGCAACATATTCAGGCGCACCCATTTTCATGGCTTCTAAGCCTACGCCCTGAATAAAACTATAGACCATAATAAATGATAAGAAAGTAAGACTATACCAACCGATATTTTGAAGTGTTTTCATAAGATTCTCCTATTTTCCTTTATAACTATTTTTCAATTCAAAGAGACATGCTAGGCCTAGAACAAGGACCCATGACAATAAAAGACCAAGATTTCCCAGAGACAATTCTCCTCCACCTTCTTTTAATAGACCTACAAAAGGACCGATAAAAGAATAGTCCAACAGTTTTTGAACCGTATCATTTTGAAGAGCAATCATAGGTAAAAAAGAAACAATGAACATAGGAAAGATACTATAGACTTGCGCTTTAGATTGAGTATCTGATACTGCACCGATTAGAAGGTTGAGAAAAATAATACAAATAGTTGCTAGGAGCAAATAGATAGCATAGGCAAATAAATAACCAGATACATCTACTTTAAGATAGATGGGAAGTACAATCATAGCAAGCAACATTATCAAAATAGGAAGAACGAGCATACTGAAAGTATATTCTGTTGCTGTCACACCACTTAGAATAAGTGATTTGAGATTTCGTTTTTCCTTATCTTCTGCCATCATAATCGATACCATATAACCACTTCCCATGCTCAAGACCATCGTCAAGCTAGCAGATAGTAAAAATAGGCTCACTTCTCCATTCTTATTTAAAAATTCATTTAATAAAACAGCAATACCAAAGGGCATCAATAAAGTTGCTAACAAAGTTGAATTGCTAATAAGAACTTGCACTCTTAACCATAGTAGGGCATTTAATTTTCTAAACATCTAACTTTTCTCCTGTCAATCTGATAAAGATTTCTTCTAAAGTTGGCTCACAAGAGTGAACAACCATCAAATCTGTCGTGTCTAAATGCGGCAATTCTTCAAACAGAACTATTTGTTCTCTTCCATCTTTATAACCTACACGTACTTTCTTATCCACATGGTATTTTTGAATAATCTCTTGTGGACTTCCATACTCTATTAAATTTCCCTTATTTAAAAGAGATAAGCGATCACAAAGCAAAGTTGCTTCATTCATATCATGCGTGGTCAGAAAGATAGTTGTCCCCGCCTGTTTTAATTCTTGAAGTAGGGTATGAATCATCTTAGATGTTGTAGGGTCTAGCCCACTGGTTGGCTCATCTAGAAAGAGGATCTTAGGAGCATTAAGAAGGGCACGAGCCAAGAACATTCGTTGTTTCATTCCTGTAGATAGTTTTTCTGCGATAATATCTTTAGCATCTGCCAATCCAACCTGTTGGAGCACCTGATTTACTCTATCTGACTTGAGGCCATATAACTTAGCGTAAATGAGAAGATTTTTGTAAAGACTCATCTTTTCATAAAAACCACTGCCATCACTAACTATACCGATTTGTTCCAAATCATTTGAGGTTAAATCTTTAGAATTCTTGCCTAACAAAATTGTGTTACCTTGATCTGCAGTCAACTGGCCTGTTAAGACATTGATCATAGTTGTTTTACCTGAGCCAGAAGGACCAAGAAAACCAAAGATTTCACCCTCCTTAATCTCAAAAGAAATCTGATGAAGGGCTTTTTTGCTCCCAAAATTTTTGCTTACATTTTCAACACGAATCATAGAAACTCCTTTATTTAAAATAGCGTTTTACCATAGGTAACTGCATCACATTGATATAAATATGGATTGCTCCTACGAGCAAGAAGGCTAGTAACTGAATCTCTCCTGTCAGTAAAGAAAAGAGAGCAATCAGAAAGTACAAAGCTGGCAAGACATACTGATGTAATTGGAATAAAATCCGAAAACTCTGTTCCAAATTAGCCTGGCGCTCCCCTTCATCGTAAGAATTGATAAAGTCCATGACATCCCTTGGTGTAGAGAAAAATGCCAAATCAAACTGACGAACAATCGCAATGGTTTTATAAAGATATTTTTGAGCATTAAAAATTAACACTAATCCCAAAAAAGAAAGAGATAAGGTTAGATTGCTTCTATTTAGTATAACCACTTCACTTGCTGAAATAAAGAGAGCCAATAAAATCGCTACGTTTGTAATATTAAAAGCAATGTTACCAAACTCAAGATTCCGGTACATTTGCACATAATAGATTTCATTCAGGTCATCATCCATTTCCTCTTGATACAAGGAATGAAATTTTCTGCTTTTCTTTAGGAAATTGAACGTCAAAAGAATGCTAATGAAACCTAACAGTAAACAAATAGTTGATATCCAGGGTATCAAGACTTTTACATCTAAAATAACTTCGTAGGATTCGGCACCGGCCTTATACATCCCTACAAAACCGCCCAAGAAACCTCCAAAGACAACAGCTGCTAAAAATAATAATAATCCACGTTTCTTTTCCATCTTTTAACCTCTTTCTAAACCAATCCAGCCAACCACTGACCAAAGGCTTTACCTGATTCAAAAATAGCTGTCAAACCTTCTGTTCCAAGTGACACCAAAAGCAAACAAACAGCAAACAAGAGAATAGCTTGATTTCTTGCTTTTTTCGCCCCTTCTTCTAAAGGAACTCTCTCAAGCCAACCTGCTAGATAAGCATAGAGAACAACTGTTATAATCCCAATCTCCGTCGAAGAGGGAAACAAGAAGACTGTCACCAAACGAACGATATTGGTCTGGATGTTAAAATAATTTCCTATACCTGCACAGACACCTGCAAGTTCTTTGTTCTCAGTATCTACTTGAAAACCTGCTAAAAATTCTTTCATAATTTTTCTCCTTTTACGATCTCTTTAAACTTTATCTTTCTCTCTACCCATCTAAAGACTAATAGTAGCACTAAATTTATCCAGAAGAGATACTTACTTTCGACGATTGTAAACCAACCAAATAGGGTTCCAATCATAGCCAAAAGATTCACGATAAACACAACTATACATAGATAATAAATCACTTTATACTTGTTCATCACTTATCCTCCTCCAAGCGAAAGACTGACTCGACTGGCTCATGGAATATCTGAGCAATCTTCAGGGCAATGACGATGGATGGCGTGTACTCATCCCGTTCTAGCAAACTGATGGTTTGCCTGGACACGCCAGCTAGCTTGGCCAGTTCGGTTTGATTCAGGCCATCGCGAGCCCGAAGCTCTTTTAGACGATTTTTTAGTTGCATGTCACACACCTACTCTCCGTCAAATTGAATTGTTTGGATATCCTCAATGCGTTGTAGTTTGAATTTTTCTTTTCCCTTTTTATCTACACGTCGTAGCTTGACCCATTCCTCATCAACATCCACAACTTCCCAGTTATCTGTTCCAAATAATTGTCCAACGATGACCGGCGTTCTCCCAATCATTTCTTTTAATAATCTTGACATTTCTGTATTTCCTTTCTCTTTTCGCTCAAACTTTTTGATTTTATTTCCTAGTTTCTTGACCTTTTGGGTATGGTCGAGATAAAAGATTATCATAAGAGGTACAAATTCTAATGCCCACATAATCGTTCCTTTCTGCTATACTTTTCTTAACTTGATTTCATTGTAACACATCTTTTTATTTTTGACAAGTATCTTTGTCAAAAAGTTTAATATTTTTGTCATTTTGCAAAAGAAAAAGGTCAGGAGTAAGATCCTGACCAGTTTATCTATCATTAATACTCTTCGAAAATCAAATTCAAACCACGTCAGCTTCACCTTGCCGTACTCAAGT
>NZ_JUOS01000024.1 GCF_001075875.1 Streptococcus oralis
TGCTGATGCACTTGCTACTGCACTTGTTGACGCTGATGCTGAAGCTACTGCACTTGTTGATGCTGAAGCTGAAGCTACCGCACTTGTTGATGCTGAGGCACTTGCTACTGCGCTGGTTGATGCTGAAGCTGAGGCTACCGCGCTAGTTGATGCTGAGGCTGAAGCGACTGCACTTGTCGATGCTGATGCACTTGCTACCGCACTTGTTGATGCTGAGGCTGAGGCTACCGCACTTGTTGATGCTGATGCTGAAGCGACCGCA
>NZ_JUOS01000025.1 GCF_001075875.1 Streptococcus oralis
AAGTTGGTTGATAGAAGTTAGAGCTGCTTGCAAGGCTTTGTCTACCGCATCCTGAGTCTTAGCTGCCTCAATAGCAGTAAGAGCTTGCTCGGATAACTCGACTAGTTTCTTCTTAGCTTCCTTATCATCACCTAGTTCTTTGCTCTTGTTTTGAATAGCCTCTGCCAAGCTTGCCATAGCCTTATCGTAGTCAATCTTAGACTCTTCTGGTTGAGCTGGGGTTTCTTCTACACCGTAGTTTTCTTCCTTATCAAGGATCGTTTGCAAGGCTGTAGCTGTTTTCAGAACTTCTTGTGCATTTGCAGAACTTGCTGAAAGTTGCTCTGATAATTTGTCCAAGTTTGACTTGAAGGCTTGACGCGCCTCTGGAGTGTTCTTCAAACTTGTTTGGTCAAATTTAACCAATTCATCCTTCCAATTCTTCATTGCTTGGATTAACTGTTCTTTGGTATAAAGACCGCTATCTTCACCACGAGTGATGAACTGGTCTACTTGGATACCGATATTTCTAGAGGTATCATTTAGTTTTGGATCCAATTGCAAGGTTACAGCATGCCAACCTTCTTCTAGTCCTGTCAAACGAACGAGAGTCTGATCACCTTGGCGTGTAGCTGCTGTACCACTGAAGTACTTCTTACCGTTGTACTCAGAAGCATTACCTAGGCCATCTTGATACTCGACTTTTCTACCGTCTAACGTTACTTTGTAGATACCATGTCCTGGATCCACATATCCTTTGATCTCAAGACCTGTTCCGTAGAAGTAGGCTGTTACACTGGCATTTTTCTTCTGTTCTTCTGTCAAACGTCCAAATGACGCCCATGATTCTGTATTTTGGTATTTATCAGCTGAGTTCGTTTCATGGTTCCAACCTGGACTATAGTCAAGCTGAGGTGCCTGATCGTCATAGCTTGTCTGGTCTTTTAGGAGCAATTCTGCCTTCATCACTCGAATAGTAGCTTCTGAAGCAAATCCAAGCAAAGCTTCGTCTGAAGCACTCGTCATTTTCACTTTGAAGTCAAAGATAGAGTCAGCTTGCTCCGTAAAGTCAATTGTCGGAATGGTCAACGTTTTTTCTGTTTCACCATCTTGGAAGGTCAAATCAGCTGTTGTATCCTTATAAACTTTACCATGAACCCCTGTTCCTGGTTCAGTCACGACATGAACTGTTGCAGCTCCTTTGCTACCACCAACACGTTTAATCGTTACAGTGACAGGTTGTCCTTTTTGAACTTCATAGGTTGTTTCTTTCAACTCAAACATACCTTTACCAGCATTATTGAGCGTGTAGATACCTTCAGTTGCAATAGCTTTTCCAGTTTTGTTGACGAGTTTGATAGTGTGTTCACCTGGAGCCAAGTCATCTGTCTCATAAACCATCTGGCTACGTTTACGAGCCGCATTATTAGTTTGTACGTCTGCAACCTTTTGACCATCCACATAAACTGACATTTCACCGTGATTTGGATCCACTGTAGATACGACATAAGCTTTAGTTCCATTGAAACGGTAGGTTACGCTAGCATCTTTTTGATTGGTCCACATGGATGTTCCACGGACGCCTTCGGATTCGTCATACCAGGTTGTATTTGCTTTATCAGCTGTTGTATTTGAATGGTAATCCAAGCCTAGAGGATAGCCATCTGTTTTTTCGATGCTACTTGGTGTCTTATAAACAGAGAAGTTTGTCAAAATAGGAGTTGCTTGTGAATTCGTGATAGTCACACGAATCTTTTGTGCTTCCACAGGTTGACCTTGGACGAGACGACGATAACCAACAGTCGAACCTTCTCCATATGGAACCCAGCGACCATTGAGCTCAACTTCAACCTTAAATCCAGAGATACGTTGACCTTTAGCAATATCTTCTTTGAGTTCGACTACGTCAAAGCGTCTCTTTTGACCGAGATCGACAGTAAATTCACCTGTCTTGGCATCATTTGACAATGCCCAACTAGTATCATCCTTACCATCGGTTAGGTTGCTTGCTTGATACAAGTGATTCTTACGGGTAGAGCTTGCCGTTACAGTTGCTCCCTTGGCGAAGTCAGTTGCATACATTTGATCCAAGGTTGCTCGGAATTCTTTCAAGCGCGCCACATCTGCATCTGCGAATTTACCTTCTTTATTTGGTGGAATATTGAGGAGAAGTGGCGTTCCACGACCAACAGACTTGAAGTAGATATCCATCAAATCTTTGATTGATTTTGGTTGTTGATTGTCATGGTAGAACCAACCTGAACGGATAGAAACGTCTGCTTCACCGACAGAGTACATATCTCCTTCTGGATCTCCATGGTTGAGATATTCGTTCTTCACATCGTCAGTGATTTTAGCTTTCTTAACCTTATGCCAAACTGGATCTCCAGCGATACCACGTTCATTACCAATCCAACGGACACTTGTTGGTTGAGCAGAGAAGATAGCTATGTCTCCTTCAGCTTCCTTGATGTACTTGAACCACTCATCGAAGGTATAAGTTACTTTTTGAGCTCCGCTACCACGCGCACCATCCATCCAGACTTCGATAAATTTACCATTATTTCCGTATTTTGGATTGCCAAGGATTTCCTTGAGCTGGTTGAGGTAGTATTCGTTGTACTCTTTTTCAGTTGAAACATGATATTTAGGGTTATTGGCATCCCATGGTGATAGGTAAACCCCCATATTCATGTCATACTTCGTTGCTGATTTAGAGATTTCTTCGAGAAGGTCTCCCTTACCGTCTTTCCATGGACTTGCAGCTACCGTATGGTCTGTGTATTTAGATGGATAAATCACAAAACCGTCATGGTGTTTGACAACCATGATTGTTCGTTTGAACCCAGCATCCTTCAAAGTCTTAATCCACTGGTCTGTATCAAGATTTGTTGGATTAAAGTTTTGAGGATTTTCTCTACCGTTACCCCACTCAGAGTTGGTGTAAGTGTTCATTCCATAGTGGATGAAGGCAGCCAATTCTTCCTTGTGGTAGTCCAATTGGGCCTTGCTTGGTAGTGGTCCATAGTTTCCAATTTCTGTTTCTTCGTCTTTTGGATCCACTACTGGAGTTGCAGGAGTTACTGGTTTTGGATCTTCAATTTTTTCGTATTCAAAAATAACTTGATTCACTCCTTTATGTTGGATTGTTGCTTCTTGGCTTGCGTTGACTGCACGGTAGCCTGCAATTTCTTTGGCTTGGAATCTGTGAACAAAGGAAACTTCATATTCTTTACCATCGTTATTATCCACAGTCGCAGTTGCCAATTCTTGGTCTGTACCTTTCAAACGATAATGAACGTCAAAGGAACCTTTATTGACCTTATAAACAACCTTGATAACGCGAGTTCCTGCAGGAGCCTTGCTCACAACGCTATAATCATCTTCCCAAGCGTCTTTTAGTTGCTTATTGACAGTTTTGCCGTCAATCGATACAATCTCATATTTTTCTTTATTCTTCTTGAAGAAGTCAGTCTTTTCAATTTCTGTTTTATAGTTATAGTCGAACTGAGTTCCAACTTCTGTCTTTTCAACAAAAGTATCGTTTTCTTTGACTGGATTATCATTTTGGTCTAGGTGTTCGACAACAACTCGTCCATAATCAACACCTTCAAGAAGAGTCGCTACACCACTTTCATCGAAGGAATATTTGTTTTCACCTATAACAGCTGTCTTATTTCGAAGCATTTCTCCCTCTGGAGTGAAGTAATAACGATTGCCGTTATCGCCTTGATACCAACCTTTGACACCGTACTTGTCAATGATTTCTTTGACCCATGCCAATTGTTCTGGCGAGAGGACAAGCCCTCCTCCAAAGCGATCTTTTTCAGCAATGTTCGCATTATCGACAGTTCCACGTTGGTGGATCCCAATGACCTTACCATCACCGTTGATAATCCCACCACCTGAAAGACCTGATACAGAAGTCAAACGATAAGTGACACCAACTGTTCCCTTATCATCATACTTTTCAGTACCTTTAACAACACCGTCCGCCTTATACAATTGACCTGGAACAATTGGTTCCTTCAATTCTGGAGAAGTTGAATCTGTAGGGTAACCGATGGTGCTAACAGGTTCTCCAGCTTTGTATTCTCGATGTTCTGCTAAAGGAGTAAAGGTAGCTGCCTTATTTGGACTTGCAATTGAAAGTGGAACTGGAGCTACAACCAAGGCTAGGTCATTCTTATAGCCTTCACCGAATTTTTCTTTATTCCAGAAATGAATATCTTTTTCCTTGAACAAAACAGTATTTCCAGAGCTTGGCAAAGAATTATTCTTAGCAGTATTTGAACCTACATTGTAATAGAACTTAGCCGTATCACCACCACGGATAGAACCCGCATTAGTATCTGCATCCTTGACCAAGAAGTTGTGGGCCACTGTCAAGATGACATTTGGAGCAACAAAGATACCTGAACCTGAGTTAAGGTATCGCTGACTACCGCCATTTGCCAGAGGTGAGCTAAAGATTGAATAAACCATAGTAGCAGATGTTGCTGGTTGACCTTCATAATTGATATGCTTAAGGTCTTGTCCGCCATTGATAATGGCTCTATTTTCTTTTCCAGCTTCAGATGGAGTTTCTTCCTTCGCTTTTAAGATACTTTCAGTCTCTACTTGTGGACTATCTTTTTCTGATACAATAGCTGCAGTATCCACTTTTTTCACTGGAGTATCAGGATAGGCACGGTCAGGGATTTCTTCAGGGAGTAAATCGCCAGCCACTTCAGCAGTTTTCCCTTCCTCTGCCACTTTCTCGACAGCAGGTTCTGTTTTTTCAGTTACTTCTCCCTTAACTGCTTCTTCTTTTTCATGATCTACATCTACCACTTCTTTTGCTTGACTATCTACTTCAAGTTTTGGTTCTGTCACAAGTTCACTAGCCGCAACATTACCAGATGCAAAAAAAGCAAGACCGACTGCTACAGAAGCAACACCAACAGTCAGTTTACGAATACTAAATATTCGACCTTTTTCTAAAAAATATTGTTTCATCAAATACTCCTACTATTCTAGAGCAGTCAGCTACTGCCCGAGCCCAGCTTTAGCTGGCGACAATTTTTGTTTGATTCCCTAGCTTAAAACTCTGCTCCTAAGCTATTTATTTTTTGGTAAGCCTTTTTGTAGAAATCGCTTACATTTTTAAAAAATAAAATAATGCTTCCATTAGCAAGAATTTTTCTAGAGTTTTCGCATTATTATAAATATACTATGTTATATTAAAAAATGCAAGGGGTTTCAAAATTTTAACTAGATTTTTACTAAATGATTATTTTACTGTTTATGACTAAAAAATCCTAAATTGGCAAGGCCAACTTAGGATTGTTTTGTTTTGAAGTGATAGTAGGCTCCAAGCATACCTGCAGTATTTTGATGACGCGCAAATTCTAATCTTGTTTTTTCCGCTAAGCTCGGAACAAGCGCATCTTTCAGAGCTGTACGAATTTTCGGTTTCAAAATCGCTTCTTGCCCCATAATACCACCACCTAGTATAACAACCTCTGGATTGGCAACATAACAGATGTTAGCAAGACCTTTCCCAAGATAGTCTACCATACGGTCAATGCCCTCCATACAGAGTTTATTGCCTTCTGTAGCTTCTTTGAAAATTCTACGACCATTCCAATGAGCCACTTCCTCATCATGAGCCTTGGCTACATACTCAACCAAGGCAGTTGTAGAAGCTAAATCTTGGAAAGCCCCATCCTGCATATGCATATAGCCAACTTCACAGGCAGAATTACTAAATCCATGGAAAATCTGGCCATCAATGATTAAACAACCACCGATACCTGTTCCGATGGTCAAACAAAGCGTTATTCCTGCACCTTTTCCAGATCCAGAAACCGCTTCTGCTAGCCCTGCGCAGTTGACATCATTTTCAATTTCACAAGGAATTCCAAAGCTTCCTTCAATTTCTTTTTTAAATTGGGTTCCTGCATAGTTTGGAATTTGTGGACCAGCGTAGAAAATCTCACCCTTATCAGGATCAACCATTCCCGCCGAGGAAATGGCTACACCTGATACTGGTCCTTTTTCTAGATAGCTAGCTACGATATCTTTTGTTTTCTGTAAGATGTGTGGACCACCCTTATGCGCCTCAGTCGCTACTTCGTGAGACTCTACAAGTTGTCCATCCTGATCAATTAAACCATATTTGATATTAGTTCCACCAACATCAATTGCAACGTAATTAGTCATAAAGCCTCCTATTGATTAGAGGAAACGCTCCTTAGTTTCACGAATCAATGCCGCAGCTGCTTCTACAACTGGACGATCTTCTTCGGTCACTGGTGTAAGTGGAGAACGAACTGATCCGATATTAAGTCCTTCATTGATTTTCAAGACTTCTTTGATAACGCCGTACATATTTCCATGAGCTGCAGTCAATTTACCGATGATAGCGTTGATAGCATATTGCAATTCACGCGCTGTTTCTAGGTCTTTATCTGTAATCAATTGGTTGAGTTTCAAGAAAAGTTCTGGCATAGCACCATAAGTACCACCGATACCAGCTTTTGCACCCATGAGACGCCCACCTAGGAATTGTTCGTCTGGACCATTAAAGACGATATGATCATCACCACCAAGGCTGACAAAAGTTTGGATATCTTGAACTGGCATTGAAGAATTTTTAACACCAATGACACGTGGGTTTTTCAACATTTCTGTGTAAAGACTTGGAGTCAAGGCAACACCTGCCAATTGAGGAATGTTGTAGATAACGTAGTCTGTATTTGGGGCCGCTGCACTGATGTCGTTCCAGTATTTAGCAACTGAGTACTCAGGCAAACGGAAGTAAATTGGTGGGATTGTTGCGATAGCATCTACTCCCAAGCTTTCAGCATGGCGAGCAAGTTCGATACTGTCTTTAGTATTGTTGCAAGCCACGTGAGCAATGATGGTCAATTTACCTTTAGCAACTGCCATGACTTCTTCCAAGATCAATTTGCGGTCCTCTACGCTTTGGTAGATACATTCACCTGAAGAACCGTTGACATAAAGCCCCTGAACACCTTTATCAATGAAGTATTGCACCAAGGCACGAGTACGTTCTGGGCTTACTTCACCTGCATCATCATAACATGCGTAGAAGGCAGGAATGACACCTTCATATTTTTTTAAATCTGACATAGATTTCTCCTAAGATTTCTTATTTTCTGCTCTTGGCAGATGATTTTTTACTATTTTAGTATACACTTTGTAAAAAGCGCTTTCAATACATCTTAGCCACTTAGATTTTAATTTCTATTCATCTCCCATAGCTTTTCTTGTTTGAAAGTAGTTTCATAACGTTTTCAATCTTCCTGATATTTAGCAAACAATTTTTCCATTAATCCAGCTTGGCAAAAGGCAAGAAGGCCAAAGCCAAAAAGTAGAAATGCTGAACCACCAAGCACTAGAGTGAAGCCTGATAGATAGAGAAGCATCATGATTAATAAAATAATTGCAAACATCAAGAAGAACCACACGAAGTTAAAGCTGACCAAAAGCAAGCCCTTTTGAAGAACTTCTTTCCAAGTCAAGTCATAACGTGCTGCAATTGGATAGCTAGCCAACATGACTAAGGTTAAAAATATCAGAATTCCCAAGCAAATGGCTTTAATGAGCTGGAAGCCTAGGCTGGTTTGCCCCCAGAATAGTGATAAGTCAACAACGCTAATCAGAAAAATTCCTAGTTCCAACAAACCTAACTGGAGACCTAATTTCAAATTTTGCTTAAAGGCTCTCATATAAGTTTTAAAAACAGGAACACGTCGACTACTCTTAACTTCAAAGATTGTCTGATAGAGACTGATTTTCGCTACTCCGATCGTCACAATTGGCAAACAAGACACAACAAAGAGTAGATTAACCGTCACAATATCTAAAACTTTCTCGCAAAAACGCATCAGAAAGTTATCCGTATCAAATGCCGCTTTTATCAATCCAGATCCTTTATGTGCCATTGTTTGCTCCTCCTAACTGACTAATCGATTAAAATTTTAAATAAATATTTACGAACTTTATCTTCCATACCTGCATAACCATTAGGTTGATGAGGTTCACCTGGGAAAAAGACTGCAAAATTGTGATAACCCAACAAGAGTGGGTATTGTTCATGACAATGGACAAAGCCGATATCGCTAGCTTCATCAAAGGCTACAGCCTCATCTTTGATGCGAGAGCCGTAGCTAGAGTACTCATGTCCTTCAACCAACAAATGCAAATCTGCATATTTTTTATGATGCTCAAAACGATCATTTTCTTCTTGATTGAGAACATTTTCTTGCACAACTAGAAAGACCTTATCCCCATCAATCTCATATTTACCTAATTCAAAACTATCTTTACGATGCTCATAGAGATAATCGATAGCCTTATCGAGATTTGGATGAATTCCTTTATAAAAGGTGATATTTTTTAAATCATCAAAAATCATAGTAATTTCCTTCGCTTCTGATGCTTATTTCCAATTTGATTTATCTTTTTATAATTTCCCTTAAATAGTGCGGACGGAAGGTAAAATTATCCAGTGGATGATTTTAGAAAACCATGAAATGAAAGACCTAATTTTTGCGCTCCTCGCTTATTCATTTCTAGGTTCAGGCTAAAATAGTTCCCCGAACTATTTTACTCTCAAAAATTCCGTCCAAGATAAGTACAATATACTTATCTTGGATACCACTAAGATGGGAAATAACTATTCTAAATAGTATCTAAAAAGTCAAAAATTAAGTTTATAAGTGTCTAACAAAACTTCATGAAGTAAGCAACTCCTCTCCATTTTGTAGACACTTATATAGCCTATATTCTCTTAGTCTATCAACTATACTTCTGCATACTGATAAACAAATTGTACTATATTCAATTTTCGCAGAGTACTATCCTTTAACAGCTCCCATAGTAATCCCTTGAGTGAAGGATTTTTGGAAGACAAGGAAGACCGTTACGATTGGCACAGCTGCAAGGGCAGCACCAGCCATGATCAAACCGTAGTTGGTTGCCATCTCAGCCTGCATAGTCGCAACCCCGAGTGAGATGGTCAAGTTGTTACGAGATGTCAACATAACCAACTGCATAAAGTAGTCATTCCATGTGTTGATGAAAGTAAAGATTGCAAGAGCTGCAAATCCTGGCTTCACGATAGGGAAGGCTACGCTCCAGAATGTACGAATCTCGCCACATCCATCGATTTTAGCAGATTCAAGCAATTCTGTAGGAATGTTTTCACTGAACTGTTTCATAAGGAAGACCCCGAATGGCCATCCAATCAAAGGCAAGATAACTGCCCAAAGAGTGTCGTGGATTCCCATAAAGTTGACGATACGTACCAATGGTACAAGGACAACTTGTTTTGGAAGAGCCATGGCAGCGATAAAGATTGCAAAGAGAATGCGTTGTCCATAGAAACGTTTCTTAGCCAATACATAACCCGCTAGTGAAGAGGTTGCACAAACCAAGAACATCGTTACTAAAGAAATGAACACTGAATTCCACATCCATTGCAAGGCTGGGTTTTGCACCATCAATTGTTGGAAGTTCTCCATAGTTGGAGCTTTAGGGAACCATTGTGGTGGAATCATAATGGTATCTGGTTGTGATTTGAATGCACCTGTCAAGATCCAGTAGAATGGGAAGATAAACAGTACAGTCAACAAGAGCAAAATGATTGTTGAAATAACAGTAAAGGCTGTTAATGGTTTCTTTTGTTGTGTAGGTTGCATAGCTGTCTCCTTTCCTTAGTATTCTACATCGTTTCCGAGGATCTTGAATTGAGCGAAGCTGACAAGGGCAATCATAACTGCCAAGAATACACCAATAGTATTGGCATAGCCATATTCAGTCAATTGGAAGGCTTTTTCGTAGAGGTAGTACATAAGTGTACTTGTTGAGTAGTTTGGACCACCAGATGTCAACAATTGAATCAAGGCGAAACATTGGAATGAGTTGATGGTTGTAATGATTGCGATATAAAGAGTTGTTGGAAGGAGGCTTGGCCATTTAATCTTCCAGAATACTTGAAATTCAGTCGCACCGTCAACACGAGCTGCTTCTACAAGTGAATTATCAATATTACCCATTGCAGCGATGTAAAGAATGATTGGTTGACCAACTGATGTTGTCAAAAGGATAATCATAATCGCCATCAAAGCCCAGTTTTTATCTCCCAACCAAGAAATGTTTTGGCTGATGATATGGCTTGACTTAAGCACGAAGTTCAAAATACCTGATAGTGGATCGTAGATCCATTTCCATACTACTGTTACGGCAACACTACCTGTTACTACAGGAAGGAAGAAGACGAAACGGTAGAAAGATCTAGCAACGGCATTTTGTTGGTAAGTTTGTGATGCCACAAAGAGCGAGAAGAGTACAACGACTGGTACAGACCCAATAACCAAGATTACGGTATTAATCAAAGATTTTGTAAAGACAGGGTCTTTAAACATACGAATGTAGTTGTCCAAGCCAACAAACTCAAAGCTAGTCATCGAGTAGTTAAAGAAACTTGTGATGAAGCCCATGATCATTGGAGCTAAAACGAAGACGGTAAAGAAGATTAATACTGGTGCTAGGAATGCGTAAGAAATAATAGTTTCCCGCATGCGAATTTTATTGATTTTCACAGTCGGCACCTCACTTTCACATAGTTTTGTTTTTTTGACTGTCATCTGACCCTGATCTAAAATCAAAATGAAATTTTTCTAAGATTCGTCAATGTAAAAACTTCATTTTAATTTTGACCTGTCAGTTGCTTCTATTTCAAACAAAAGTCCCCCTTTTCATACACAGATGTGCTCAGGGAAAAGGGGGAACTCAGTTTTTATTTAGGACTTATTATTTAGCTGCTTTTTTGATTGTTTCATTCGCTTTTTCAGTGAATGCTTTCAATGCTGCAGCAGGTTGTTCGTCACCATTTGATACAGCTTGCAACATTGGGAACCAAAGTGTTCTCATTTCAGCAAAGCCGTCGATTGTGTTGTAGTATGGTGAGTAGTATTGAGTCCAGCTACCGATTGTTTCCATACGTTTGTCATCATAAAGTTTTCCAAATGAAGTACGAACTGGGAATGCGCCTGTACGAACTACGTCTTTAGGACCCCATTCTTTGTCATCTGCGATGAATTGGATGAATTTCTTAGCTGCTGCGACTTTCTTTTCGTCTTTGTTATTAAATACTGCAAATCCATTTACAAGGTATTCAAGAGCTGGTTTACCTGAATCAGATGGGAATGGTACTTCTACCACTTCTACTTTACTTGATTCCAAAAGTTTAGCTTGGATACCATTTTGAGCTGGAGCCCAAAGGATTGTGTAAGAAGTTTGACCGTTTGCAAAGTTTTGGATGTCTGCTCCACCGTCAAATTGTGAACCATTGTTCAACAAACCATCTTTGATCCAGCTTGATGCTTTTTCAAGACCTTTAACGAATTTAGGATCGTCAGTTGTATATTTAGTTACTTCTTTATCAGTTACAGAACCGCCATAAAGGTTAGCGATGAAGGCACGTGTTCCTTGGTCTCCCCCTTGACCTGAACTGAACAATGAACCTGGTGTATACCCTTTATCTTTAAGCGCTTTCAAAACTTTTTCAAAGTCATCAGTTGTCCAACCTTCTTTTACAAGGTTTGCAACTCCTGCATCTTCCAACATTTTCTTGTTCATAGCCATGTAGAATGGTGCAGAACTGATTGGATACATGTAAGCTTTATCACCAGCTTTACTTGCTTGGATGATATTTTCATTGTTGACATCTTTAACAAATTCATCTGTAAAGAGGTCGTTCAACTCAGCCAATTTACCATTTTTACCGTATTGGATGATACGTCCTGGTGCGTCAAAGAGAACGTCTGGTGCAGTTCCTGCTTCGATTGCTGTTGTGATTTTTTCTGGACCAGATTTGAAGTCGATTGTTTCTAGTTTAACTTTAACATCTGGATTTGCTTTTTCAAAAGCTTCGATGATAGATTTTTCATAAGTTCCTACACCATCGCCAGTTTTTTCTTGAGTAAAGACTGGGAATGCCCACCAAGTGATTTCAGTTTTTCCACTGTCACTACCAGAGCTAGCAGCATCTTTGTTTGCATCTGATTTGCCACAAGCAGCAAGAGATAGAACCGCAGCACCCGCAAGTACTGTACAAGCTAGTTTTTTAAATTTCATTTGTATTCTCCTAAATGATGATAAGCGTATCCGAATCGGATAATGAGCAATGTCGACTTTGTATACGTTTTCATTTTTTCCTACTAATCAACCACTCTCCTCGTTTTTTATATTGTGTTATTTAAGACCCGCAACAAATCGTTCCGTAATCTCTTTTGGTCTAGTAATAGCGCCACCAACTACGATACCTCGCACTCCGTAACCTAGGATTTGCTTAGCTTGTTCTGGTGTGTGAATTTTTCCTTCAGCGATGACGTCCACCCCTGCATCACAGAGTTTCTTGATGAGTTCAAAGTCTGGGCCATCCACTTTTGGACTGTAAGAAGTGTAACCTGATAAGGTTGTTCCGACAAAGTCAATTCCCGCTTCAACTGCTGTTAGACCTTCCTCAAAGGTACTTGTATCAGCCATCAAGAGTTGATTTGGATATTTTTCTTTGATCTGACGGATAAATTCTTGGATCTCCAAGCCATCATGACGTTCACGTTTGGTACAGTCAAGAGCAATGACTTCGATGTCAAGAGCTGCTAGTTCATCAACCTCTCTCATAGTCGCTGTGATGAATGGTTCCTGTGGTAGATAATCACGTTTAATAATTCCGATAATCGGAAGTTTAGTGACCTCTTTAATTTCCTTGATATCTCGAACACTGTTTGCTCGGATACCGACTGCACCACCTTGTTCAGCTGCTTTCACCAACAAGGGGATAACTCCTCCCGCTTCTGTGTAGAGCGGTTCATGAGGAAGTGCCTGACAAGAAACGATGATTCCATCTTTGATTTGTTCAATCAAGGCTTCTTTACTAATTTGTGGCATCTACTTTCCTCCTTTTCTTTTCCTTTGTGTTTATGTGACTATTATAGCTTATTATTAAAGCGCTTTCAATAACTTGTGCTAGAATAGATTGGAGTTTCAAAACAATTTTATGCAACAGTTTCTTCTGAAAGTAGTTTCAGGGACCTAAAATCTATCCCAACACCTCTTAAATTTTGAAACCAGCCCTTTTTTCTCGCAAACATGAAAGAAAAAAGGCCGTAACTAATTTTCGTTACGACTCTTTCTAACTAATACTCTTCAAAAATCAAATTCAAACCACGTCAGCGTCCCCTTGCCGTACTCAAGTACAGCCTGCGGCTAGCTTCCTAGTTTGCTCTTTGATTTTCATT
>NZ_JUOS01000026.1 GCF_001075875.1 Streptococcus oralis
ATTCGAACCAACGCATGAGGGAGTCAAAGTCCCTTGCCTTACCGCTTGGCTATACCCCAATAATATAAAATAGGCGAGTGATGGGGATCGAACCCACGCATGCCAGAGCCACAATCTGGTGTGTTAACCACTTCACCACACCCGCCATAATTTTAAAACACGGGCAGTAGGAATTGAACCCACACTGAAGGTTTTGGAGACCTTAGTTCTACCTTTAAACTATGCCCGTAGTTAAGGTTATGGAAGGGGAGGGATTCGAACCCCCGAACCCGAAGGAGCGGATTTACAGTCCGCCGCGTTTAGCCTCT
>NZ_JUOS01000027.1 GCF_001075875.1 Streptococcus oralis
CCGTACTCAAGTACAGCCTGCGGCTAGCTTCCTAGTTTGCTCTTTGATTTTCATTGAGTACAAATTGGATAACATGTGAGGATTTATGAAAAAGTTAGTCATTGGAACATTCGCAGCACTATTTTTGCTCGTTGGATGTGGTCAGAAAAAAGAAACAGCAGCTTCAACTACTGAGAGTTCTCAAGAAGCTCTACAGTCTACCTTGCCCGTATTAGAAAATGCAACCAAGAATACAGTTGTTACCAAGACCTTGGTTTTGCCAGCTGATGAGAGTGGAGCACAGCAAACTCAAATCATTACCTACAAAGGCAATCAATTTTTAAGCTTGACCATTCAGCAAAAGCGTCCTGTATCAGAAGATTTAAAAAATTATATTTCTGAGCGAGGATTAGATGAAGCTAAAAAAGCTCTTAAAGAAGCTGAGGACAAGGATGAGTCTGTTCAAGCGGCTCGAAAAATTTCAGGATTTACCATTGAAACGACTCTTTTAAATGAGAAAGAAATGGAAACCAAGACTAGCTATGATTTCCAAACACTGGATCTCAAAAAAGCAAGTGAAAACGAATACTTGAAGAATGTTGGACTGGAAAATCTATTGAAAAACGAACCAGAGGACTATATTGCTAATCGTGTTGCAAATGGGGCAACAGTCCAGTAAAAAGTCAGAGAAAATCAGCAGAATCAGACTGTGTGATTTGTAGAACGACCGCGAATGTGCTATAATAGTACTATTCTAAGGAAAGAGGGTGTTAGAATGGGATTTACTGAAGAAACCGTACGTTTTAAATTGGACGATTCCAATAAAAAAGAAATCAGTGAAACATTGACAGATGTCTATGCTTCTTTGAATGAAAAGGGCTATAACCCTATTAACCAGATCGTGGGCTATGTTCTCAGTGGAGACCCAGCTTACGTTCCTCGTTATAACAATGCACGAAATCAAATCCGTAAGTATGAGCGAGATGAAATCGTTGAAGAACTGGTTCGCTACTACCTTAAAGGACAAGGAGTCGATCTATAATCTATGAGAATTATGGGATTGGACGTTGGTTCCAAAACGGTAGGAGTAGCGATTAGCGATCCGTTAGGTTTTACGGCACAAGGGCTTGAAATCATCCAAATCAATGAAGATCAAGGTCAGTTTGGTTTTGAACGCCTCAAGGAACTCGTTGAAACCTATAAGGTAGACCGTTTTGTTGTTGGTTTGCCTAAAAACATGAACAATACCAGCGGACCGCGCGTGGAAGCCAGTCAAGCCTATGGAGCTAAACTAGAAGAACTCTTTGGTCTACCAGTAGAGTATCAAGATGAACGCCTAACTACGGTCGCTGCAGAGCGTATGTTGATTGAGCAAGCAGATATTAGTCGCAATAAGCGTAAAAAAGTTATTGATAAACTAGCTGCTCAATTAATTTTGCAAAATTATTTAGATAGAAAATTTTAAGACAGAGGAGAAACTATGTCACACGATCACAACCACGATCACGAAGAACGTGAACTTATTACACTTGTAGATGAGCAAGGAAACGAAACTTTATTTGAAATCCTTTTGACTATTGACGGAAAAGAAGAATTTGGTAAAAACTATGTCCTTCTTGTACCAGTTAATGCAGAAGAAGATGAAAACGGCGAAGTTGAAATCCAAGCATACTCATTCATCGAAAACGAAGATGGAACAGAAGGCGAATTGCAACCAATCCCTGAAGATTCAGAAGATGAATGGAACATGATTGAAGAAGTCTTCAACAGCTTTATGGAGGAGTAAAAACATCCAGTGGATGTTTTTAGCCCTGCGCTAGAAATTGGAAATGCAGGTAGTCTGGGAGACTGTATCAGCCCAGTTCCTTGAAATAAGAGAGAACTGGTGAGACCGGGGAACGTTTTTACCCTTGCGATAGAAATGAAGATCGCAAGTCGGTCCGGGGGATGTTTTTAGCCCTGCTTCTAGAAATAAGAAAAAGCAGGAACGTCCAGTGGATGTTTTTAGCCCAGTTCCTTAAAATAAGAGAGAGCTGGCGAGTTTGGGGGACGTTTTTAGCCCAACTCCTAGAAGCTGGAGAGAGTTGGTAAGTCGGGGGGAACGTTTTTAGCCTTACGCTAAAAGTAAAGACCGTAAGTAAGTCTGGGAGACTGTATCAGCCCAGTTCCTTGAAATAAGAGAGAGCTGGCGAGTTCGGGGAACGTTTTTACCCCAACTCCCAGAAACTGGAGAGAGTTGGAACGTCCAGTGGACGTTTTTAGCCCGTATTGAAATAAAATATAGCTAAGTACTAGCTAATTCAGTGAAAAGCGAAGATTCTCTTCGCTTTTTTGTTAAGGATTAAGGAGATTAAGCGTGTTTGAAGTAGAAAAATGGCTTCATAGTCGAATCGGTTTAAATTTTAGATCAGGTTTGGGGCGGATGCAGAGAGCGGTAGATTTGCTGGGGAACCCTGAGCAAGCCTATCCTATTATCCATGTTACAGGAACTAATGGCAAGGGGTCAACCATTGCCTTTATGAGAGAACTCTTTCTTTCTCATGGTAAGAAGGTGGGGACCTTTACTTCACCCCACATTGTTAGCATCCATGATCGGATTTGTATCAATGGTCAACCCATATCGGACGTAGACTTTATCCGTTTGGCAAATCAAGTTAAGGAAATGGAGCAAAGACTGCTAGAGACACATGATCAATTGTCTTTTTTTGAGTTGTTAACCGTGATTGCTTTGCTTTATTTTAAAGAACAAGGGGTGGATCTAGTTCTATTAGAAGTTGGAATTGGTGGCTTACTTGACACGACTAATGTGGTGACTGGAGAGATTGCAGTTATTACATCAATCGGCCTAGATCACCAGGAGACCTTGGGCAATAGTCTGGAAGAAATCGCTGAACAGAAAGCAGGAATTTTTAAGCCAGAAAGAGTAGCAGTGATTGCAAACTTAGCTCCTGAAGCCCTGCTCGTTTGTCAAAAGATAGCAGAAGATTTAGATGTAGCTCTCTACCAAGCTGACCGAGATTTTTCTTTCAAATCAGGAAATTTTTCTTCTTCTTCTCTAGCGGATTTGACCCAATTAAAACTAGGATTGGAAGGAGCTTATCAAGAGGAAAATGCCACCCTTGCTTTGCAGGCATTTCTGTTGTTTATGACAGAGAGAGGTGAAAAGGTCAATGAGAAAGCTGTCCGGTGTGCTCTAAAAACAACCAGCTGGGCTGGGAGGCTAGAAGCTGTTACGGAGCACATTTATCTAGATGGAGCCCATAATCTACCAGCCTTGGAGCGGTTAGTTGAATTTATCCAGGAAAAAATTCAGCAAGGTTATCACCCTCAAATCCTTTTTGGAGCTTTAAAGCGTAAAGATTACAGTGGCATGCTTGGTTATCTGACAGATCATTTGCCTGATACAGCTCTCTATGTGACGAGTTTTGACTATCAGGGATCTTTGGAGGAGAAAGATTTGAGTGACTATCATAGAGTTGCTTCCTATCGAGACTTTATAGATGATTTTGAAAAGTCTGCAGGGGAGAGAGACTTACTGTTTGTTACAGGTTCCCTCTATTTTATATCTGAAGTTCGTGCCTACCTTATAAAAACATAGTTGCTTGATTGACCTTGTTTCCTTTATTTGATATAGTATAAGTAGAATAGTTCTGCAGTTTTTCTGCCTTTAGCTCCTGAAAGAAAGGAGACATTATGTCACTAAAAAAATTTACACTTTCTCTTGCTACTGTAGCAAGTCTTAGTCTTTTAGTTGCTTGTTCGTCAACAACTAAGTCGACACCTTCATCCCAAGCAAGCACTAGCTCTGAAGCGAGCACTAGTCAAGTATCAGAAACCAGTGCTTCTAGTTCTACTACTAGTACAAAGACTGACACAACTACTAATATAGATGGGACCTACAAGGGCCAAGACGAGGGTGATAGCATTACTCTTGTAGTCACTGGAAATACCGGAACGTGGACAGAAGTTGAAGCGGACGGAGATCAAGAGGTTAAGAAGGTGACCTTCGAACCAGAAAATCAGAAAGTCATCATCGGTGATGATGTCAAGATTTATGTGGCAGAAGAGAACCAGATTATTATCGATGACATGGGCCGCGGCGTTTCTGATCGTATTGTCTTAAAAAAATAGATATTCTGTAAGGATTTGGATCTGTAAAAGACGGATTCAAATCCTTTTTTCATTGACTTTGAGCTCAAAAAAATTCCATACTTTTAAGGTAGCTAATATCTACCACAAAAGTATAGAATGAGTGAAATTAAAGAAATCGTTCTTGTAAAAACTGAGCGACGCCATCTTCTTCGTTGGTCAATGGTAATTGCTCGTCTGCGAAAGGTAACAGAGCAGGATTTGCATTTTTCATGGCATATCCTTTACCTGCAAAAGAAAGCATTTCTTGGTCATTGTGTTCGTCACCAAAGGCAATTAAATTCTGTTTGTCTATGTTCATGACATTGAGAAGATATTCAAGGGCAAAGGCCTTGTGAACTCCTTTGGGAGTGCATTCAAGGATATTTAAGGGGCCACCCCAAGTATTAATATTGAGTTGGTGCTTGTAAAAGCTGTTCATCTCTTCAGCCAGTGCATATTTATCGTCTGCCCTAGTTTGTAATAAAATACAGTTAGGCCCCTTGGTCACTAAATCAGACTGAAATTGATTTTCAGGGCGAAAGTTTTCAACACCAAATAATTTAGGGTTGGCAATTTTTTTGTCCGGGGCTGTAATGTAAAACTTTTTACGGTATTCACCTGCGATAAAGTCTGCCTCAATATCCTCTTTTCGTTTCACGATATCCAAGAGGTATTTTTTGTCCACAGTCAGACACTTTTCATGTTTCCAAGTCTTACCTGGCAGATGAGTGAGTGAACCGTTGAAGTTGATCATAGGGGTTTCAAGTTCAAGTTGGTCATAAAAATCTTTGGCCATACGGTAAGGGCGACCAGTTGCGATAACAACTTGGTGGCCTTTTTTAGAAATTTTCTTAATCGTTTCAATAGTAAAATCAGAAAGTTTGCTTTCAGAGTTGAGCAAGGTTCCGTCCAAATCGACGGCAATCATTTTTTTAGTCATAAAATCCTCCCGAATCTAGTTTCAGATAAGATGTTTTCTATTATATCAGAAAGTGACTAGAAAAGCTGATAATAAGCGAAAATAGAGACAATAATATCTCATAAGAATTTTTAAAATTAGAAAAAACATCTTGAAAAGATGAATGATTGGTGATATAATGGTAGTATTGTTCGTAAAATGACAAAGGAGATTAAAAATGGACAAACTATTTAAACTAAAAGAGCACGGGACAGATGTCCGTACAGAGGTTCTTGCTGGTTTAACAACTTTCTTTGCAATGAGTTACATTCTCTTTGTAAACCCTCAAATGCTTTCACAAACAGGAATGCCTGTTCAGGGTGTATTCTTGGCGACAATTATTGGTTCTGTTGTGGGAACTTTGATGATGGCCTTCTATGCTAACTTGCCATATGCGCAAGCTCCAGGTATGGGACTAAATGCCTTCTTCACATTTACCGTCGTATTTGGGATGGGTTATAAATGGCAAGAAGCCCTTGGAATGGTCTTCATCTGTGGGATTATTTCATTGATTATTACATTGACCAATGTTCGTAAAATGATTATTGAGTCTATTCCTACAACACTTCGTTCAGCGATTTCAGCTGGTATTGGGGTTTTCCTTGCTTATGTTGGAATTAAGAATGCTGGTCTCTTGAAATTCTCGATTGACCCGGGTACTTATACAGTAGCAGGTGAAGGAGCAGATAAGGCTCAAGCAGCACTTACTGCAAACTCAGCAGCTGTTCCAGGATTGGTAGACTTCAACACTCCAGCTGTCTTGGTAGCTCTTGCAGGTCTTGCCATTACTATCTTCTTCGTTGTTAAGGGAATCAAAGGCGGTATCATCCTTTCTATTTTGACAACGACAGTTCTTGCGATTGCTGTTGGTCTTGTTGATTTGTCTAGCATTGACTTTGCAAGCAACAATCTTTCATCAGCAGTTAACGACCTAGGAACTTTGTTTGGTGCTGCTCTTGGTTCAGAAGGATTGGGATCTTTGATTTCAAACACCTCTCGTTTGCCAGAAACCTTGATGGCCATTCTTGCCTTCTCATTGACAGATATTTTTGATACTATCGGTACTCTTATCGGTACTGGTGAAAAAGTTGGTATCATTGCGACAAGTGGTGAAAACCACGAATCAGTTAAATTGGATAAGGCTCTTTACTCTGACTTGGTTGCAACTTCAGTAGGTGCCATTGCAGGTACTTCAAACGTTACAACTTATATTGAGTCTGCAGCGGGTATCGGTGCTGGTGGACGTACTGGATTGACAGCCTTAGTTGTTGCTATCTGTTTTGCTCTATCAAGCTTCTTTAGCCCGCTTCTAGCAATCGTTCCAACAGCTGCAACTGCACCAATTTTGATTATCGTTGGAATTATGATGCTCTCTAACTTGAAAAACATTCCTTGGGATGATATGGCTGAAGCTGTTCCAGCTTTCTTCACATCTATCTTTATGGGATTCAGCTACTCAATTACACAAGGGATTGCCGTTGGTTTCTTAACTTATACTTTGACGAAGGTTGTCAAAGGTCAAGTGAAAGATGTGCATGTCATGATTTGGATTTTGGATGCCTTGTTTATCTTGAACTACATTAGTATGGCTCTTAACTAATGACAAAAACTAAAAAAAGAGGGGAGTCTCCCCTTTTTTTGTTGATGGAAATATCACAAAATAAAACTTTTTGGTATAATAAGTACATGTACACAAAAAATGAAGATGAGTTGATTGCACTTGGGGAAAAGCTAGGGCACTTGTTAGAAAAAAATGATGTGTTGATTTTGACTGGTGAGTTAGGTGCTGGGAAAACAACACTAACAAAAGGTCTAGCTAAAGGATTAGGCATTCATCAAATGATTAAGAGTCCTACTTATACCATTGTTCGAGAATATGAAGGACGTCTACCTCTGTATCACTTAGATGTTTATCGTATCGAAGGGGATGCAGATTCTATCGACTTGGATGAATTTCTTTTTGGTTCAGGTGTAACGGTTATTGAGTGGGGACATCTATTGGGTGAGGATCTCCCTTCAGATTATCTGGAGTTAGAAATCCTAAAAAAAGATGAGGGGCGAGAAATGGTCTTTCATGCTCATGGTCAAAGGGCAACAGAACTTTTGAAAGGATTGACGGATGGAGTATGATCTTTTAATCCGTGAAGCGGAAACCCAGGATGCTTCAGAAGTCATTGCTCTCTTGGATCAGATTGGTCAAGAGTCTAATTTTACCAGTCTGGATGAAAATGGAATTGCAATGACTGAGTCTGAGATGCAACATTTTTTGGACAAGCAGGCCCAGTCGGATAATCAAATTACCCTACTCGCTTTTTTGAATGATGAGTTAGTAGGAATCATCAATATAACAGCTGATCAACGTCCACGAGTCCGTCATATTGGAGATGTCTTTTTAGGAATAAAAAAAGCTTACTGGGGAAATGGTCTCGGTAGTGTCCTGATGGAAGAAGCTATTGAATGGGCCAAATCAAGTGATAGTATTCGACGTCTACAATTGACAGTTCAAAAAAGAAATCTTGCTGCGGTGCATCTGTATGAAAAAATGGGCTTTATCATAGAAGGATTACAGGAACGTGGCGCTTGTATAGAAGGAGGAGAGTTTCTAGATGTTTACCTGATGGGTCAACTGATAGATGAATAAAAGTATGGCAAAAAAGATAATCGGAATGTTTTTAGGCTTTGTTCTTGTGACAGTACTTGGTGTGGGAGCTTATGCCTATACGATCTACCAACAGAGTACACAGACTTTGGCTAAAACCTATAAAAAAATCGGTGAAGAAACCAAGGTCATTGAAGCGACCGAACCTCTGACGATTTTGCTTATGGGCGTGGACACAGGGAATGTTGAACGTACAGATCCATGGGCTGGTAATAGTGATTCAATGATCTTGGTCACAGTGAATCCTAAAACTAAGAAGACAGTCATGATGAGTTTAGAGCGAGATATTCTCACACAAATCCAGCAGCCAGATGGTAGTGTAATAGAGGCTAAACTCAATGCCGCCTATGCCAATGGTGGAGCAGAGTTGTCTATTTCAACGATTCAAAAAATGATGAATATCCATATCGACCGCTATGTGATGGTCAATATGCATGGACTTCAAAGAATGGTTGATGCTGTGGGTGGTATTACAGTGAACAACACTCTAGGTTTCCCAATCTCTATCCAAGATCAGGAACCATTTAACACGATTTCTATCGGTGTTGGCGAACAGAAGCTAAATGGTGAAGAAGCCCTTGTTTATTCACGTATGCGTTATCAGGATCCAGAAGGAGACTATGGTCGTCAAAAACGTCAGCGTGAAGTGATTCAAAAAGTTGTCGAGAAGATTCTTAGTTTGAATAGTGTGAGTCACTATCAAGAGATTCTGAAGGCTCTTAGCGATAATATGCAGACAAATATCGAAATTACAACGACAACGATTCCTCAGTTGATGGGTTATCAAGATTCATTTAAAAATATTGAGTCTCAACAATTGCGTGGAGAAGATGCAATGCTTCAAGGGACATCTTACCAAATCGTGACATCTGAGCATATGTTAGAGATGCAAAATCTTTTACGCCGTTCGCTCGGGCAACCAGAGGTTACGAATTTGGAGACTAATGTAGTCTTGTATGAGAATCTTTATGGTCAGGGTCAGTTGCCTCAATCTACTAGTGTTGCAGTAGAAGAATTAGAATAATAGGAAACTATTCATCAAATCGTAGGAATTATCCTGCGATTTTTTCAAAGAAATCCGAATAGGTAAGTAGGAGGAAAAAATGAAAGCAGAAATTATAGCTGTGGGAACAGAGATTTTGACAGGTCAGATTGTCAATACCAATGCGCAATTCTTGTCTGAAAAGTTGGCTGAAATCGGTGTAGATGTCTATTTTCAGACGGCTGTAGGAGATAACGAGGCTCGTCTCTTATCCTTGTTAGAAATTGCTCAGAATCGCAGTAGTCTAGTTATTTTAACAGGTGGCTTGGGGCCAACGGAAGATGATTTGACTAAGCAAACTTTAGCCCAATTTTTGGGACGTGACTTGACTTTTGACCCTCAGGCTCAGGCTAAGCTGGATGACTTTTTTGCTCACCGACCAGACTATGCTCGAACTCCAAATAATGAACGCCAGGCTCAAATTGTTCAAGGTTCAACTCCATTACCAAACGAAACAGGGCTAGCAGTAGGTGGCATGATTGAAGTGGCTGGGGTAACATACGTCGTTCTACCAGGACCTCCAAGTGAATTGAAACCTATGGTCTTAAATGAGCTGCTTCCGAGATTGACAACGGGCTCTAAACTCTATTCACGTGTGTTGCGTTTCTTTGGGATTGGTGAGAGTCAGTTAGTGACCATTCTATCAGATTTAATTGACCAGCAGACAGATCCAACCTTGGCACCTTATGCTAAAACTGGGGAAGTGACCCTTCGCTTATCGACCAAGGCTAAGAGTCAAGAAGAAGCGGATCGTGTTCTAGATGCTCTAGAACAAAAAATCCTTGAAAGAGAAACCTTTGAGGGTGTTTCACTTCGAGAAGTTTGCTATGGCTATGGGGAAGAAACCAGCTTGGCTAGCCTGGTGCTAGAAGAGTTGAAAAAGCAAAAGAAAACCATCACTGCAGCAGAAAGCTTGACTGCAGGTCTTTTTCAAGCTACTTTGGCAGATTTTTCAGGTGTATCTGCTATTTTTAAAGGTGGTTTTGTGACTTATAGCCTTGAAGAAAAAGCAAAAATGCTTGATATTCCACAGGCTGAATTGGAAAAATATGGAGTTGTATCGGCTTTTACTGCTGAAAAAATGGCTGAACAGGCGCGCATCAAAACCCAGTCAGATTTTGGAATTAGTTTGACAGGAGTGGCTGGACCAGACAGCCTAGAAGGACATCCAGCAGGTACAGTCTTTATCGCTTTGGCACAAGCTTCGGGTACAGAAGTTATCCAGGCCAATATCGCAGGTAGAAGTCGTGGAGATGTGCGAGAAATTGCAGTCCTACATGCCTTTAACCTAGTTCGCAAAGCTTTATTAAGTGCTGGAGATTTGTTATAATAGAAGAAGGTCTTAGGACTATTAGAATATAGGAGAACAAAATGGCGAAAAAACCAACAAAAAAATTAGACGAAATTGGCAAAAAATTTGGTGCTGATCGTGAAAAAGCCCTAAACGATGCCCTTAAATTGATTGAAAAAGACTTCGGTAAGGGATCAATCATGCGCTTGGGTGAACGTGCAGAGCAAAAAGTCCAAGTGATGAGTTCAGGATCTTTGGCTCTGGATATTGCTCTTGGATCAGGTGGTTATCCAAAGGGACGTATCATTGAAATCTACGGACCAGAGTCATCAGGTAAGACAACAGTAGCCCTTCATGCGGTAGCGCAAGCCCAAAAAGAAGGCGGAATTGCTGCCTTTATCGATGCAGAGCACGCTCTTGATCCAGCCTATGCAGCAGCGCTTGGAGTTAATATCGATGAATTGCTCTTGTCACAACCAGACTCAGGGGAGCAAGGTCTTGAAATTGCTGGGAAATTGATTGACTCAGGTGCGGTTGACCTTGTTGTTATCGACTCAGTTGCAGCTCTTGTGCCTCGTGCGGAAATCGATGGGGATATCGGAGATAGCCACGTTGGTCTTCAAGCTCGTATGATGAGCCAGGCTATGCGTAAACTCGGGGCTTCTATTAACAAGACAAAGACAATTGCTATCTTCATCAACCAATTGCGTGAAAAAGTAGGGGTTATGTTTGGTAATCCAGAAACAACTCCTGGTGGACGTGCCCTTAAATTTTACGCTTCTGTCCGTTTGGATGTTCGTGGAAGCACACAAATCAAGGGAACTGGTGACCAAAAAGATACGAGCGTAGGTAAGGAAACCAAGATTAAGGTTGTTAAAAACAAGGTGGCTCCACCATTTAAAGAAGCCTTTGTTGAAATCATGTATGGTGAAGGGATTTCAAGAACTGGTGAGCTTTTGAAGATTGCAAGTGATCTTGACATCATCAAGAAAGCAGGAGCATGGTACTCTTATAAAGACGAAAAAATCGGACAAGGTTCTGAAAATGCTAAGAAATACTTGGCGGATCACCCAGAAATCTTTGATGAAATTGACCACCAAGTTCGTGTCAAGTTTGGCTTGATTGAAGATGATGCAGTGGCCGATGAAAAAGTTGCACCTGTGGAATCAGAAGTAGCTAATCAAGAAGTGACTCTTGACCTTGGCGATGATCTTGAAATCGAAATTGAAGATTAGAAAGTAAAAGTGGTGGAGGAATCCCCACTTTTTCTGTTATCGTGGGCTAATACTCAATGAAAATCAAAGAGCAAACTAGGAAGCGATCCGCAGGCTGTACTTGAGTACGACAAGGCGAAGCTGACGTGGTTTGAATTTGATTTTCAGTATAAAGAACTGAAACAATGAGAGCTTAAGAATTGCTAAAACTAGCATCTTCGGATAAAAAGTAGAAAGACTATTGAAAAAGATTTGATTTGATGATAAAATAAATTAAAAGAAAAATTAGTATAAGGAGATTATTATGGAAAAACGTTTAGTTCGTAATGTTCAAGATAAAAAAATTGCTGGTGTTTGTGCAGGTCTTGCTGACTACTTAGATATGGACCAAACATTGGTTCGTGCTATTTGGATTCTCTTCACATTGCTAGGTGGATCAGGAATTCTTGCTTACCTCATTCTTTGGCTCATCATGCCAGAGGCTGGAACAGAAGCGTAAACTTAGTGCATCTTTATAATATAAATCATGATAAGGCTGAGACAAAATTGTTTCAGCCTTATTTATTATGAGCTAGGGATAGTTTTTTCCAAATTTTCATCTTCTTTGGGAAAAATAAAAAATCACCTGCAACAGGTGATTGCATATCGGTTATAGAGAAAATTACAAATCTTTAATGGAGATTCAAGGTTGCAATCTAGATTAGTGTTCACTAAAACGTCGGTATTCGATGCGAAAGTCGAAGTAATTCTCTTCTTGCAATTTTTGAAAGATATTCCGATAGGCTTCTTCATCAAAATGGTCACCGCGATAGAGAATTTCAAAGCTCATACCCTCGTATTCTAAAAGAGCGTTGGCAGTTTTAAAACCATTTTGTAGGTAGAAGTCCATGCGAGCTTTTCGTTGTTCGAGGTTATCACAATCTTCGTCCAAACGCTCCACTTCAAGAATCATGGTACGTTGGTAAAAATCAATGAGTTTTTCAATGATTTCTCTCCCGTAGCCATGACTACGGAGATGGGGCATAATGGCAAAGAAGCTAATGTAGAAAGCTTTTTGGTTGGAAATGGCAAAAGCGAAGCCGACAAATTCTTCCTCGTTATAGAAAGCGAAAAAGTGAGCATCATCTCTATCCTGGTAACTTAAAAATTCTTCCAAAGGGACCCGTTCTTCTTCAGGAAAGGCTTCCTTGTTTAATTGGTCAACTTTCTCAAGGTCTGGGAATACATCTGTAATTAACTGGCTGGTTAAGCTCATACATAGCCTCCTTTTCTGTCACGATTATACCAGATTGTTTGTATCTAGGCAACGCTTTCTTATCCAAGCTCCCTTGTTCCCCTACTGGAAAGCTGATATAATAGCCTTATGAATAAAAAATCAACGGTGAACCTGATTCATGGTCCCATCCTTCCCGCGCTAATTAGTTTTGCATTACCGATTCTACTGTCCAATATCTTTCAGCAACTTTACAATACAGCTGATATCTTGATTGTTGGGCGTTTTTTAGGGCAAGATTCCTTGGCGGCAGTCGGAGCAACGACAGCCATTTTTGATTTGATTATCGGCTTTGCCCTCGGTGTTGGAAATGGGATGGGTGTTGTTATTGCACGTCTCTACGGCGCTCGTAATTTTGAAAAGATTAAGGAAGCTGTCGCAGCAACTTGGATTTTAGGGATTATCTTGAGTGTGCTTGTCATGTTGATGGGCTTTTTTGGTCTTTATCCACTCTTACAGTACCTAGAAACACCTGCAGAAATTCTCCCTCAGTCCTATGAATATATCTCCATGATTGTTAGCTGTGTGGGAGTGAGCTTTGCTTATAATCTTTTTGCAGGTTTGCTACGCTCTGTTGGTGATAGTCTTGCTGCGCTTGGTTTTCTTATTTTCTCAGCCATCGTTAATGTCATTCTGGATTTGTATTTTATTACACAATTGCAGTTAGGTGTTCAATCTGCTGGTCTTGCAACCATTATCTCCCAGGGTTTGTCAGCTATCCTTTGTTATTTCTATATCCGAAAGAGTGTTCCAGAGCTCCTTCCTAGGTTGAAGGATTTTAAATGGAATAAGGCCCTCTATGTCGATCTCTTAGAGCAGGGGCTAGCCATGGGCTTGATGGGTTCAATCGTCTCTGTCGGAAGTGTTATTTTGCAATCCTCTGTCAATAGTTTTGGAGCAGTCATTATCAGTGCTCAGACAGCAGCACGCCGAATCATGGCCTTTGCCTTATTGCCAATGACGGCTATCTCAGCATCGATGACGACTTTTATCTCTCAAAACTTTGGTGCAAAACGTCCAGATCGCATTGTCCACGGTCTTCGACTAGGGAGTTATATCAGTATGGCTTGGGCAAGCTTTGCTTGTGTATTCCTATTTTTTGCAAGTCCTAGCCTAGTTTCTTTCCTGGCAAGTTCGACAGACGGTTACTTGATTGAAAATGGGGCTTTGTACCTACGCATCAGTTCTGTATTCTATCCGTTTTTGAGTCTTTTATTGATCTATAGAAATAGCTTGCAGGGTCTCGGTCAAAAATTCTTGCCACTTGTATCAAGCTTTATCGAGTTTTTTGGTAAAATTATTTTCGTGGCTTGGATTATTCCTTGGACAGGTTATACAGGTGTGATTCTATGTGAGCCCCTTCTCTGGCTAGTTATGACTGCCCAACTTTACTTCTCACTTTCCAAACATCCATGGATCAAAGAAGGCAAAAAACTCTTGGCTACTGGCGGGAAATCCTAGCTTAATTTACAAAAGAAAAATCCATTTCCTCTAGTGAAAATCGGATAGACTTGTGTTATAATAAGAAAGATTAAAATGTGAAAAAAGGAGATTCCTAATGGGACGTAAATGGGCCAATATCGTAGCTAAGAAAACGGCTAAAGATGGAGCTAACTCTAAAGTATATGCAAAATTTGGTGTAGAAATCTATGTAGCAGCTAAAAAAGGTGAGCCAGATCCAGAACTAAACACTGCTTTGAAATTCGTTATCGACCGTGCTAAACAAGCGCAAGTGCCAAAACACGTTATTGATAAGGCAATTGATAAAGCAAAAGGAAACACAGACGAAACCTTTACAGAAGGACGTTACGAAGGATTTGGGCCGAATGGTTCAATGTTGATCGTTGATACCTTGACTTCAAACGTTAACCGTACAGCTGCCAACGTGCGTGCTGCTTTTGGTAAAAACGGTGGGAACATGGGAGCTTCAGGTTCTGTATCTTACCTCTTTGACAACAAAGGTGTTATCGTCTTTGCAGGTGAAGATGCTGATGCTATCTTTGAACTCTTGCTTGAAGCAGATGTTGATGTAGATGATGTAGAAGCAGAAGAAGGAACAATCACTGTCTACACTGCACCAACTGACCTTCACAAGGCTATCGTTGCTTTGCGTGAATCTGGTATTGAAGAATTCCAAGTAACTGAATTGGAAATGATTCCTCAATCAGAAGTTGAGTTGTCAGGTGAAGATTTGGAAACATTTGAAAAACTCTATGGAGTCCTTGAAGACGACGAAGACGTACAAAAAATCTACACAAACGTAGATGGATTCTAAGAATAAAAATAACCCCTTTGAAAATTCAGTGTTTTCAAGGGGTTTGTTTATCCTGTGATGACAAAAGGGGCAGGAAAGAGACAAAAATTTCTTTTGCTCAAAACGTTATTAGTAATCTATAATTGTCCATAATCCAATGGATTGTGGAAATATCCTGGTGCTGGGGTTTAGAAATCGAGACTTGGTCTACCGATTGCTATTCCCGGCACCTTTTTAGTTATGTTAAACTTTCACTCCAGAATCAGATTGTTCTTTTCGGTCCAGTCCGACAGCAAATTTACGGATTAGAAGAAACTGGCCATTTTCCTGCTTAACAAACGTGAGCACAACTGTCTTAGGGTCTGAACTGATGGAGAGATAGGTGATTCTTTTTATTTCATAGTCTCCCATAACTGAATCTGTTTCTGAATCTGGGATTCCGTGTTTCCTGATAATATCTTTGTAGTTGCTGCCACCTTTCCCGCTATCAGAAGTATCACCTTCTACCAAGGCATCGAACTGTTCCTGACTCCAAGTGAAGAATTCAGTATCCTCCTCGTCATCCCCCTCGTCTGTACTACTATCAGGAAGTTCACCATAATCCTCAGTATCAGTTGAAGAAGTGATGTTTCTATAGGGGTGACTAAAGGTTCTGGCGAAATCAGTAAAGATATTAGTAGATAGAACTTGAGTTATTAAAACAAGGACAATGGAAATAAGACCTAAGGTTGTTCCGATGATAGCCAATGTTTTACGGTTTCTGATATTGATGGCAATACCAAAAACTCCTAAAATCAAAGTGGTAATGGCAAGGAAAAATGATAGGATGTTGACGATAGGTATCCAAGAACCAAGAAGCGCCAGGGCTCCAAAGATGATGGCAAGAATTCCTAAGATTTTCTGTTCTTTTTGTTTCATGTGTGAATTTCTCATTTCTAGTAAACTGGATTCGTATCTTTGTGAGATAGTGTTTATTATAGATAAAATAAGAGCTTATGTCAATTTCTGCTTAGATAGTTCTCAAGGAAACTTTTTTCTTGACATCCTATTTGAAAGTGATAAAATAGTTCTCATGAAAACCAATTGGTTCTCGTGAGAACTATTTATGTGTAAAAAGGAGCAATCATGGATAAGCCGATGTTGGTCTTTAAACGTTTTGGTCACCAGTTACATCTGATGGTACAAAAGGAAGCCAAGCGTTGTGGTATTGAATTTATGGGTGGTCCGCAAGGGCAGGTCATTCGTTTTTTAGATCGTCGTGAGCATGAACAAGAATTAACACTCATCAAGGATATTGAACAAGAATTCAATATTACCAAGTCAGTTGCTAGTAATTTGGTCAAGCGTATGGTGCAAAATGGTTTGGTAGAGTTGGAGGTGAGTCCAAGTGATAAACGGGCGAAATTTGTTCAGTTGACCGAAAAATCACGCTCTCAGATGAAACAAATCAAATCATTCTTTGATCGAATGAACCGTAGTTTGCTTGATGGCATTTCCGAAGAGAATCTCGCTATTTTTGAAGAAGTCATGGGCCAACTACAAGCAAATGTAGAGAAAATAGGAGGTAAGAATGAAGAAACTCGCTAAGCGTATCACAGGAAAAGAGTGGGGCATGATTCTAATAACTGTTCTCTTTACCTGTTGCTCGGTCTATCTAGAGTTAGAAGTACCGACTTACGTTTCAAAAATAACAGAATTACTCGGAACGCCAGGTACGGAGTTGGGAGACCTTTGGTCGCCAGCAACTAAGATGATGGGTTTGTCATTCTTAGCCTTCCTATCATCTGTAACAGTTGGATTTTTTGCCGCTCGAGTTGCAGCATCCTATACGGCTCATCTACGAAGCGATATTTTTAATCGTGTTTTGGATTACTCCCAAACAGAAATTAAACGTTTTTCAATCCCCAGCCTTTTAACTCGGACGACCAATGATGTTACGCAGATTCAGATGCTCTTTACCATGGGACTTCAGGTTGTCACTCGCGGACCTATCATGGCGCTTTGGGCTATTGGGAAAATCCTTGGCAAGTCAGAATACTGGCTCTGGGCAGTAGTGGTGGCTGTTATCGTCAATGTCTTGATGACAACTGTTCTCATGACTCTAGCCTTTCCTAAACAATCTGTCATTCAAAAATTGACAGATAAACTTAATAGCATCACCCGTGAAAGCTTGACAGGGATTCGGGTTGTTCGTGCATACAATGCTGAGGAATACCAAGATAAGAAATTCGAAGAAGCCAATGATGAAGTCACACGAATCAATCTCTTTGTCAGTCGCTTAATGGCTATTATGAATCCTATTATGATGGCGATTTCTAGCGGCTTGGTCCTTGCCATTTACTGGCTTGGTGCTTATCTTATCAACGACGCTAGCTTGACAGAGCGTCTACCACTCTTTAGCGATATGGTGGTCTTCATGTCCTATGCTATGCAAGTGGTAATGGGCTTCTTACTCATGGGTGCTCTCTTTATCGTCTTGCCTCGTACCTTGGTTTCTGCAGGACGTATCAATCAAGTGCTAGATCTTCATTCCTCTATTGAAAATCCTAGTCACCCACAGACGGCAGATTCTTCTATTCAAGGTCAAGTGGAATACCGCGACGTAACCTTCCGCTACTCTAAAAACTCAGAGGCAGTAGTAGAACATGTCAGCTTCAAGGCAGAAGCAGGGCAAACCATTGCCTTTATCGGTTCAACTGGTTCTGGTAAATCTACGCTTGTGAACCTCTTGCCCCGTTTTTATGATGTGTCAGAGGGAGAAATTCTAGTAGACGGCGTCAATGTTCAGAATTATGACTTAGAAGATTTGCGTAATAAAGTTGGTTATATCCCTCAAAAAGCTGTGCTCTTTTCTGGAGATGTTAAGGGCAATCTCGACTTTGGTAAGAGTCAAGAAACGCCACTAAGTGATACGGCCATGTGGCAAGCTTTGGAATTGGCTCAATCTAAAAACTTTATAGAAGATAAGGAAGCAGGTATAGCTTCAGAAGTAGCTCAAGGCGGGACCAATTTCTCAGGTGGACAGAGACAACGTCTGGCCATTGCACGCGCCTTGGCTCGTAAACCAGAGATTCTCATTTTTGATGATTCATTCTCAGCCTTGGACTACAAGACAGATCGTATCTTGCGTCAAGTATTAGCTGAAAAAACACAATCCATGACCAAGTTAATCGTTGCTCAACGCATTTCAACCATTATGGATGCAGACCTTATCTTAGTATTGGATCAAGGTAAAGTCGTGGGACAAGGCACCCACAAGGAACTTCTTGCAAGCAATGAAGTTTACCAAGAAATTGCCTATTCACAACTATCGAAGGAGGAATTGGAACATGGAAAATAAGAAAATGTCCTTATGGAAACAGTGTAGACCTTTTCTAGCAGGTCTCCAACTTCCCCTACTAATCGCAGTTGTGGCGGCTATATGTTCAAGTATTATCACGGTTTATGGACCAACTAAAATCAAAGAAATTACCAATTTGATTTCAGATGGGTTAATGACAGAGATTGACCTAGAGGCTGTCTCAAGTATTGCTAGCTTTTTGGTTATCCTCTATGTGCTTGGGATTATCCTGAACTATACGCAAGCCTACATTTTTTCAACTAGTATCCAACATTTCTCAAAACGTTTGCGGACAGCTATTGCTGAGAAAATCAATCGCTTGCCACTTGCTTATTTTGACCGTCATTCTCAAGGGGACACTCTTTCTCGTGTAACCAATGACGTCGATACGGCGGCTCAGTCACTCAATCAAAGTCTAGGGACAGTTATCTCAGCTAGCTTCTTGCTGATTGCAGTTTTGATTACCATGTTTGGTATGAACTGGATTTTGGCACTGGTAACCGTTGTTTCAACCCTTGTTGGATTTACGGCGGTTTCCGTAATTATGGCCAAGTCGCAGGGCTACTTTAAAGCTCAACAAAATAACCTAGCAGCTGTAAATGGCTATGTGGAAGAAATGTACTCTGGCCACAATGTGGTGACCAGCTATAATGCTGTGGAGCCAACAAAAGAAACATTTGCTAGTCTAAACCAAGATTTACATGATAGTATATGGAAATCTCAGTTTATTTCTGGTATCATGATGCCTGCTATGTTCTTTGTTGGAAATTTTAGTTATGTTTTGGTCATTATCGTCGGTGCTGCCTTGGCTCTTGAAGGTCATATCAGTATCGGGATTATCGTAGCCTTCATGGTTTATGTTCGAACCTTCTCGCAACCCTTATCACAGATTGCCCAAGGGATTACAAGTTTGCAACAAGCTAGTGCAGCCATGACTCGTGTCTTCGAATTTCTTGGTGAAGAAGAAATGGAAGATGAATCTCATAAGGAAAGACAATTGACCAACATGAAGGGTGAAGTGGTCTTTGACAGAGTTTCATTTGGCTACACACCGGAGCGAACGATCATTCATGACTTTTCTGCGATAGCTCATGCAGGTCAAAAGGTTGCCATTGTTGGACCAACTGGTGCTGGGAAGACGACCATTGTTAACCTCTTGATGAAGTTCTATGAGATTGATAAGGGAAGTATTCGCATTGATGGTGTGGATACCAAGGCTATGAAGCGCTCAGAAGTACACGATGCCTTTTCAATGGTCTTGCAGGATACCTGGCTCTTTGAAGGAACCATTCGAGACAATCTCATCTACAATCAAACAGGAATTAGTGATGAGCGCGTGATTGAAGCTGCCAAAGCAGTAGGAATCCATCACTTTATCACAACCTTACCAGATGGATACGATACCGTCTTGGATGATACAGTAACTCTTTCAGTAGGACAAAAACAACTCTTGACCATCGCTCGTGCCCTGCTCAAGGATGCTCCGCTCTTGATTCTGGACGAAGCGACATCCTCAGTAGACACACGTACAGAGGAGTTGATTCAAAAGGCTATGGACCGTTTGATGGAAGGACGCACATCCTTTGTCATTGCCCATCGCTTGTCAACGATCCGTAATGCTGACTTGATTCTAGTTATGAAAGATGGTAATATCATCGAACAAGGAAATCATGAAGAACTCATGGCTCAAGGTGGTTTCTATGCAGACCTCTACAATAGTCAATTCACAGAAGATGAAGTAGAAGAATAAATCTCAGAAGGCTTGACGGCCTTCTTTTTCTTCTTTATACTGGTATAATAGAAAGAGGGAAGTATGAGTCAAAAATTATACAATATGAAATTTTCTGCGGTCTATCAAGCTTTGATCGCAAAGGTTGAGCGAAAGGGTGAAAGGGCAGAATCCGTTCACCGAGTGACCAGTTGGCTGACAGGTTATGAAGTGAGTGACATCCTCACTTGTCTGAATAAAGACCTTACTTATGGAGATTTTTTTCGACAGGCACCGTCTTATGCTCCTGAACGGATTACCGTAACAGGAAAGGTTTGTGGTGTTCGTATTGAGGAAATTGATGATCCTCTGATGCAGGAAATCCGTCGTCTGGACAAATTAGTGGACTGGCTTGCCAAGGGGAAAACAGCCCAGCAGGTCCTAGAAAAGTATGAGAAATAGAAATGAAAAACTATCAAGAGTGGTACGATAAAAGGAAATCAAGCCTCCTTCGACATCCACAACTATTGCAACTGATGCGAATTTTTAATCGCATGATGACAGTGCTGATGCCCTTAGTTTACATGACCTTGTTGGGAACAAGTTTTATAAGCAAGGGCTTGGGGCAAGACCTTGCTGCTTATATTTTGGTGCCAGCTTTGGGGTTTGTCCTATTGACGCTCGTTCGTAAGTGGATCAATCAACCGCGTCCTTATGAGACTTGGAGGATTGCCCCGCTACTAGACAAGGACAGTTCTGGTCATTCAATGCCCAGCCGTCATGTTTTTTCAGCAACCATTATCTCCATGGCTTGCTTGCATGCAAATTTGCCTGTGGGGTTGATTTTGTTGGTTTTTTCAGCTCTTCTCGGTCTTGTGCGAGTTTTAGGGGGTGTTCATTATTCCAAGGATGTTCTAGTTGGCTACGCCTGTGGCCTCCTCTGGGGAATTCTTTTCTTTATTTTCTAAAAAGCAAAGCAAGTGGGCTTGGCCTCGTAACCACTTACGGGGCAAAAATGACCACTTGCTTTTTTGCCCTTGTAAAGTCTTTTAGGCTTTGGTATAGTAGATGCAGAAAGGAGATAGGATGAAGTTACGAATCGAGATTGATAGTGAATTAACTGAGACAGAGATTGTCATCAAGGCTGCAGCCCTGACAGATGAAATAGCTGACTTGCAACGACTCTTGCAAGAAACCAAAGCTCCTAGGTTGATCTTTTACAAGGGGACGGGTGAGTACTACTTAGACTTGGCGGAAATTCTCTTTTTTGAGACAGAAGGTAGTAAAATCTATGCCCACACCCAGAAAGAAGCCTACGAGGTTCGACTCAAGCTTTATGAGTTAGAGTCCATCCTGCCCCGCTATTTCAGTCGGGTATCCAAGTCGACCATAGCCAATCTTCGGCAGGTCTACTCAGTGGACAAGTCCTTCTCAGGGACAGGCACTATTTCCTTTTATCAGACCCACAAGGAGGTTCACGTGTCACGGCACTACCAATCCCTCCTAAAAGAAAATCTAAGAAACATGAGGTAAGAACATGAAAAAGAAAGCATTTGGTATTGTGTTGCTAGTATTGGCAGCTTTAGTGTTATTGCAGGGGAATTTTGGAATCCCTTCTCTGGGAGGGCACATTTGGCCTTTGATTGGGATTGGATTTTTTGCCTATCAATCAATTGAAGCTTTGCTTCGTCGTCATCTGACATCAGCTTCTTTTACAGCCCTAGTGGCCCTCATGATTGCTAATCATTTTTATGACATTTTACCGATTCCAAATCAATCATTGTTCTGGGCAAGTATTTTAATCGTAATGGGTGTCAGCGCACTCACTCATTCTAACAGAACTTGGAATGGAAAAAAATGGTGGTATGACGGTGAAAAGACCATTCTGACAGACAAGGAAGTCGCTTTTGGGGCGGGTACATTTTACAAGCAAGACCAAGAATTGGTAGAAGACGAGTTTGAAGTCGGATTTGGGAATGCCAAAATCTATTATGACAATGCAGAGATGTTAGGTGATTTTGCTACTCTGAATATCGAAGTCGGTTTTGGGAATGCAGTTATCTACGTGCCTCAACACTGGAGAGTAGATCTAAAGGTAGAGACTTTTTGTGGAGCAGCCAAGGCAGATGCCCCTGTAGCCCCAACCAGCAAAACTTTGATTATCCGTGGAGATGTAGCTTTTGGGAAACTAGGAGTTGTTTACGTTAAATAAAAAAATCTTCCAATCCCCTTGCCAAAAAAGAGAAAGTGTGATAACATAGTACAGTATGTGGTGCTAGCACATCCGCTATATTAGATCTAATAGGAGGAAAACACAAATGGCTAAAGTATGTTACTTTACAGGTCGTAAGACTGTATCAGGAAACAACCGTTCACACGCGATGAACCAAACAAAACGTGCCGTAAAACCAAACCTTCAAAAAGTTACTGTACTTATCGATGGTAAACCTAAAAAAGTTTGGGCTTCAGCTCGTGCTTTGAAATCAGGTAAAGTAGAACGTGTTTAATAAAGAGTAAAAGGCCATCAGGTCTTTTTCTTTTGCTCTAAGCTCAAAAAGTCTCGTCAAAGGAGCAAATATCCGCCGATACAGTATTCTGCTTTTACACTTGGCTTGAAATATGATAAAATAGAGTATCAACTAGTTGAGGTAGAAAAAATGACTGTAAAAATTAATACAAAAGATGGTCAAATCGAACTAACAGATGAAGTGATTGCTACCGTTGTAGGCGGTGCAGCAACTGAGATTTTTGGTGTGGTCGGTATGGCAAGTAAGAAAGCCCTCAAAGATAATTTCCAAGCCCTCCTTGGGAAGGAAAATTATTCTAAAGGTGTCGTTGTAAAAGCGGCCGAAGATGGTAGCATTGCAGTTGATGTATATACCGTGTTGAGCTACGGTACAAAAATCAGTGAAGTCTCAAAAAACATCCAAGAGCGTGTACGCTTTAGTTTGGAAAACCAACTTGGCATCACTGCTCAAACTGTGAATGTCTATATTCAAAATATCAAAGTTGTAGGAGAATAATCGTGTCAAATATTACTACAAGCTTATTTCAAGAAATGGTACAGGCTGCATCTACTCGTTTGAACAAGCAAGCTGAATATGTCAACTCATTGAACGTCTTCCCAGTTCCAGATGGAGATACAGGAACAAACATGGGAATGACTATCGAAAATGGTGCTAAAGAAGTAGCAGACAAACCAGCTTCAACTGTTGGTGAGGCTGCGAGTATCTTGGCTAAAGGTCTGTTGATGGGTGCGCGTGGAAACTCAGGAGTTATCACTTCTCAACTTTTCCGAGGATTTTCGCAAGCCATCAAGACAAAAGAAGAGTTAACAGGGAAAGACCTAGCTCTTGCCTTCCAATCTGGTGTTGAAGTAGCCTACAAAGCCGTTATGAAGCCAGTTGAAGGAACAATCTTGACCGTATCACGTGGTGCTGCCATTGGTGCTAAGAAAAAAGCCGAGCAGACAGACGATGCCATTGAGGTTATGCGCGCTGCCTTGGAAGGAGCTAAAACAGCCCTTGCGAAGACACCAGATATGCTTCCAGTCTTGAAGGAAGTTGGAGTTGTAGACTCAGGTGGTCAAGGTTTGGTCTTTATCTATGAAGGCTTCCTTTCAGCTCTTACTGGTGAATACAGTGCGTCTGAAGACTTTGTTGCCACTCCAGCGAATATGAGTGAAATGATCAATGCTGAACACCACAAGTCTGTAGCTGGACATGTGGCAACAGAAGACATCACCTTTGGTTACTGTACAGAGATCATGGTTGCCCTTAAGCAAGGCCCAACTTATGCAAAAGACTTTGACTACGAAGAATTCCGTAACTACTTGAACGAACTTGGGGACTCATTGCTTGTTGTCAATGACGATGAAATCGTTAAAGTTCACGTCCATACAGAAGATCCAGGTCTTGTCATGCAAGAAGGACTCAAGTATGGTAGCTTGGTTAAGGTTAAAGTCGATAACATGCGTAACCAACACGAAGCACAAGTGGAAAAAGAAGCAGCTCAAGTCAGCAAACCAGCTGAAGAAAAAGAATATGCTCTTATCGCAGTGGTAGCTGGACAAGGTTTGGCAGACATCTTCCGTGCTCAAGGTGTGGACTATGTTATCGAAGGTGGACAAACCATGAACCCTTCGACAGAAGACTTTATCAAGGCTGTAGAGCAAGTGAATGCTCGCAACATCATCTTCTTGCCGAACAACAAAAACATCTTTATGGCAGCTCAATCTGCTGCAGAAGTATTGGAACAACCAGCTGTTGTGGTAGAAGCACGTACCCTTCCTCAAGGATTGACTAGTCTTCTTGCCTTCGATCCAAGTAAGTCTATCGAAGAAAATAAAGAACGCATGACTGCAGCCCTTGGTGATGTGGTCAGCGGTAGTGTAACAACAGCCGTTCGTGACACGACTATCGATGGTTTGGAAATCCATGAAAATGACAATCTGGGTATGGTAGATGGTAAGATCCTCGTATCAAACCCTGACATGCACCAAACCTTGACTGAAACTTTGAAACATATGTTGGATGAAGACAGTGAAATCGTAACCTTCTATATCGGTGAAGATGGAAGTGAAGAATTGGCTAACCAAATCGCCCAAGAAATCGCAGAAGAATTCGAAGATGTTGAAGTAGAAATCCACCAAGGTCAACAACCAGTGTATCCATATCTTTTCAGTGTGGAATAAGAATGAAATAGAAAACGAAAGAGGTCGGGAAAAGATTCCCGATCTTTTTGGTTTGCAATGAGTTTTGGACCCAGTAGCTGATTGGTGCTAGAAAATCAATCCAATCTAGTAATTTCTGTTCCATCATTTTTAATGACATTTGTCATATCTCCTCATGACAGAAGCTTCTAGTGATTCTACCTTCAAAGAATTATACTAGATGTATCAAATGGAGGAAGAAAAAAATGAAACATAAAGTAATTGTCGCAATGAGTTTAGTAGCAGCAGGAGTCATGACTTATCTCATGTTTTCAGGATTGGATGAAGGCTTCTATCATTTTCCTTGGGAGTTGTTTGCAAGCTTTGGAATCATGTCTTGGTTGATACGAGAAAGCTTGAAATTGGTCTCAGATGTGAAAAAGGAGTTTGAAAAATGAAAAAAGCGATTCTCTTTCTTTTTATTGGACTGTCACTAGTGGTATGGTTGGTAGAAATGTTTACTGGTTGGTTTGATCAAGCCTTCCTTCACCAAGCCATTCGCGGTGCCTGGGGATTAGGATTTATGATTTTTATCGCCTTTCCGATGGGAAAGGAGTGGCTGAAAGGAGAATACCATGAACATGATTAAGGTAGAAAGCCTAAATAAAAACATCAAGGGCAAGGCTATTTTGAAGGGTATTTCCTTTGAGGTAGCTGAAGGTGAATGCGTCGCATTGATTGGGCCAAATGGTGCTGGGAAGACCACACTCTTGGACTGTTTGCTAGGAGATAAACTGGTCACCAGCGGTCAAGTATCCATCCAAGGCTTGCCAGTGACGAGCTCTAAGTTAGACTACACAAGATCCTACCTCCCTCAAGAAAATGTAATCGTTCAGAAATTAAAGGTCAAAGAGTTAATTGCTTTTTTTCAAAGTATTTACCCAAATCCCTTGAGCAACCAGGAAATCGATCAACTATTGCAGTTTGACAAGCAACAAAAAGAACAATTCGCAGAAAAATTGTCAGGTGGGCAAAAGCGTCTCTTCTCTTTTGTCTTGACCTTGATTGGACGACCAAAGCTAGTCTTTTTAGATGAACCAACTGCTGCCATGGATACTTCAACCCGTCAACGTTTTTGGGAAATTGTCCAGGACCTAAAATCCCAAGGAGTCACCATTCTCTATTCGTCCCATTATATCGAAGAGGTAGAGCATACAGCGGACCGAATCTTGGTCTTGAATAAGGGAGAGTTGATTCGCGATACAACACCTCTAGCCATGCGCAGTGAGGAGATTGAAAAGCACTTTATCCTTCCTCTAGCATTCAAGGAAGTCGTTGAGCAGTCAAACTTGGTTGAAAACTGGTCACAAAAACAAGATGCTTTGCAAGTAGTTACACGTGAAGCGGATGATTTCTGGAAACTGTTAGTCCGAGCAGGATGTAGGATTCAAGAAATTGAAGTCAATAATCGTAGTTTGCTAGATACAATCTTTGAAGAAACACAAAAGGGAGATGACTAAGATGAAACGATGGATCGCACTAAATAAGATAGAATTTCTATTGACCAAACGACAATTAGTCTATTATCTATTATCCGTAGGGATGCCGACAGCATTCTATTTATTCTTTTCAGGCATGTACCAGGACACACCTGGTGGACCAGCTAATTTTATGCGTGATTACCTCATCTCCATGACAGCCTTTTCCATGATGTCAACAGCAATGTTTTCATTCCCAGCTGTTTTACATACCGATAAAATCAACAACTGGCAGAAAACATTACGCCATACTCCTGTAAATATGGTAGAATATTATTTATCAAAGATAACAAGTATGATGGTTGATTATTTGGTCTCAATCCTGGTTGTTTTCTCAGTTGGACACTTGGTCAGAGGTGTGGATATGCCTTTAGGAAGCTGGATTGGGGCTGCGTTCTTGCTGATAGTAGGAAGTGTTGCCTTTGTAGCACTTGGATTGACCTTGACTCTCTTACCGTCCAGTCAGCTGATGTCTGTCGTGGGCAATCTTCTTTACTTTGGCTTGGCTGTTTTAGGCGGACTCTGGATGCCTGTCTCTTTATTTCCAGACTGGATGCAAGCAATCGGGAAGCGCCTACCAAGCTATCAGTTGATGGAATTGATCAAGACCTTCTTAAATGAGGGTGGCATCAATCTATCAGCCACAATTTATCTACTTGTTTTTTCAGCTGTTTTGTTTGGTTTGACCATTTACCTTCAAGGTCATAAGGAGAATGCTTAATGCTTGAAAGACTGAAAAGCATACATTATATGTTCTGGGTCAGTTTAATTTTTATGATTTTCCCCATCCTACCTGTAGTGACTGGGTGGCTTCCTGTCTGGCATTTATTGACTGATATTCTATTTGTAGTGGCGTATTTGGGTGTTTTAACAACTAAGAGCCAGCGCCTATCTTGGCTATATTGGGGCATCATGCTGGTCTATGTAGTTGGGAATACTGCCTTTGTTGCTGTAAATTATATCTGGTTCTTCTTTTTCCTTTCCAATCTCTTAATTTATCATTTTAGAGTGCGTAGCCTACGTTCACTTCATGTCTGGACTTTTCTCCTTGCTCAAGTTCTTGTTGTTGGACAACTCATGATGTTTCAGTCTGTCGAAACTGAGGCTGTAGCCTTTGAGCTTGGAATTCTTACTTTTGTGGATTTGATGACATTGGGCTTGGTTCGGATTCGTATTGTGGAGGATTTGAAAGAAGCTCAGGCCAAGCAAAATGCCCAGATAAATCTATTGCTTGCTGAAAATGAACGTAGTCGTATCGGTCAGGATTTGCATGATAGTCTGGGACATACCTTTGCTATGCTGAGTGTCAAGACAGATTTGGCCTTGCAGTTATTTCAGATGGAGGCTTATCCACAGGTGGAAAAGGAATTAAAAGAAATTCACCAGATCAGCAAGGATTCCATGAATGAAGTGCGAACTATCGTGGAAAATCTGAAATCACGGACCCTAGCTTCAGAGCTTGAGACTGTTAAGAAGATGCTGGAGATTGCTGGGATTGAGGTTGAGGTTGATAATCAGTTGGACAAGGCTAGCTTGACCCAGGATGTGGAGTCGACAGCTGCTATGATTTTGTTAGAACTGGTGACCAATATCATCAAGCATGCCAGAGCTAAAAAAGCCTATCTAAAAATGGAACGTACAGATCAGGAATTGGTCCTGACAGTTAGAGATGACGGGAAAGGATTTGCAACTGTAAAAGGGAATGAACTCCATACAGTCCGTGACCGTGCGGCAGCCTTCTCAGGTCAAGTAGAGCTGGTCAGTTTGAAAGATCCCACAGAGGTGCGCGTGCATCTGCCTTATAAGGAGAGAAAGTAGATGAAAGTATTAGTCGCAGAAGATCAAAGTATGCTCAGAGACGCCATGTGTCAACTCTTGAGCTTTCAACCAGATGTGGAGGATGTCTTGCAGGCGAAAAATGGAGCCGACGCTATCGAGGTTTTGGGGAAAGAAGCAGTAGATATTGCCATCCTTGACGTCGAAATGCCAGTCAAGACGGGACTAGAAGCGCTCGAGTGGATCAAACAAGAAGTGCCTGAAACAAAGGTGGTTATCGTTACAACCTTTAAACGTCCAGGCTATTTTGAACGAGCGGTCAAAGCAGGAGTCGACGCCTATGTCTTGAAAGAGCGAAGCATCGCCGAACTCATGCAAACCCTGCATACGGTGTTAGAGGGACGCAAGGAATATTCTCCAGAGCTGATGGAAGTCATGATGACCCATCCCAATCCCTTGACCGAGCAAGAAGTCGCTGTTTTGCATGGAGTTGCACAGGGGCTCTCCAACCAAGAAATTGCGGATAAGCTCTACCTCTCAAACGGCACGGTCCGTAATTACATGACTAATATCCTCTCCAAACTAAACGCTAGCAACCGAACCGAAGCAGCCAAAACTGCCGAAGAAGAAGGCTGGTTGTGAGGGGCGATAAGTAAGTAAAAATCTCTTAGAAATGATCTAAGAGATTTTTTTGTATTATTCAAGTCTATTTGGCTACCCAACCGATGGCATCGCTTGGTGGATTTTCAGTGTCAATCCAGATGAATTCAATCCCGATTTCACCATTTTTAAATTTGGTCAATCGAATACCGTTGATTTCCAGCTCATTGAGTCGTTGACCTGTCAAGACTTCTCGTTCCTGCAACTGGAATACACCACGCAAGATCCAATTTCCAAGAATTTCTTGCTTATCAGTTGACTGAATCGCCTTACCAGCTTCTTGGTTGATATAGGCATTAATGACATCTCCAGAAGGTAAAAATCGTAGCTTAAAGGTTCTTTCTTCTTTGGATAGAGCTAGTTTTTTAGTGCCAGGTTCAAAAGTTCCAAATCCAGGACCAAAGAAGTCTGGTCTTTTATCATGGAAGTTCTTGGAGTCAGGCAGAGGAATATAAACTTCACTGACTGGACGATAGACGAGTTGTTCAATCTCTTTGATGAGTTTTTTATTGCCAGTATTGTGGACAAAGTGAATTAAGTCCTCACGAATAGCCTTCATCTGATCTTTCTCTTCCTTACTAGTCCACTTTTTCAAGAGGATTTCTTCTAAAGAGAAGGTCACAAAAGCTAGTTCTTCTGGAGCCAGACCGTCCTTAAATTTATCCTGAATCTTTAGAATCCGTGGCAAGCGGTCTTTCTTAGCTAGTTTTGAAGCACCGTTAAAGGCATTGAAACCAGAGTTTTCTTCCACATTTCCATGTTTGTCTGTGATAACCCAAGATACTGTTTCTAGGATATCGGATTGTTCCTTTTCAGCGGTCAGTAAATGAAGATTTTCAAAGAGAGAAAAAGGATCTTCAATATAATGAACGTTCCAAGTATCTACCACAATGTCTTTATTGTTAAAAGTCATATGGAGCTGGCTGTCAGCTGCCGTGTACTTGTAGTGGTGTTGCCCATCCGTAAATTGAAAATTAGTTGGATTGTTTTTGGTAGTTGACCCTTCAATGACCAGATTATCAATATCAACTGGTAAATAAGATGTTTCACCAACAAAAATCTTAGGATTTTCTCCTTTTGGGGTTGGCATCAAGACGTGGTAAACAGCTTCAACATTGACCGAGTCTGAGCTAAATCCCTTGATTTGCGCCTTAGAGGATTCGATTCTCTGATTTCTTAAGATCGCAATCTTTCGTGCCAACTCTTCATAGCGCTGATAGTTTTCCTTGTCTGCAGCTTCTTTATCAGCTGAAATATCGGCATGGAACTTAATATCACCCAACAAGTCTGTCCAAGATTGAGAATCTTTCTTGAACTGGGCAATTTTTTGGTCTCCAGAATTAATCCCAAAAGACTTGATACCCACTAAGTATTTATGATTTTCATCCACAATGACGGAAGCATCATAGGAAGTATTGGCGATATCTTCCCCTACGGCATTAAAAGCTTTTTGAAAAACAGTCTCCTGAAACTTGGAGTTGACGATAGGAGCGACAGAATGTTCTGTTTGTCCCTCGTCTTCGGATTCTGCCTTTTGAGAGAAAGCTTGGCTCAAGCTAGCGAAGTTGGTAATTAAGGTTTTGTATTTTTCTTTTTGTTCAGACTTTAGATGTTCCCACATAAGCACCCTCTTTTCTATTTTCAGTATATCAAAAGAAGATTAGTTTTTCACTAATCCTCTTATATATTCGTTAATTTATACTGTAAAATTCGAGTTTGCCTTGTTTTTTTACAAGTCTCAAATACTCTTCGTCTGATAAAACGGCTAAACCATCGTCATAAGACTTGATTTTTTTAAGAGCCTGGTCATAGCTATCCACAAAATCCTTGACATAGGATTGCCCTTCAAACTGGCCGTTCATCTTGGTGTAGATAATGGCAAATTTTCCTGAGCGGTCAAGTTGAGATTGACCTTGGCTTTCGTTTAAGGCCTTGGCAACATTCTCCGCGATGCGTTTAATAACAGGAACAACCACGCTGTTTCCAGCTTGTTTATAGAGCTGACCATTAGAAACCCCTTCTGGTATTTTAAAGGATTTAGGGTATCCCTGAACGTTAAAAGTTTCTTTCGGTGTCAGCTTACGAATCTCACCGCTGTCTGTCAAAATCAATGGAACGTTGTGGCCGCCTGTTCCCATATTTGCTGTTAGGGTAGGGACAACTCCGTTTTTATTTTCACGGACATATTGACGGCGCCATTGGTAAACCGTATCCTGACTGGTCACCTCAAACTTCAACTGATCATAGAAATTCTGCTTGCCTTCACGGTAGTAGTAGACCTCATCTAGCTTATCACCAAAGTTAATCACATCTTGAAGAGTCGTTGTCAGCTTGATTTCCTCTGGGAACTCAAACAAGTCATAAGCTGCCTTGGTATCAAAGCCAACAATGTAGATCCGCTCACGGTTTTGTGGGATATTTCCATAGTCTTTCCCGTTGAGAACTTTCCACTTGATAAAGTAGTTGTTTTCAGTCAAGGCTTCACGAATAACCTTGAAGGTGTTTCCGTGGTCATGACCGACCATGTTTTTGACATTTTCGATGAAAATAGCTCGAGGTTTGCATCCCTCAATCATGCGAAGCAATTCAAAGAAAAGATCCCCACGATCATCATCAAAGCCCTTGCGATAACCTGCAATACTAAAGGCCTGACAAGGGAAACCTCCCATAATCACATCCACGCGCTCAGCTGGAATATCCTCTGGCTGAACATCGTGAATATCACGACCATCCAAATAGGTATCTGGATGGTTTAACTGATAAGTCTGACGCGCATACTTATCAAATTCATTAGCATACACCACTCTGAACTCGTTGGTCTGTTCAAATCCCAACTCAATTCCCCCAACACCTGAGAAGAAAGCTGCAATGTTGTACTTCTCAGGTCGGTTCGAACTTACAGAATTTGTCATGTAGTAACCTGCTTTCTAAAATATAAAGCTATAAAATTTTAATATTTAAATTCTAACTGACTAAGCTATTATTCTCTATAAATTCTATAAATTTTTCAGGGGTATATTTAAAAGATTCAATTCCGTAAAACTCTTCTAAAGCCCTAAAATTTTCAACTTTATAAAGTGATTCACCACTTCTTTTTGCCTGATGTTGTCTAATATTTTCTAAATATTTTTTTCTTTTTCGTGATTTAACTACAGTAACTGTCACTATTCTTTTATAATCATCTTTTTGTAAATCATAAAAATTTTCTAATAGAAACAAACTCGATAATATTTTAGCTCTAACAACAGCATATGGAGTATCTTTTGAATTCTTAAACTCTATTAAATATAATTTACTATCAACATCTACAGGAAGAAGAGGTAGAATTGTATCTACAGATTGCCATTTTTCAAAGCTATGTTCTTTAAAAATAACTTCTGAAATCTTATCAAAATTATAACAAGTATACTCAGAGTTTACAAAATAATGCTTAGAATGAGAATCATATGAGCAAGTTTTAATGTCGCTACGACATTCAGAAAATCTATTGTTGAAATCATGCAATATACAGCTAATTTTTTTACTCATCATCAAAATCCTCCGCCAACTCCTCAAGGCGATTTAAAGGAACATACATTTGCTCATAAATTTCATCAATTGATTCGGTAACATCTTTAATATCATTTTTTGCAAGATAATACTTAACAGAATTATTTATACCATTTTTCTTACTAAATATGTCAATTGCTTCAACTAAATAAGGACTATGAGTGTTGATAAGAATATGCAATCCAAATTCCTTCTGGAGTAATACGATAATTTCAGCAAAGTTTAATTGCCACTCGGGATGTAAATGAACTTCAGGTTCATCTAATATCAGTGTTCCATTTTCTCTAATTACTCCTTTTTCCAAAAGAGATTTAATTAAGTAAAAAGTTTTCATACCCGAAGAATAATTAACTATGTTAAGTTTTTTTTCATCCTCCTCATCTTCTGAACTATTTACAGACTCTGTTCTCAATAGGTTGTTAATATTCCTAAACACTAAGTTTAATCTATCTGTTGTTCTAGCTCGTAATGTATATGTATCATAACTTTTGTCATTCATTTGTTCTATCAAGTGAGAATTATGATCCAATTTTGAATTAATTTCAAACCAAAAATTATTCAAATAAAAATTATCAACTATAGCAGCTGCATCATCAATATAAACCACATCTGTTTTAAAATTTATCAATTTATCTGAAGAAGCTATATTTTGATTAATTTCAACATTTATTTTTTCCTCTTTTATTTGTAAGGAAATCATTCCCGTTACTGAATCATATATATTATTTATTTGATTATTAAATTCATCTTTCAAATGCTTTGTCAAAATTTGATTAGAAATAGATTGATCCGACTGAGATAATACTCCTTCAATGCTTTTAGAAATAACATCTAAGTCTAAATCTTCAATGTTCGAAATCTGATATCTAACATTATCTTCATTAAACTCAATTATTGAATTGGTAATACTATTTTTTATAGTATTACTATAAAGTTCACCAATATTTTCATCAATAATAAGTAATAAATTTTTTGAAATTGTTTTTATTAATTCACTAAAAATACGTCTTGGGGCTATTCTTCTTCTAACTTGTCCTCTTGCAGAAGAAGTTTCCCAATTCACCTCAACATCTGATAAATAATTTGACAAAATTCGATTAATTGATTTAGTTCTATCGCTAGAAATTTTATTAATTACATCATAGTTAGCACTAAATATCGAAAATAAAGAACGGCTAATTGTACTCTTTCCGGTCCCATTATACCCGGCAATAGTTGTAATTCCTTTTATTTCAATTTCTGCATGTTCAACGTTCCCTATATTATCTATTATTAGCTTCATGTATTATCTCCTTTTAAAATAGGACTTTCACCATCATTTTATCATAAACTACGTAAAAAAGCAGAGCAGAGGTATAAATTGTCTATTAAGTACATATTGTTTTATTTCACCAACTTCTTCATCTCATCAATACGTGCGACGGTCGCGTCGTATTTGGCTTGGTAGTCGGCTTGTTTGTCGCGTTCTTTTTGGACGACTTTTGGTTTGGCGTTGGCTACGAAGCGTTCGTTAGAGAGCTTCTTACCAACCATATCCAGTTCTTTTTGCCATTTAGCCAGTTCCTTGTCAAGACGAGCGAGCTCTTCTTCGACATTGAGGAGGTCTGCGAGAGGCAAGTAGATTTCTGCTCCTGTGATGACGCTTGACATAGCGAGTTCAGGTGCAGGGATGTTTGATGCGATTTCCAAGTGTTCTGGATTTGTGAAGCGTTTGATGTAGTTGACATTGCTGTTAAAGAAGGCTTCCAAGTCGCTATCGCTTGTCTTAACAAGGATGGTGATAGGCTTGCTTGGTGCTACGTTTACTTCCGCACGCGCATTACGAACAGCACGGATCAAGTCTTTGAGGCTTTCTACACCAGTATGAGCTGCAAGGTCTTCAAAAGCTGGGTTAACAGTTGGGTATTCTGCTGTAACGATAGAGCCTTCTGAGATTTGTCCAAAGATTTCCTCTGTCACGAATGGCATGATTGGGTGGAGGAGACGAAGGATCTTGTCCAAAGTATAAAGGAGAACAGAACGTGTAATGACTTTCTCTTCTTCGTTGTCGCTATAAAGCACTTCCTTGGTCAACTCAACGTACCAGTCCGCAAACTCATCCCAGATGAAGTTGTAGAGGATATGACCTGCAACACCAAACTCAAACTTGTCAAAGTTTTCAGTGACTTTTCCAATCGTTTCATTGAGGTTGTGGAGAATCCAGCGGTCTGTGACATTTCCAGCTTCTTTGTTAACAACTTTTTCCACATTGGCAGTTGCTTGCTCAAGAGTCAATCCTTCATTGTTCATGAGAATGTAACGAGAGATGTTCCAGATCTTGTTAATGAAGTTCCATGATGCATCCATTTTCTCGTAAGAGAAGCGCACGTCTTGACCTGGTGCAGAACCGTTTGAAAGGAACCAACGAAGGGCATCCGCACCGTATTTCTCGATGACATCCATTGGGTCAATCCCGTTACCGAGTGACTTAGACATCTTGCGTCCTTGCTCATCACGGATAAGGCCGTGGATCAGGACGTTTTGGAATGGTTGACGACCAGTGAATTCCAATGATTGGAAGATCATACGAGATACCCAGAAGAAGATAATGTCGTAACCTGTTACCAAGGTTGAAGTTGGGAAGTAACGTTTGAAGTCTTCTGAGTCGACATCCGGCCAGCCCATGGTTGAGAATGGCCAAAGGGCAGAACTGAACCAAGTGTCTAAGACGTCTTCGTCCTGAGTCCATCCGTCACCTTCTGGGGCTTCTTCACCGACGTACATTTCACCCTCAGCATTATACCAAGCAGGGATTTGGTGACCCCACCAGAGCTGACGAGAGATGACCCAGTCGTGGACATTTTCCATCCATTGGAGGAAGGTATCGTTGAAACGAGGTGGGTAGAATTCTACCTTGTCTTCTGTATCTTGGTTGGCAATGGCATTTTTAGCTAATTGGTCCATCTTCACGAACCATTGCGTAGACAAGCGTGGCTCAACTACAACACCTGTACGTTCTGAGTGACCAACACTGTGAACACGTTTTTCGATTTTAACAAGAGCACCGATTTCTTCTAGCTTAGCAACGACTGCCTTACGAGCTTCAAAACGGTCCATACCTGCAAATTCGAAGGTAAGCTCGTTCATGGTTCCGTCGTCGTTCATGACGTTGACTTGTGGCAAGTTGTGGCGTTGACCAACCAAGAAGTCGTTTGGATCATGGGCAGGTGTGATTTTCACGACACCAGTACCAAACTCAGGATCAGCGTGCTCATCTCCAACGATTGGAATTGATTTATTAGCGATTGGAAGGACGACATTTTTACCGATCAAGTCCTTGTAGCGTGGGTCTTCTGGATTGACCGCAACGGCAACGTCCCCAAACATAGTCTCAGGACGAGTAGTGGCAACTTCAAGGGCGCGTGAGCCGTCTTCTAGCATGTAGTTCATGTGGTAGAAGGCACCTTCGACGTCCTTGTGGATAACTTCGATATCAGAAAGGGCTGTGCGAGCTGCTGGATCCCAGTTGATGATAAACTCACCACGGTAGATCCAGCCTTTCTTGTAAAGGTCCACAAAGACCTTGCGAACGGCTTTTGACAAACCTTCGTCAAGGGTGAAACGCTCACGAGAGTAGTCTACAGAGAGCCCCATCTTGCCCCATTGTTCCTTGATGGTAGTGGCATATTCGTCTTTCCATTCCCAAACCTTATCGAGGAATTTTTCACGACCCAGGTCATAACGGCTAATACCCTCACCACGCAAGCGCTCCTCAACCTTAGCCTGAGTGGCAATCCCCGCGTGGTCCATACCTGGAAGCCAAAGGGTGTCAAAACCTTGCATTCGTTTTTGACGGATGATGATATCCTGCAAAGTCGTATCCCAAGCGTGACCAAGGTGAAGTTTACCAGTTACGTTTGGTGGTGGAATCACGATTGAATAAGGCTTAGCCTTTTGATCTCCTGAAGGCTTGAAAACATCAGCGTCAAGCCATTTTTGGTAACGACCAGCCTCAACCTCGGCTGGATTGTATTTAGGTGAAAGTTCTTTAGACATGTGTGTGTCCTTTCTCTATTGTTTTCATTTTTTCTTGAATCTGCTTAGCAGCTTCTTCTGCAGACAGATTCGTATTATTTATTTTAAGGTAGTGGTGCAACTCATTCGGTTGATGTTGGAAATTTAATTGAAGTGTTTCAGCGGTCTCTAAAATTTCTCTTTCAGATATCTCAATATGCCGTTTCAAGGGCTTGTGCTTCAACCGGTTCTCCGTTCGATTTCGACGTAAACGCTCTTCAAGACTTGTTTCCAATTCAACAAACAGAATCTCTTGATGAAAGTTATCCAATAAATCCTGAATTTGCTTTAAATACATCAGCTGGTACTGATTTGAAAAATCAATTACGTCAGTTAAAATTACTGATCGCTGATTTCTTGCACTTGCTCCAAGGAAAGAAAAGGTGATTCCACGAACAAATTCCCACATTTCCTCTGTAAAGTCCTGATAGATTTCTAGTGCAAAATCGATGGCTTGATGGTTATAAAAGAGGGTAGCATCTGTCAGTCGAGATAACTCTTGACCAATCGTCATTTTCCCAGAAGCCGGAGCCCCAATGATGAAAAGATGCATCAAATTACCTCCCATTCACTCTTCAGCAAGCCATATATGAGACTGTCACAGCGGTTTCCTTGAGCATCCTTTCTGTCTCGGATGCGAGCTTCGAGGGTGAAACCAAGCTTCTCAGCGACACGTTGACTTTGGACATTATAGCCAAAACAAGTCAGCTCAATCTTGTGAAGACCCAATTCTTTAAAAGCCAGATCAATCAAGGCACGCGCTGCTTCGGGAACATAACCGTGCCCCCAATAGTATGGGTGCAAGATATAGCCAATCTCCAGTACATCGTCTTCGTAACGACGGGGGAAATCGACAGACCCAATAATCTTATCAGTCCCTTTGACCACAATCCCATAGCCAGCTGGGAGATTTTCTTTTTTGTTGCGCTCAGGAAGGATATGCTCTAGATAATAAATCTCATCTTCCAAGCTCTTGACGGGTGGGAAGCCTGCTGGGTAAGAAACCTCTGGACGACTAGCATAGTCAAAGATAACCTCGGCATCCGCCACGGTACGGACTCGTAAGACCAGACGCTCCGTTTCGATTTGTTCTGGCAGTTCAGCTCTTGTCATTATTCTTCCTCGCTTTTTTGATGAAGCTTCCCATGGGATCGACTCGGTCATCCAGATAACGGTAAACGCGTTGATGACCGTCCCCCATAAAGTAAGTTGGGGCAAAGCGGTCATTTTTAAAATGCTCTTTATCGTCCAAGAGCTCTGGATCAGCCAGTCGCTCGAGAATCTTGGCAAAGATATGGCAGATGCCATCTTCCTCGATAATCCGATCCACCTGACAGTCCAATACGACTGGACATGCCTCTAAAATCGGGGCCTGAGTCCGTACAGAAATTTCGTAGTCAAGCCCTAGGCGTTTTAACTTTTCCCGATGGCTGATAAAACCAGCCTGCTCCATTTCGAGCATGAAGTTTTCATCAGGGATGTTTACGGTAAACTGTTGATAATGCTTAATCTGGTCAGCCGCATTTTCCTCAGCGCCAACACCGATGACCAGCCAATCTCCCAGGCTATAAGAGGAACTGCAGGTCGTGATATTGTGCCCAAAGTTCTTGTCCTGATATCCCAAGATGAAGATAGGAAAACCATAGTAGAGCTTGCTGGTGTTAAAAGATTGTTTCATGACAACCTCCTTTGGCTAGGGGTCTAAAATAAAAATCGCCCCTGCCATCAATCTGACAGGGACGAATGTGTTAATCCGCGGTACCACCCAATTTCGGGCAGATGCCCGCAACTTTAATCTTCTTGTTTCTCTTTTATGACGTCGTTAGCTCGTCTTGCCGTACTTGAGTACAGCCTGCAACTCGCTGTCTAGTCCTAAAAGGAAACAAAAAGATTTATATTTCAATTTTTAATTTCATCCATTAGCAACCAGTTTTGACACATTTGTGGACTTCTCAGCACCGCCACTTTCTGTAAAATGTGGGACTCAAAACACCTCTAATGGCTTTATTTTAACAAGTTTTTGACGGAAAAGCAAGGAACAAGAAAGATTACTTGAACTTGATGCCGTTTTCTTTTAATTTCTTGATAGTAGCTGGACCGATTCCCTTCAAGGCAAGGAGTTCTTTTTCTGTCCAGTTTTTGAAGTCAGCAGCAGACTTGATACCTTCATCGTAGAAAGTCTTAGCGCGGTCAACTGAAAGTCCCCCTAGGTTAGCTGCGAAATCTTCTACAGAAGTAGCAACTTTTTGAGCTTGCTCTTTGGTTGCTTCTACAGTTTTTTCAACCTTTTTAGAGACAGCTTTACCTGCATCGCTTGCTGCTTTTTCAGCATGTTTTACAACTTTTTTTGTTTCTTCGACAACCTTGTTTACAGTGCTTGAAAATGCACCTGAGCGACGTAGGTTGTTTCTCAATTGTTTTTTACGTTGGAGTGTCTTTGACATGATAAAATCCTTTCAATAAAAAATCCCTGTGGCTGAACAAGGATCGAATCTCTATGGTTTTATTGTATCAACTTTCTTTAGGAAATGCAAGGCTTGATATACTGGAAATATAGGAGATATATGGGAAATTTCACCGTAGAATGATAGACGATAATAGAAGAAAATTGAAAAATATGGTATAATGAAACGATAGATTTTTGAATAGGGATACAATCATGTTTGGATTTTTAAAAAAAGATAAAGCAACAGAAGCTCCCACAATGGTGCCAGACCACATCGGTGTTATCATGGATGGGAATGGCCGTTGGGCTAAAAAACGGATGCAGCCGCGTGTCTTTGGGCATAAGGCTGGGATGGATGCTTTGAGAACGGTAGCTATTGCTGCTAGTGATATGGGCGTCAAAGCCTTGACAGTCTATGCCTTTTCAACTGAAAACTGGACCCGTCCAGATCAGGAAGTCAAATTTATCATGAACCTGCCAGTTGAATTCTATGATAAGTTTGTTCCTGAATTGCATCAGAAGAACATGAAAATTCAAATGATTGGGGAGACTGATCGTTTGCCGAAGCAGACTTTTGATGCTCTTAAAAAGGCAGAAGAGCTGACTAAGTTAAATACAGGATTGATTCTTAATTTTGCCCTTAATTATGGTGGACGAGCTGAGATTACACAAGCGGTCAAGTTGATTGCACAGGATGTTTTAGATGCTAAGATCAATCCTGGTGATATCACCGAGGAGTTGATTGGGGAATATCTCTTTACGGGTCATTTGCCAAAAGTATTGCGTGATCCTGACTTGATTATTCGGACCAGCGGTGAACTTCGTTTGAGTAATTTCTTGCCATGGCAGGCTGCTTATAGCGAGCTCTATTTCACGGATGTCTTGTGGCCTGACTTTGATGAGGAAGCCTTGAAAGAAGCTATCATCGAGTACAATCGTCGCAACCGTCGTTTTGGAGGAGTTTAGGAGATATTATGATACAGGATTTACAAAAGAGAACCCTTTTTGCTATCTTGGCCTTGGCTATCTTTATCCCAATCTTGGCGATTGGTGGCTTATGGCTCCAGATTGCCATGGGGATTGTGGCTATGTTGGGAGTACATGAGTTACTGCGCATGAAGGGTTTAAATACCATGACGCCTGAAGGACTCTTGACTTTACTAGCAACCTTTTTTCTGACTATTCCTTTGGAAAACTACCTGAAGTTTTTGCCTGTGGATGGGAACGTTGTTGCTTATAGTGTCGTGATACTGATTTTACTAGGGGCAACAGTCTTCAGCAAGAACTATACTATTGAGGATGCTGTTTTTCCGATTGCCATGAGTTTTTATGTTGGTTTTGGCTTTAATGCTTTGGTCGATGCTCGTATTGCAGGTTTGGATAAGGCGCTTTTGGGACTGTGTATGGTCTGGGCAACCGATAGTGGAGCCTATCTAGTAGGAATGAAGTTTGGTAAGAGAAAACTAGCTCCGAGAGTTTCCCCTAACAAGACCATAGAGGGTGCTATGGGAGGTATCTTGGCTGCTATGCTAGTGACTTTGATTTTTATGCTAGTTGATAGTACCGTTGCTTTACCTTATGGGATTTACAAAATGATGGTCTTTGCTATTTTCTTTAGTATAGCTGGTCAGTTGGGTGATTTGATTGAAAGTGCAATGAAACGTCACTTTGGTGTCAAAGACTCAGGTAAGTTTATCCCAGGTCATGGTGGGGTATTGGATCGTTTTGATTGCATGCTGGCTGTCTTCCCTATTATGCACCTCTTTGGCTTATTTTAAGGAAAGGTAAATAGAAATTAAATGATAGGATTACTAACATTTATCCTGGTCTTTGGGATTATCGTAGTGGTTCACGAATTCGGACATTTTTACTTTGCTAAGAAATCTGGAATTTTGGTTCGTGAGTTTGCCATCGGTATGGGTCCCAAAATCTTTGCCCACATCGGAAAAGATGGAACTGCTTATACCATTCGTCTCCTGCCACTTGGTGGTTACGTTCGGATGGCAGGTTGGGGTGAAGATACGACAGAAATTAAGACTGGAACTCCTGCAAGCCTAACATTGGCAGCGGATGGTAAGGTCAAACGCATCAATCTCTCTGGTAAAAAGGTTGACCAGACAGCTCTGCCTATGCAGGTCACTCAGTTTGATTTTGAGGATAAACTCTTTATTAGAGGCTTGGTCTTAGAAGAGGAAAAGACTTTCTCAGTAGATCATGATGCGACCATTGTGGAAGCTGATGGAACGGAAGTTCGTATCGCTCCCTTAGACGTCCAATATCAGAATGCGACTGTCTGGGGCAAATTGATTACCAACTTTGCTGGTCCTATGAATAACTTTATCTTAGGAGTTATCGTCTTCTGGATTTTGATTTTTATGCAAGGTGGCGTTCGTGATACGCAAACGAACAATTTCAGTATTATTCCAGATAGCGCTTTGGCTAAGGTTGGAGTTGAAAATACGGCCCAAATCACTAAGGTTGGAAGTTATGAGATTTCAAACTGGTCAGACTTGATCCAGGCGGTTGATGCAGAAACCAAGGACAAAACAGCGCCCGTTTTGGATGTGACAGTCTCTGAAAATGGAACTGAAAAACAAGTGAGTGTGACACCTGAAGAAAGCCAAGGGCGCTATATCTTGGGTGTTCAACCCAGACTCAAATCTGATATTTGGTCTATGTTTATGGGTGGATTTACAACTGCAGCTGATTCAGCTTTGCGCATCCTCAATGCTTTGAAAAGCTTGATCTTCCAACCAGATTTGAATAAACTAGGCGGTCCCGTTGCTATCTTTAAGGCAAGTAGCGATGCTGCCAAGAACGGACTGGAAAATGTCTTGTACTTCTTGGCTATGATTTCCATCAATATCGGGATTTTCAATCTGATTCCGATTCCTGCGCTCGACGGTGGAAAAATCGTGCTTAATATCATCGAAGCTATTCGTCGCAAACCACTAAAACAAGAAATTGAAACCTATGTCACTCTGGTTGGAGTTGTCATTATGGTCGTCTTGATGCTCGCCGTGACATGGAACGACATCATGCGTACCTTCTTTTAAGAAATAGAGGAGTCATTATGAAACAAAGTAAAATGCTTATCCCAACGCTTCGCGAAATGCCAAGCGATGCTCAAGTTATCAGTCACGCCCTTATGTTGCGTGCTGGTTATGTTCGTCAAGTATCAGCAGGTGTTTACTCATACCTACCACTTGCTAACCGTGTTATCGAAAAAGCTAAGAAGATCATGCGTCAAGAGTTTGACAAGATTGGTGCGGTTGAGATGTTGGCTCCAGCCCTTCTTAGTGCAGATCTTTGGCGTGAATCTGGCCGTTATGAAACCTACGGTGAGGACTTGTACAAATTGAAAAACCGTGAGAAGTCAGACTTTATCTTGGGTCCAACTCACGAAGAAACTTTCACAGCTATTGTCCGTGATTCTGTCAAGTCTTACAAGCAATTACCTTTGAACTTGTATCAAATCCAGCCTAAGTATCGTGATGAAAAACGTCCACGTAATGGACTTCTTCGTACGCGTGAATTCATCATGAAAGATGGTTATAGCTTCCACGCTAACTACGATAGCTTGGATGTAACTTATGATGAGTACAAGGCAGCCTATGAGCGTATCTTCACTCGTAGTGGTTTGGACTTTAAAGCCATCATCGGTGACGGTGGAGCTATGGGTGGTAAGGATAGCCAAGAATTTATGGCCATCACACCTGCTCGTACAGATCTTGACCGTTGGGTAGTTTTAGATAAGTCTGTCGCATCATTTGACGAGATTCCTGCAGAAGTGCAAGAAGAAATCAAGGCAGAATTGCTCAAATGGATGGTTTCTGGTGAAGATACAATTGCCTACTCAAGTGAATCAAGCTATGCAGCTAACTTGGAAATGGCAACCAACGAGTACAAACCAAGCAATCGTGTTGTGACTGAAGTTGAAGTGGCTCGCGTGGAAACACCAGGTGTCAAATCGATTGATGAAGTCGCAACTTTCTTGAATGTCTCTGAAGAGCAAACAATCAAGACCTTGGTTTATATCGCAGATGAGGAGCCGGTTGTGGCACTACTTGTCGGCAATGACCAGCTCAATGAAGTCAAATTGAAAAACTACCTTGGAGCAGATTTCTTGGAACCTGCAACTGAGGCAGAAGTGAAAGAATTGTTGGGAGCGGACTTTGGTTCACTTGGCCCAGTAGGTCTTCCAGAAAATGTCAAGATTATCGCAGACCGCAAGGTACAAGATAGCCGCAATGCTGTTGTTGGTGCCAACGAAGATGGCTACCACTTGACTGGTGTAAACCCAGGTCGTGACTTCACTGCTGAGTATGTGGACATCCGTGAAGTGCGTGAGGGTGAAATTTCTCCTGACGGACAAGGTGTTCTCAACTTTGCGCGTGGTATCGAGATTGGTCACATCTTCAAACTCGGAACTCGTTACTCAGCAAGCATGGGAGCAGATGTCTTGGATGAAAATGGTCGTGCTGTGCCAATCATCATGGGCTGCTACGGTATCGGTGTCAGCCGTCTCCTTTCAGCAGTTATGGAACAACACGCTCGCCTCTTTGTTAACAAAACTCCTAAAGGTGAATACCGTTACGCTTGGGGTATCAATTTCCCTAAAGAATTGGCACCATTTGATGTTCACTTGATTCCAGTTAATGTCAAGGATGAAGCAAGTCTTGAATTGACTAATCGTATCGAAGAAGCCTTGGTCAACAAAGGCTACGAAGTCTTGACAGATGACCGTAACGAACGTGTCGGAGTTAAATTCAGCGATAGCGACTTGATTGGTCTTCCAATCCGTATCACTGTTGGTAAGAAAGCAGCTGATGGTATCGTAGAAGTGAAGATCAAGGCGACAGGAGATACTATTGAAGTTCACGCAGATAGCTTGCTTGAAACCCTTGAAATCCTAACAAACAAATAAAATCTATAATCAGAAGAAAAACAAGACAAAAATGTAACTAGTTTTTGCCTTGTTTTTTCTTTATAATGAGATAAAATAAACATCAAAAGAGTAAATAAAGAGGTAGAGCTATGCTAAAATTTCCAAAGGATTTTGTCTGGGGTTCCTCAACATCTGGACCACAGACAGAAGGACGAGTGCCTGGTGACGACAAGGGAGATAATCTCTGGGATTATTGGTTTCAAGTAGAGCCAAATCGCTATTACAATGGGATTGGGCCAGACAAAACGTCGACCTTCTATGAAAACTGGGAAAAGGATATCGAACTTTTGTTAGAAACTGGCCACACAGCCTTTCGAACTTCTATCCAGTGGTCTCGTATTTTCCCACAGGGACGTGGGGAAGTCAACCCTCAAGGTGTGGCTTTCTACCGTCATGTATTTGAAGTCATCAAGGCCAAGGGTATTCGCCTCTTAGTCAATCTTTATCACTTTGACCTGCCTTTTGCCCTTCAAGAAGATGGGGATGGTTGGGAAAATAAGGCAACCATCAAGGCCTATGAAGACTATGCTCGTTTCTGTTTTGAAACTTATGGAGACTTGGTTGACCAGTGGATTACCTTCAATGAGCCTATCGTTCCTGTAGAGTTTGGCTATTTCTATGATGCCCATTACCCTCATAAGGTAGATGCCAAAGCGGCAGTTAAGGTTGCCTATCATACCCAGCTAGCCAGCACTCTTGCGGTCAAAGCCTGCCATGAGGTCTTGCCTGGTTCTAAGATTGGGATCGTCCTCAACTTGACACCAGCCTATCCACGTAGTCAACATCCTGCCGACGTGAAGGCTGCTCGTATTGCGGATCTCTTCCAAGCTCAATCTTTCCTAGATCCATCTGTCTTGGGAGCTTATCCAGAAGAGTTAGTGGAAATTTTGTCTGAGCATGACTTGTTACCAGAATACACAGCCGAAGAGTTGGAACTCATTCGTGAGAACACCGTTGATTTCCTAGGAGTGAATTATTACCAACCTTTGCGTGTCATGGCGCCGCGTTTTGCTAAGCATCCTGACAGCCCACTCTTGCCTGAGCATTTCTATGAGCCTTATGTCATGCCTGGTCGTAAGATCAATCCGCACCGCGGTTGGGAAATCTACGAGCAAGGGATTTATGACATTGCCCAAAACATCAAGGAAAACTACGGTAATATTGAGTGGATGCTGACAGAGAATGGGATGGGTGTTGAAGGTGAAGACAAATTCCGTGAAAATGGAATAATCCAGGATGATTACCGTATCGACTTTGTCAAAGGTCATCTTCGTGAACTTCATCGTGCTATTGAAGACGGCGCCAACTGTAAAGGCTACTTGATCTGGACCTTTATCGATTGTTGGTCATGGCTCAATAGCTATAAAAACCGTTATGGTTTGGTCGAGCTAGACTTAAAAACACAAGAACGTCGCCTGAAAAAATCAGGCCACTGGTTCAAAGAACTCAGCGACAATAATGGGTTTTAAGCTACTTTTCAAATAGATTCAAAAAAACCATTGGACCTCAATTCTTTTCGAGTTTTTCCAATGGTTTTTCTTGTTTTATAATAGTCCGATAAAAAGTAGTAAAGCTGACAAAGCAATGAAAGCTAGGGTTGCTAGACCACGTTGGCCTGGGCTGTAAATCTTTCGTTCTCCTCGAACTGGGAAGACGATAGCTAGTAATGCACCGCCGACAGCTCCCCCGACATGTCCAGCAAGGCTGATGCCAGGCATTAAGATACTTCCTACTAGGTTGATGACCAAGAGGGAGAGATAGGATTGACCAAGTTGTTGGAGGTAGGGATTGCGTGAAGCATATCGGAGAACAACAATTGAGGCAAACATACCGTAGAGGGCAGTTGAAGCACCTGCAGTTATAGCATTGGGACTAAAAACTAGGACAAAGAGATTTCCCATCATACCGGATAGAAGGTAGAAAAAGAAAAACTGTTTAGAGCCAAAGATTTGTTCCATCTGACGTCCTAAGAAGTAGAGGGATAGCATATTGACTAAAAAGTGCTCCAAGCCAATATGGACAAAGGTTGCCGAGAATAAGCGCCAGACTTGTTCAGGCATGGCCTTGATTGCTGGGGGATAAACAGCTCCGAATTTATACAAGGTGGCTGCACTTGTGTAGTTAAAACCACTGGTTAAAAACATGAGTATAAAAACCAGGCTTGTCACGAGAAGAAAGAAGCTCGTGACAGGATACCGACGATCAAAAATCTCTTTCATAGATAAGTACCTCCTCAACGGGAATATCATGTGAATCAGGCTGGAAGTCCTGAATCTGACAAGGATAAAGTGTACTGATGGTGTGGCCTAGGAAATGCTCTAAGTAGCGATCATAATAACCACCACCGTAGCCAATCCGATAAGCAGAAGGATTGAAAGCCAAACCAGGAACATGAATCAGGTCAATCTGAGAGGGTTCCTGGTTTGTGAAGTCTCCTTGAGGTTCAAGAAGTCCAAAAGAATTTCTCTCGAGTTTCTCTGGTTCATATAGAACAAAGTCCATTTTCCCTTGTGGATAAGTTTTGGGAATGAGGAGTGTCTTCCCATCTTTTTGAGCTTGTTCGATCAGTCTAGCTGTCTGAAATTCATGAGGAAAAGACAGGTAAGTGGCGATGGTTTTTGCTTCCTTATAGAAGGGATGTAGAAGTAGTTGCTCAGTCAACCAAGCGTCCATGACTTCCTTTTCTTCGGCTGATAGAGATTTGAGTTCTTGCAAGACCTGCTTGCGTAAGTTTTTTTTCATCGTTTACTCCGTAGCTTTCTTGGCTAAAAAGCTTGATACAGCCTCGACACCGACAGCCAGAGCTTCTTCCTTAGGACTCATCTTTGGATGGTGAAGAGCATAGGGACTATCAATTCCAAGCCAGAACATGACTCCAGGAACCTTTGATAGAAGATAACCAAAGTCCTCCCCTGTCATAGCAGGCTCAATATCGATTAGTTCAATTCCTTCTTTTTCCTCAAAGAAGGTCATCAATTCTCGAGCTAATTCAGGATTGTTTTCGACTGGTAGGTAACCTCCCTGTTTGAGTTCAACTTCCACATCCATATCAAAAGCAGCTGCGACACCTTCAGCAATGGCTTTGACACGTTTTTGCACCAAGAGGCTCATGCTGTGTGTAAGAGCTCGAATCGTTCCATGTAAGAAGGCCGTATCAGCGATGACATTATTGGTTGTACCAGCTTGAAAAACACCGAAAGTGACGACAGCTCCCTCGATAGGATCGACATTACGGCTGACAACCGACTGGACTTGGGTCACAAAATAGCTAGCTGCAACCAGAGCGTCGTTTGCTTGATGTGGAAAGGCGGCGTGACCACCTTTACCCTTGAAGCGAATCTTGACTTCACATGTTCCAGCAAAGAGTGTATGGGTATTGGTCGCAATCTGTCCAACTTTTAAGTCTGGACGAACATGGAGTCCATAGAATTGGTCAGGCAACCAGTCGCCAAAAGCATCATCTTCATACATGAGCATGCCACCTGCTTCATTTTCCTCGGCAGGTTGGAAGAGAAAGAGGAGATTGTTTTTAGGTTGGTTTTCTAGAGCACGTTCGAGACTTCCTAGGGCAATGGTCATGTGAAAATCATGTCCACAAGCATGCATACGTTCTGGGTGCTGAGAGGCAAAGGCAAGGCCTGTTTGTTCAACGATTGGGAGTCCGTCGATGTCTGTCCGCCAACCAATGGTACGTTCTGGGTGACTTCCCTGCAAGTAAACTAAAATACCTGTTCGCCAAGTACGAATCTGAACAAAATCCTTGTCAGCTGTTAATTTCTCAATGACATTGAGTAAATAAGCGTGAGTCTTGAATTCTTCTAAACCAATCTCAGGAATTTGGTGAAGATCGCGTCGAGTTTGAATTAAATCTAACATATCTAATTTCCTTCTATTGATACGATAAAGAGGCTGGAAATATTTCCGCCTCTGTTACTAATTACAAGGTGCGAAGCGCATCTTCTAGCGCTGTTTTTTGTTGGGTTTGGCTATCGATTTTTTTGATGATACGAGCCGGAACACCAGCTACCACAACATTTTCTGGAACATCTTGAGTAACGATGGCACCTGCTGCAACAACAGAACCGCTACCGATTTGAACACCTTCGATAACCACAGCGTTAGCACCGATGAGTACATTGTCACCGACACGGACAGGCTCGGCACTAGCTGGCTCGATAACACCTGCAAGAACAGCACCTGCACCAACGTGGCTATTTTTACCGACAATAGCACGTCCGCCAAGAATAGCTCCCATATCAATCATAGTACCAGCACCGATTTCAGCACCGATATTGATAACCGCTCCCATCATGATAACAGCATTGTCACCAATCTCAACCTGGTCACGGATGATAGCGCCTGGCTCGATACGAGCATTGATATCACGTTTATCAAGGAGAGGTACAGCTGAGTTACGAGCATCTTGTTCAACAACATAGTCCTTGTTTTCTGTTAGTCCTTCAAGAAGAGGTGCGATATCTTTCCAGTCTCCAAAGAGGACATTTCCGAGCTTGATAACAGAAGCAGGGATAGCTCCAACAAGTTGCCCCTCAAAGGTCACTTTTACACATGTCTTTTTCTCAGCATTTGCGATAAATTGGATAATTTCTTGAGCATTCATTTTTGTAGCAGTCATAGGTGTCTCCTCACTCTTTGTAATGCTTACTATTCTACCAAAAAAGGCTTTAATTTTGAAGCCTTAAGTGTTAAAAGAAGGTTCTTTCATTTTGTTTTTTGATTCTTCAATGGATAGAAAGATCATTGGGATGATAATCAAAATCATGGCTAGTACCAAGAAACCATCCAGAACCATGCCAAGGAAAAGGACACTGAGGATAGCAGAGGATAGAGGTTCGCTTGCGCTAACGACCGAGACCACCAATGGGGAAACGAGAGAGACGGCCTTCATCGATAGGAAAAAGGCAAAGGCAGTTCCCAAAAAGGCAATGGTCAAACAAATACAGATACTGATGGCATCAACCTGGAAGCTAATCTTATAAACGGGGTAGAGAAAATTACTAAAAAGTCCAGCGATAATCATTCCCCAGCCAACAGTTGGCACAAAACCGTATTTTTTAGCGAAACGTTGGGGTAAGATGACATTGAACATGACGCCTAGGGCACTGAGAAGTCCAGTCAGTAAAGCAAGAGGAGTGATGGATAGCTTAGACAAATCGCCTTTGGTAGCCATCAAAAAGACCCCAAGCATAGCAGTCAGAACATAGAAGATCGCTTTTTTAGAAGCTTTTTTCTTGTAGATAATGCGGTTGTAGATAAGAATGAAGACAGGACTGATAAATTGTAGGATGGTTGCAGTTGTAGCGTTGGAGTACTCCACACAGAGATAAAAGAAAAATTGTACGGAGAAGATCCCTAAGATAGCATAGGCGAGAAAAGGAAGGTAGTTGTTTCGATTTCTCCAGATATCGAAAAGCTGGAACCGGAGTTTAAGGCTAGATAAGATGATTACGAAACTACCTGCGACGAGTAGACGCATAGAAGTAATCCACCCTGAAGAGACTTGATAATGTGAAAAAAAGTACTCTCCTAAGATTCCACAGATCCCCCAGATCAAGCCAGATAGGAGAGAATAAATGGTTCCCTTAAAAATATTCTTTTGATATTTATTCATGTTGCTATTGTACCATGAAACGAAGAAAGAAAAAAGAGAGTGGAGAAAAATCATTTCTTTCCCACTCTCAATAATTGTGCTGTTTAGTTAGCGCCGTTGATTGCTACTTCTGTTATTGGAACTAGAGCTACTATTACTGTTCCCGTTACTATTAGAAGTATTATTACGATTATTATTGTTGTTATTATTATTGTTACTGCTATTGTTACTGCTATTGTTTGATGAGGAAGAAGATGCTTTAGGCAGACTTCCTAAAATGGTGTTCCAAGCACTTTGGTAGTCTGAATCGCTTCCACCAATAGCGAATTTATAAGTGGTAGTCGGAGCACCAGCTTGGTTTGCCCAGTAGCTAGTCACCGTTTCTCCGCTCAGATTAATTTCTTTTCCATTAATAGTCACCTTTCCTGGCTTTTGACCAGTTGATTTGAGGACTTGTGATGAAGTGACACTTGAATCGAGTTTGAAACGTTCTGAACCCCAAGCAGAAGGGGCTGCTTGCTGAATGGCATTTACCAGATGAGCCATATATTTTGCATTGCGGTAGTAAGCTCCCTGGGCTAGAGAACTGTTGTCATCATGTCCAACCCAGCCTCCTAGGGTTAATTTTGGAGTAGAGACCATGAGCCACATATCTCCTTCTTCATTGGTTGTACCAGTTTTTCCGATCCAGTCAGCACCTGCTAGACTGGAATTGATGGAAGCCAGATCCGTTTGGAAGCTTGTAGTAACTCGAGATGAAAGCACATCTCTTAGCAAACTCTGCATAATGGTTGCGGTAGCTTTAGAGTATACTTGGATGGGTTTAGCCTGATGTTCATAGAGAACCTCACCACTCGTTTTCTCAATTTTTGAGATCATGTATTTCTTATGATAGGTACCATTATTAGCGAGTGTTTGGTATCCATTGGTATGCTGGGCTACAGTAACCTCAATTCCTCCTCCCATAGGAAGACTTTCAATACCATATTCTGGGATTTCATAGCCCATTTTTTCCATATAAGAACGGACATCAACCCCTTTTTCACGGAGCATTCGGTAGGTCCAGTAGGCTGGGATGTTCCAAGAATAGTTTAGAGCTTCTTTAAGGTCTATCATGGCTGTTCCAGGACTGTTGACATGCATGATCGGAGTTCCGTTAGAGAAGTTTGTTGGATAGTTAGAGAGGATGCTAGCACTTCCCATAAGCCCTTGGTCGATAGCAATACCGTAGGCCAAGAGTGGCTTGGTAGTGGAGGCAGGGGAACGTTTGGTATCGAAGGCGTGATTGTTTTGATTGGTCTGATAATCTCGTCCACCTACAAAACCTAAAATCGCCCCAGTTTGATTGTCCATCAAGACATTCCCAACTTCAGGTTGGCCCGAGCTATCATTTAGAAGGTATCCGTAGTTTGTTACGGCATTTTGCATAGCAGTATGAATCGTTTTATCGATGGTAGTTGTAATTCGGTAACCACCGTTTTGGATTTCTTTTTCAGCCAATTCTTGATAAGATTTTCGGATAGATTCGTTCTGTAGTTCTTGGTCAGAAACATTGTCCTTTTGCACCAGATAATCATACATAATCTTGGTAGCCTCATCGAGTGCAGTGAAGTAGAGGAAGCCTTTAGAGGTAACGCTAGCATTTTCTGATGGCAAGAAATCTTGCTTAATGTCATAAGCCTTGTAGGTTTCATAGTCTTCCTGGCTGAGGACTCCTGTTCGATACATATTGTAGAGAACATCTTTTGAGCGCTTAATACCGAGTTTAATATCTTCTTCGCTCTTCATCTCACCAGTAGATTCATAAGGTGAGTAGGAAATAGGGCTTTGTGGTAAACCTGCTAGGAAAGCCGCTTGAGGAATGGTTAGTTTGCTTGCATCCACCCCAAAAATCCCTTTGGCAGCTTGTTGAGCACCTGCGATATTTTGACCTTTATTGTTACGACCAAAAGGAGCAACGTTGAGATAGGTTGTTAGGATTTCGTCCTTGCTCATGGCTCTTTCTAAGGCCAAGGCATCCACGATTTCACTGGCTTTACGAGCAAGTGTAGGAGCATCACCAACCACTTGTTGTTTGATGAGCTGTTGTGTTAGGGTAGATCCTCCACTGGAAGAACCAAGTCCGATGAATTTTCCTAGACTGGCGCGAATAACCGCTTTAGGAACAACACCGTTGTGCTCTGCAAAGTGTTCATCCTCGGTTGCAACGATAGCTTGCTTGAGATTATCTGAGATGTCATCTGATGACACAGATGTGCGAAGTAGATCGCTTTCAATAGCGCTAATCATGGAACCATCTGCATAGCGAATTTCAGAGATGGATGAAATATTATTGACCTGCTTGATCAAATCCTCCGTTTGAGGGACACTAACTTGATCAAAGAGAGAAACAGCATAACCCAAGGCAACCCCTGTTCCAAGGAGACCGCCAATAAAAGCTAGGATGAAAAGTGTGTTAAAAGTTGCCTTTATACCAAGTAAGATATTGGTCAATAGAGTCCAAATATCGAATGGTGTTTGAGTTTTCTTTTTCTGCTTAGAGTTTTTTCCACTCTTTTTCTTTGCATTCATTTTAGAAACTGTTAATTTTAGAGACCGAAGTAAGGCCAGTCCTTTTTGTTTGATTCTTGTTACATGTTTGTTCATAGAATTCCTCACTCTTTATTATTATTATACCATAAAAGCAATTATTGCAAGAAATTAGGCTTAGAACAGGGCTTTGGATAGGGATTGGAGTTCGAAATTTAGACATTGAAAAAAGCCAGATTTGAGCTAAATCTGACTGTTTGACAAATTGTTTATTTTTCTCCTGAAAGTTCTTTTCCTAGATCAATCAAGTAGTCCTTCAAGTGGTCTTTGACTTGTGGATGTTTAAGAGCGTATTCGATGGAAGTCTTCATAAACCCAAACTTATCTCCGACGTCGTAACGTGAGCCTTTAAACTCGCGAGCAAATACTCGTTGAGTTTTGTTGAGTGTATCGATAGCATCTGTTAGTTGGATTTCATTTCCCGCACCAGGTTTTTGACTTTCGAGGATGCCGAAAATCTCAGGTGTGAGGAGATAACGGCCAATAATGGCTAGATCACTTGGTGCGTCTTCAGGTGCTGGCTTTTCAACGAAGGTTTCAACGCTGTAAAGACCGTCCTTTCCTTCACCTTGAGGAGCGATGACTCCGTATGAAGAAACTTCTTCATGTGGGACAGGCATGACGGCGATAGTAGAAGCATGAGTCTTCTCATAATCGTTCATGAGTTGCTTGGTCAGTGGAACAGCCTTGTCATCTGTGATATCCATGAGGTCATCTCCAAGCATAACCACAAATGGTTCATTCCCGACGAAAGCTTTGGCTTGTAAGACGGCATCTCCAAGTCCACGTGGGTGTGTTTGACGGATGAAGTGAAGGCGCATGCCAGTTGTTTCGTCAACTAGTTTCAAAAGGTCGGTTTTTCCTTTTTCCTTGAGGTTGTATTCCAACTCAAAGTTTGAGTCAAAGTGATCTTCGATAGAGCGTTTTGACTTTCCTGTTACCACAAGAATGTCTTCAATTCCAGACTTGAGAGCTTCTTCGACGATGAACTGGATGGTTGGTTTGTCCACGATTGGCAACATTTCTTTGGCCAAAGCTTTAGTTGCAGGTAGGAAACGAGTTCCAAGTCCCGCAGCAGGGATAACGGCTTTTCTAACTTTTTGCATCATGATATTCCTTTCTAACTGTGGTTTAAGACCACTCGTTTTCTGCCTTGAACTCATTGCTCATGAGTTCAGAAACAGCATCTTTAATATTTATATTTTCATAAATAACTTGGTAAATGGCTTGGGTAATAGGCATATAAACTCCTAGTTCTTGTGCTAATTCGTAAGCAGCTTTGGTTGTTGAAATTCCTTCAATCACCATTCCCATGTTAGCTTCGATATCTGCTAAGGCTTCTCCGCGCCCCAGAGCATCTCCAGCGCGCCAGTTACGTGAGTGGACAGAAGTTCCGGTAACGATTAAATCCCCAACTCCAGAAAGACCACTGTAAGTTAATGGATTTGCTCCAAGTTTAACCCCCAGACGAGTGATTTCTGCAAGGCCGCGCGTGATAATAGCAGCTTTAGCATTGTCTCCAAATCCAAGTCCATGAAGGGCGCCTGCACCAACAGCGATGATATTTTTAAGAGCACCAGCTGTTTCTACTCCGATAACATCCGTATTGGTATAAAGGCGGAAGTAGTGGTTGCTAAAGAGTTTTTGAACATATTGAGCAGTTTGTAAATTTTTAGAGGCGGCCGTAATCAAGGTGATGTCGCGTACAATCGTTTCTTCCGCATGGCTAGGACCAGATACAACCACAATTTCACTACGCAACTCTTCAGGGATTTCTTCTTCTAGAATGGTTGAAAGGCGTTTGTGGCTATTTGGCTCGAGACCTTTTGAAGCATGCATAATAACAACTTTATGGTCCAAAACAGCAGCCACCTGTTGAGCTACCAATCTTGTCACCTTAGTTGGAACTACGAACAAGATAGCGTCAACGCCCTTCAAGACTTCTGCCAAATCATGATAGGCCACAATTTTATCGTCTAATACAATATCCTTAAAATAGCGTTTGTTAGTATGTTGTGTATTGATTTCGTCAATTTGATCAGGAATATTTCCCCAGATACGCACTTGGTGTCCGTTGTCATTAAGAACTTGTGACAAGGCAGTACCCCAAGAACCAGGCCCTAAAATAGCGATGGTTTGTTTGTCCATATTTCCCTCCTTCTGAGAAAGCACTTTCCTATATTCTACCATAAAAAGCCCCATCTTGCATCTATATTATTTATGAAGAATTAATTGAATGATAAATTATATATATTAGAGAATTTTTAGAATTTATTTGTAAAATAGTCTAGTGTTCATAGGTCAAAACAATAAAATCACGAAAAGAGAAACAATATTTCCCCTAAAAATGGTATAATAGGAGCATCACGAAAATTGGAGAGACGCTATGAGTTTTTACAATCATAAAGAAATCGAGCCTAAGTGGCAAAAATACTGGGCTGACCATCACACTTTTAAGACAGGAACAGACGCTTCAAAACCGAAGTTTTATGCGCTTGATATGTTCCCTTACCCATCTGGAGCGGGTCTTCACGTAGGACACCCAGAAGGCTACACAGCGACTGATATCCTCAGCCGTTTCAAACGTGCGCAAGGCTACAATGTCCTTCACCCAATGGGCTGGGATGCTTTTGGTTTGCCTGCAGAGCAATACGCTATGGATACAGGAAATGACCCAGCGGAATTCACGGCAGAAAACATTGCTAACTTCAAACGCCAAATCAATGCGCTTGGCTTCTCTTACGACTGGGATCGTGAAGTTAATACTACAGATCCGAACTACTACAAGTGGACGCAATGGATTTTCACCAAGCTTTACGAAAAAGGTTTGGCTTATGAAGCAGAAGTGCCAGTAAACTGGGTTGAAGAATTGGGTACAGCTATCGCCAACGAAGAAGTCCTTCCTGATGGAACTTCTGAGCGTGGTGGCTATCCAGTTGTCCGTAAACCAATGCGCCAATGGATGCTTAAAATCACTGCCTATGCAGAGCGCTTGCTCAATGACTTGGATGACCTTGACTGGCCAGAATCTATCAAGGATATGCAACGCAACTGGATTGGTAAATCAACTGGTGCCAATGTAACCTTCAAAGTGAAAGGGACTGACAAGGAATTTACTGTCTTTACAACACGTCCTGATACCCTTTTTGGTGCGACCTTCACTGTTTTGGCTCCTGAGCATGACTTGGTTGACGCTATTACAAGCCCAGAGCAGGCTCAAGCTGTGGCTGACTACAAACACCAAGCTAGCTTGAAATCTGACCTGGCTCGTACAGACCTTGCTAAGGAAAAAACAGGAGTTTGGACTGGTGCTTATGCCATCAACCCTGTTAATGGCAAGGAAATTCCAATCTGGATTGCGGACTATGTTCTTGCTAGTTACGGGACAGGTGCGGTAATGGCTGTTCCTGCCCACGACCAACGTGACTGGGAATTTGCCAAACAATTTGACCTTCCAATCGTAGAAGTGCTTGAAGGTGGAAACGTTGAAGAGGCTGCCTACACAGAAGATGGACTTCATGTTAATTCTGACTTCTTAGATGGATTGAACAAAGAAGACGCTATTTCTAAAATCGTGGCTTGGTTGGAAGAAGTAGGCTGTGGTCAAGAGAAAGTTACCTACCGTCTTCGTGACTGGCTCTTTAGCCGTCAACGTTACTGGGGTGAACCAATCCCGATCATTCATTGGGAAGACGGAACTTCAACAGCCGTTCCAGAAAGTGAATTGCCACTTGTCTTGCCAGTCACCAAGGATATCCGCCCTTCAGGTACTGGTGAAAGCCCATTGGCCAACTTGACAGACTGGCTGGAAGTGACTCGTGAGGATGGTGTCAAAGGTCGTCGTGAGACCAATACCATGCCACAATGGGCTGGTTCAAGCTGGTACTACCTCCGCTATATTGACCCACACAATACTGAGAAATTGGCTGATGAGGACCTTCTCAAACAATGGTTGCCAGTAGATATCTATGTGGGTGGTGCGGAGCATGCCGTTCTTCACTTGCTTTATGCTCGTTTCTGGCACAAATTCCTCTATGACCTCGGTGTTGTTCCAACTAAGGAGCCATTCCAAAAACTCTTTAACCAAGGAATGATCTTGGGAACAAGCTACCGCGACCACCGTGGCGCACTTGTGGCAACTGACAAGGTTGAAAAACGTGACGGTTCCTTCTTCCATGTGGAAACAGGGGAAGAGTTGGAGCAAGCACCAGCCAAGATGTCTAAATCCCTCAAGAACGTTGTCAACCCAGATGATGTGGTGGAACAATACGGTGCGGATACCCTTCGTGTCTATGAAATGTTCATGGGACCACTCGATGCTTCCATCGCTTGGTCTGAAGAAGGATTGGAAGGAAGCCGTAAATTCCTTGACCGTGTTTACCGTTTGATTACAAGTAAAGAAATTGTTGCGGAAAACAATGGCGCTCTTGACAAGGTTTACAACGAAACCGTTAAATCTGTTACAGAGCAAATCGAGTCTATGAAATTCAACACAGCCATCGCCCAACTCATGGTCTTTGTCAACGCAGCTAACAAGGAAGACAAACTCTATGTAGACTACGCCAAAGGCTTTATCCAATTGATCGCACCATTTGCACCTCACTTGGCAGAAGAACTCTGGCAAACAGTCGCAGCAACAGGTGAGTCTATCTCTTACGTAGCTTGGCCAACATGGGACGAAAGCAAATTGGTTGAAGACGAAGTCGAAATCGTCGTTCAAATCAAAGGAAAAGTCCGTGCCAAATTGATGGTAGCCAAAGACCTTTCTCGCGAAGAATTGCAAGAAATCGCTCTGGCTGATGAAAAAGTCAAAGCAGAAATTGACGGTAAGGACATCGTGAAAGTGATTAGTGTACCTAACAAGCTTGTAAATATCGTAACAAAATAAATTTAAAAGTCCTTCAGAGCTAAGTTCTGGAGGATTTTTTGTAGATTACCTGTGAGATGTGATATACTATTCACATCTTTAAACTTATAAGTGTGATACAAGGAGAAAGATATGTCAGTAAATGAATATGGTCAGATGATTGGTGAACCTGTAGATAATACACCTGGAGATTTACCCTCGCTTGTACGGATAGAAGGACAGTATACGATTCTAGAAGCTCTTTCAGTGGAAAAGCATGCGGAGGATTTGTTAGCTGTTTATGGTCCAGATAGCCCTCGTGACATGTGGACCTACCTTTTTCAAACACCTGTGGCTAATCTAGAAGAGTTAATCGTCGCTTTAAAGAAGATGATTGAGCGCAAGGATCGCTTCTATTATACGATTATCGATAAAGTGACTGGAAAGGCGCTGGGGACTTTTTCTCTCATGCGTATTGACCAAGCTAATCGCGTGGTTGAAGTTGGCGCAGTGACCTTTTCGCCGGCTCTCAAACAGACAAGAATGGGAACAGAAGCCCACTATTTGCTAGCTCGTTATGTTTTTGAAGAGCTCAACTATCGCCGTTATGAGTGGAAATGTGATGCACTAAATCTACCTTCTAGAAAAGCAGCAGAACGTTTGGGTTTTATCTACGAGGGAACCTTCCGTCAGGCAGTCATTTATAAAGGGCGTACTAGGGATACGGATTGGCTGTCTATGATTGATAAGGACTGGCCCAAAGTCAAAGCTCGTTTGGAAGCGTGGTTAAAATCTGAGAATTTTGATGAAGAAGGCCATCAGTTGAAATCTCTTAGAGAATGTTAGAAAGGTTTGCTATGATTAAGATTACAAAAGAAACATCTGTTTCAATTGATGACGTTTTACATCTCTATCAGGCAGTTGGTTGGACAAACTATACCAATCAGCCACAGATGTTGGAACAGGCCCTGTCTCATTCGCTAGCGACTTATCTTGCCCGTGATGGTGAGGAAATCGTTGGTTTAGTACGTCTAGTTGGAGACGGTTTTTCATCCGTTTTTGTCCAGGATTTGATTGTTTTGCCTAGCTATCAGCGCCAAGGAATTGGCAGCGACTTGATGAAGCAGGCTTTATCCGATTATAAGGATGCCTACCAAATACAACTAGCGACTGAACAGACAGAAAAAACCTTGGGTTTTTACCGTTCTCTGGGGTTTGAAACCTTATCTACTTATGACTGTACAGGAATGATTTGGGTGGACAGAAAAAAATTAAAATAATTCTTTTATCTTAAGTTAACTTTAAGTTTACTCATGTATCATGTAATCGTTAAGTAAAGACCTCCTAACTTTATTTAATAGAAATCCTAACTTTTCTTTTTCATAATAATCTCCCTTAACTCCACCCAATTAGGTGGAGTTTTTTTGCTCTATTTCAGGCTTTTTTGGACTATTCTAAAAATAATTTTTCGGATTTTGGTCGGGGAATTGGCGGGGACTTTTTTAGCGAATATGACTAAGAAATTGGTCTGTCGTCGCTTCAGCGAGTTCATCCTCAATCTGATTATAACGATCCGCCATATAAATCTTTGTATGGCCTAGTACCTAGCTGAACTGTTCGTTTGGTAATCGTGAAATAATGTGAAGAAGTGGTAAATCATGTGTAAGCCTGTCGTTTCATTTAGTGGATTAAAATGTTGGTTTGACTGATTTGAGTTGATGAGCGCCCATGTTCATTGATAGTGATGTAATCTTTTGTTGTTCCTTGATAATTTTTAACTTTCTCTTAATCTTGAAAGTATTATTGGACGAGGATGTAAACCTTTGACGAAAATCGTGAACTATGGGATAATAAAAAGGAATTGAGTAATAGTTCTATACCATAGGCTAGAAAAGACCCCAAGCTCACGTCCAAATATGCTTGGGGTCTTTTTGACACTATTTATCCTTGTTTAGCCATTTATCGACTAATACTCTTCGAAAATCAAATTCAAACCACGTCAGCTTCACCTTGCCGTACTCAAGTAC
>NZ_JUOS01000028.1 GCF_001075875.1 Streptococcus oralis
CACTGCTTTGAGGTTGTAGATAAGACTGACGAAGTCAGTCACATATATAATCCAAGGCGACGTTGACGCGGTTTGAAGAGATTTTCGAAGAGTTTTATGTCATAAGATGAATGTAAATCAATAGTACCTCTTTTATGATATCCTTTATTTGCACTTTTATTTATTGTATAATAGTCAGCATAAATCTGTTTTTGGTCTGATATGTCTTGTTTCATCTATGTGCGAAAGAGAAATAAACTGGAGGTGTTTATGTCAAAAGATATTCGAAAATTAGTGACTTCACAGGGACTAGCGAATCTAGCAGATGTCTTTTTTAGAGTTGTTGTGATTGCGAATGTTTTTGTCTTATCTGGTTCGGTTATTTCAACCTCTCTAGTACCAATTCTGATTGGACTATCCTCCTTTTTAGCTAGTTTCTTAGTTCCATTAGTAACGAAGAGATTAGCTTTAAATCGTGTTCTTTTCTTGACTCAATTTGGTAAGACGATTCTGCTAGCGATTTTGTTTTTTCTACTCAAGCAATCTGAAACTATTTCCCTCCCTCTTTTATATGCTATTGTTACCTTAATCTCCGTTTTGGATGGTTTTGCAGCGCCTGTTTCCTATGCGATTGTTCCACGCTATGCAAGTGATTTAGCTAAAGCGAACGCAGCTATTTCTATGAGTGGTGAAAGTGTACAACTAGTTGGTTGGGGCTTAGGAGGTTTCTTATTTGCGAGTCTAGGAATGAATCCTAGCCTGCTCATTGTGTTAGCCTTGTTTACAATTTCTACGATTTTGATGTTCGGTTTAGCACTTGTCGAAAAAGAAGAGTTGTCCTCTGAAACAAGTCTTGAGACGCTCACAAAAGGCTGGAGATTGGTAGTTAAAAAATCAAGATTACGCTTTATTATCCAAGCTAATCTTTTAGAAATTCTAGCTAATGCTATCTGGGTATCTTCTGTTTTACTTGTGTTTGTGACTGAAATTTTACATCAGTCAGAAAGCTATTGGGGCTACGTCAATACAGCCTATTCCTTGGGGATTATCTTGGGAGGAGCTATTGTCTTCCGTCTAGCAGAGAAAGTTGTTACCTATAAATATCAAACTATGACCTTTTCTTTGTTAGCAACAGCACTAGTAACTCTTTTGATAGTGTTATTTCCAAATCCACCTATTTTTCTATTCCTATCTCTAGTAATTGGTTTTCTATCTCAAATTAAGGAAGTTCCTGAGAGCGTATTTTTACAGGAATCGGTTGATGAGAAGGAACTTGTGAATGTTTACTCCGTTATCGAAGTTGTCTCTACATTGGCCTTTTCTGTCTCTGTTTTTCTAATGAGTTTTATCACAGAATATTTTGGAGTATTTACTGGCTTTGGCTTGGCTATCTTCTGCTTGCTGGTAGAGTCTATCTTAGTTTTAAGAAAAAAGCACCAGATAAATTAACAGTTATAATCACACATCTGGTGTGATTTTTTTGTTTTCATAAAAATTTTTTATCAGTGCAATTTAAAATATATATTATGCAAGGTATAGATTCTGTGTTAGACTTATTGTCAACGAAAAGCTAATGAGTCATCAATCAAGGCAAGGATTTGTTCAATAGGCTGATGAGATTTCGTAAGATTTTCGCAGAAACCATTTAATTACAAAACGAAAAGAGGTCCCCTTATGACAACATTTACTATCCACACAGTAGAATCAGCGCCAGCAGAAGTGAAAGAAGTTCTTGAAACGGTACAAAAGGACAACAATGGTTATATCCCAAATCTTATCGGTCTTTTGGCCAATGCCCCTACAGCCCTAGAGGCTTATCGCACTGTTGGAGCTATTAACCGTCGCAACAGTCTAACACCTGTAGAGCGCGAAGTGGTACAAATCACTGCAGCCGTAACTAACGGTTGTGCCTTCTGCGTCGCTGGTCACACAGCCTTTTCTATCAAGCAAATCCAGATGAATGATGACCTACTTCAAGCCCTTCGCAATCGTACTCCAATCGAAAGCGATCCTAAGCTGGATACCCTGGCTAAGTTTACCTTGGCAGTTATCAATACCAAAGGGCGCGTTGGAGATGAAGCTCTTGGAGAATTTCTTGAAGCAGGCTATACACAAGAAAATGCCTTGGATGTTGTTCTCGGTGTCAGTCTAGCAAGTCTTTGTAACTATGCCAACAACCTAGCTAACACACCGATTAATCCAGAATTACAACCTTATGCATAAGAGGAGGACAAAGTATGGGATTTTTTTCAGAAGAATTTTTAAGCTGGTTAGACCAGCACGCTGATGAAATTGACAAAAAATCATGTCAAGCTGGAGAAGAGCTGATTGAGAAAATTGCTGCAGAAGGCGCCTTTCGTGTAGGAGTACCAAAAGTTCTTGGAGGGCTAGATGGAAATGATCAAGATGTTATCGATATCCTTGCTGAACTCGCTCAACATTCCTTAACAGCCTCCTTTATCTCATGGGGGCAACGAACTTTAATAGACAATATTCTACATACTGACAATGCTTATTTCAAAGAAGTTTACTTGGAAAAACTCTTATCAGGAGAATATGCAGGTGCTACGGCCTTATCTAATGCGGTCAAGTATCTATCTGACTTAGAGGAACTAAATGTTCGAATCCTTGAAGAAAATGGAAATTATTATCTTAAAGGACGACTTCCTTGGGTAACCAATGCTCGTAAGGATCGCTTCCTCACTATTTTTGTAGCAGGATTTGCAGATGATCCGAGTACAAGTTATGTAGTAGCCGTACCATCGGACGCAGAAAACTTTAGTCGTTCCGAAGATTTGGAATTTGTCTCTCTTCAAGGAGGGAATACAGCAGCTCTGACTTTTAACAAGGTCCCTTTAAAGGAAGAGTGGATTCTATCCAAGGATGCTCATCAATTTTTAGCGCAAAATCGTCCAGCCTTTTTAGGCTACCAATTTGGCCTAGCCTTTGGTTTGGCTGAACGTTCACTCTCAGAAGTCGAAAAAGAATTGGGGAAACGAGGTGTCTTGAAGGAAGAGTGGCAACATCAGGTCGAACAGTTAGATGATATTCGACATTCTCTCTATCAAGGACTATCTGAGGAGTCCTATTTCGTTAAAAATCCTCGTGAGCTATTCCAGTTACGGATTGATATTGTTGATGTTGTTGCCCAAAGTCTCTTATTAGAACTACAAGCTGGTGGCGGTAGAGGATACTTTAGTAAATCGACATCCGGTTTCATACGTCGTTGGAATGAAGGTGCCTTTTTACCAATTGTTTCTCCTAGTGCAGTGCAATTGCGACATATTCTAGCGACAAACTAAAAATAAAGAAAATAAAAACGAGGTTTATCTTTTTAAACTTCGTTTTTTAATCCTCCATTTAAGCGCTTTTATGCTATACTGATAATAACATGACTATTGGAGGTTCACATGAAAAAACTCCCCTTGGCCTTTTCAGGGTGCTTATTGGGATTGGCTGGAGCAGGCAATCTCATATTGGATATTTTTCCACTATTATCGCACGTCTTTAGTTTGTCAGGCTTGATTTTATGGTTTTATTTTTTATACAGTCATCTTAGTGATTGGCAAGAAAGCCAGCAAGAACTTAAGAAAGCTCCTCTATTGTCGGGAATGGCGACCTTTCCCATGGCAGGGATGATTTTATCAACCTACTTACTGCGAATCTTACCTACGAGTATGAGTATCATAGCGCAAGCTCTTTGGTGGTTTGCTTTTCTTCTAGATGTAGGTTTAATCATCTACTTCACTAAAAATTATGTGCAGACTAAACCAAGAACGAGTGCAACGCCAAGTTGGACAGTTCTTTATGTGGGAATAGCAGTAGCAAGCTTGACCTACCCAGTGGTGGGCATAGTCGAGATTGCCTATGGAGCTTGGATTTTTGGATTTACCTTAACCCTTTTCCTTTATCCTTTGATATATCAAGATTTGAAAAGTAATCCATTGCCACGGGCTTTACTGGGGCAAGAAGGAATCTATTGTGCTCCCTTTTCTCTACTGTTAGCAGCACTCGTTCGGATCGAAGGTTCAGGACTTCATGGCTGGATTTTGCTAGTCATGATCCTTGCTTCACAGACTTTCTTTTTCTTTGTCCTCAGTCGCTTACCAATGATTTTAAAACAGGGATTTCAACCAGCTTTTTCAGCCCTAACCTTCCCAACTATCATCACAGCAACTTCATTAAAAATGGCCCAAGGCATTCTGCAGATTCCAGTCCTTAACCTTCTCGTTTTGCTCGAAACGATCATTTGTTTAACAATCCTTGTCTATGTATTAGTAGAGTATATGCGGTATTTAAGAAGCTAAAAAAGCCCCTAGCACTGAGAAGTGTTAGGGGGTTCTTCTATCGCGAACGTGTAAATTAATTAGTTCAGCTTATACCTACTGTTCTTCATGTTCAGATAAAAAATAATAAGTCATAGTACCAAAGATTGATCCTACTCCAAGTCCTACTAGTAGGAAAAATGCAATCATTTTGAGCTCCAGAAACTGCAAAAAGAAATCTGTAATGGAGTGATTTTCAAGGATTACTTTTTTGGAAAATAGGATAAATAACTAGAGAGTTGGGATGCTAGTTCCAACTAACCAACTTCTTAACTTGATTTGACGCTTGCTGTAAGTGATTTGTGGAATCTCGGATTGATCATCATCTTCTAAGTGGAGTCCTCTAGTAGAATATCTTGCCTTGAGACTGAGGGTAAAAATCATCAAGAAGTAGAGATAGGGCATAGCCGTTCGAACTATCTCTATAAAGCGCCCAAACAAAAGATAGAACAGGAAGAGAAAGAAGGAAGAGTAAAAGATTTGGACCATGGAACGGGCGCAAGCCTTATAGATGACCTCTTGACGGCATTCATCAAAGGGTCCTTGGATATGAAAGAAATTCCGAACTAAGCGAGTGGTTAAGTCTTCTTTTTTCATGGTAGTGACCTCTTAATAACCTTGTTTTTGATTAGCTTCTTTAAAGAGTTGATAGAGAGTATAGAAGTAGACTAGACTAAAAACGATACAGATGGTTAGAAATAGTAGATATCTCCAATCCATAGAATTCGTTAACAGTTGTGGGAAAGATACGAGAATAAAGCAGAGAGATGCGTTTAAGAGGCGTCTTTTTTTTGATGTGATTTTCTGAAATCTTTGTCCTTTGTTCAAGGCAGGAAGGGCTAAGAGGAAGATGATCAGAAAAGGACGCGTAACTTGGCCATAAACTAGGAAAACTGTCATAAAGATACTGACCAAAATATGACTGAGAATTAAAGTTTGTAGTGATTTCATAAGTTTCCTCCTAATCGTCGTCTTGATCTTCTCTAGCTTTTTGAATACGAAGAGTGATGACAATATGCACTGTTAATCCGAAAAAGAAGGCTGCAACGATGGTTGACAAGATACTTCTTGTATTCAAAAGAGCGGTAAGATAGCTTTTGCTATCATCCATTAGGATATCGAGAAGTGGCATTCCAAAGAACATGGCTATTCCATAGACTAGACCAGCTTTAAGTCCAGGATTACGTAACTGTTTCTTTTCCTTCTGGCTCAACATATCAGGATCGATAGCAGCAATACCAGTTTTTTTAGTTTGAGTAGTGACATAGAGAGCACAAACCAAGGAAACCAGAAAAATAATGATTGGATATCCGAAAGCGACTACTTGGGGATATCTAAAAGCAAGGACAAAGGGAATAAGATTGCCTAAAGTCATGAGGTAAAAGAGAATCATAAAGATTTTATTTCCGATGTGCTCAGCTTCGCGTCGTTTGTGTTCATCAAGTGGCCCTGAAATGCCATAGATACGTTTGATCAGTTTTTCATAGAGGGGTTCTTTTTTCATTTTTCTTCTCCTTTTTAAAAATCATCCTCCCAAAAGAGACTGTTGAGGTCAGTTTGGAGGCTGCGGGCGAGATTGAGACAGAGTTCCAAGGTTGGATTGTACTTGTCGTTTTCAATCATGTTGATGGTTTGCCTCGAGACGCCGATATCCTTGGCAAGTTCGAGTTGGGACTTGCCCAGTTCCTTGCGGAATTCTTTCACACGATTCATGCTTCCTCCTTTTTAGATTGTGTCACATATATTTGACTATAGTATATTCTTTTGAAAACAAAATGTCAACTATTTTTGACATATTTTTAAAAGAATGTTGATGAGAATATTGTCAAGTGAGAATCTTCTAGCGATTTTATGCTATAATGAAGAAAAGTACAGAATTATAAGAGTGAATTGGATAGACTGAAAGCTATCCACTAAAGAAAGAGCAGAAAATGAACCATAAGATTGCAATTTTATCAGACATTCATGGCAATACGACAGCCTTAGCTGGAGTGCTTGAGGACGCTAAAAATTTGGGAGCGACTGAATATTGGCTTCTGGGAGATATTTTTCTTCCTGGGCCGGGAGCAAATGACTTGGTGACCCTTTTGAAAGACCTACCCATTACAGCATCGGTTCGAGGAAACTGGGATGATTGTGTCTTAGAGGCTTTAGATGGGCAATATGGTCTAGAAGATCCCCAAGAAATTCAGTTTCTCAGGATGACTCAGTATCTGATGGAGCGCATAAACCCCGAGCATATTGATTGGTTGAGAAAGCTACCTATGATAGCCAAGAAAGAAGTCGAAGGCTTGCGCTTCTCACTTTCTCATAATTTGCCTGAGAAAAATTATGGTGGTGATTTGCTGGTTGAAAATAATACCGAAAAATTTGACCAGCTACTTGATGAAGATACAGATATAGCCGTCTATGGTCATGTTCACAAGCAGTTGCTTCGTTATGGTAGCCAAGGTCAACAAATCATCAATCCAGGTTCGATTGGTATGCCTTATTTTAACTGGAAAGAGCTGAAAAATCACCGTGCCCAGTATGCCTTACTTGAGGTTGAAAATGGTGAATTAGTCAATATTCAATTTAGAAAAGTTGCCTATGACTATGAAGCAGAGCTAGAATCATCCAAGACCAAAGGCCTTCCTTTTATCGAAATGTATGAAGAATTACGGCGAGAAGATAATTACCAAGGCCATAATAGAGATTTGTTAGCTAGTTTAATTGAAAAGCATGGGTATGTGGAGGATGTGAAGAACTACTTTGATTTTTTGTAAGAGTTGCTTTAATTAACAGATGCTAAATAAAACGATTGGATGAGCCAATCGTTTTTAATATATCTTATTGTAATTGAGATTGATCTGGTAGGTAAGAACCACCGAGATAGGTTTTGCTGAGTTTTTCAAGGGTTCCATCTTGGTAGAGTTCTTTAAGAACATTGTCAAATTGGTCTTTAAATTCTTTTTGGTCACTTGAAAAGATGATGTAGTTGTTTGGATTATCATTGCTCTCCAAGTCGACTACGTTTAAGTCTAAACCTCGGTCTTGAATAATTTTTTGAACAGAGATTTTATCAAAGATTAGGAAATCAAATTCACCATTGGCGAGATCAGTCAGACGTTTAGCGACATCCTCACCAGAGTATTGTATAGTTGCAGGATTGTCGGAGTGACTTTGATTCCAGTCTGTAACAACTTTGGCAGTAGAAGTTCCTGTATCATCCTGGGTTGTTTTACCAGCGATATCTTGCAGAGAAGTAAGAGCCTTGTCTTTTCTGCTCACAAGAACCAAAGGGTTTTTAGCGATTGGGAGTGAGTAGAGGTATTTGTCGGCTCTCTCTTTGGTGTAGCTTAGGTTATTGGCAGCAGCTTGGTAACGGCCGGCATCCACTCCAGGAAAGATACTTTCCCAAGCTGTTTTTTGAAATTCAATCTTGTATTGGTCTAGTTTTTCATCGACTGCTTTTAAAACCTCAACATCATATCCAGTTAGATTTCCATCTTTTTCAAAATCAAAAGGTGGGATGTCCCCAGCAGTTGCTACGACAATGGTTTTAGGACTAGCAGTGGAAGTAGAAGCACTATCCTGTTTAGATTGTCCACAGGCAACCAACAAGGGACTAATGGCTAATAATAAGAATAATTTTTTCATAAGAGTCTCCTTTACTTAATGGTATCTAGCTTACCAGACAATCAATCAGATATCCAATATATATTTTTTATGGAGATGATAGAAAAATATTATAATTTCTAGTTTGAATCCATAGTAAAAAACTCAAGTAAGAAAAAAGATAATTTGTTTCACTAATGAAAAATCTCTGCAAGCTCTTTCAGAATGTGGTAAAATGGAAGCAATAGAAATAGAAAAGGAAATCAATTATGAAATTTCTTGAGTTAAATAAAAAACGTCATGCGACCAAGCATTTTATTGATAAACCTGTCGATCCGAAGGATGTTCGTACAGCTATCGAAATCGCAACCTTGGCACCAAGCGCTCACAACAGTCAGCCTTGGAAATTCGTCGTGGTTCGTGAAAGAAATGCTGAACTAGCAAAATTGGCTTACGGTTCAAACTTTGAGCAAGTAGCATCTGCACCTGTAACCATTGCCTTGTTTACAGATACAGACTTAGCCAAACGCGCCCGCAAGATTGCTCGTATTGGTGGTGCCAATAATTTCTCAGAAGAGCAGCTTCAATATTTTATGAAAAATCTTCCAGCAGAATTTGCGCGTTACAACGAACAACAAGTCAGTGACTACTTGGCTCTTAATGCTGGGCTTGTAGCTATGAACTTGGTCCTTGCATTGACTGACCAAGGAATCGGATCAAACATTATCCTTGGTTTTGACAAATCAAAAGTCAATGAAGTCTTGGAAATCGAAGAACGCTTCCGTCCAGAGCTCTTGATTACAGTGGGATACACAGATGAGAAGTTGGAACCAAGCTACCGCTTGCCGGTAGATGAAATTATCGAAAAAAGATAGGAAGAAAAAATGACAGTTATTGATTTTACAGCAGAAGTAGAAAAACGTAAAGAAGACCTCTTGGCTGACTTGTTTAGCCTTTTGGAAATCAACTCAGAACGTGATGACAGCAAGGCAGATGCTGAGCATCCATTTGGACCTGGTCCAGTAAAAGCCTTAGAAAAATTCCTTGAAATTGCAGACCGTGATGGCTACCCAACAAAAAATGTTGATAACTACGCAGGACATTTTGAGTTTGGCCAAGGTGAAGAAGTTCTTGGAATTTTTGCCCACATGGATGTAGTGCCAGCAGGTAGCGGTTGGGACACTGATCCTTATACTCCAACCATCAAAGATGGTCGTCTCTATGCGCGTGGTGCTTCAGATGACAAGGGACCAACAACAGCATGTTACTATGGTTTAAAAATCATCAAAGAATTGGGACTTCCAACTTCTAAAAAAGTTCGTTTTATCGTCGGAACTGATGAAGAATCAGGTTGGGCAGATATGGACTACTACTTTGACCATGTAGGACTTGCGAAGCCAGACTTTGGCTTCTCTCCAGATGCTGAATTCCCTATTATCAATGGTGAAAAAGGAAATATAACAGAATACCTTCACTTTGCAGGTGAAAATACTGGTGCAGCTCGTCTCCACAGTTTCACAGGTGGCTTGCGTGAAAACATGGTACCTGAGTCAGCAACGTCAGTTGTTTCAGGTGACTTGGCTGACTTGCAAGCTAAACTAGATGCCTTCGTAGCAGAGCACAAGCTTAGAGGAGAAATTCAAGAAGAAAACGGCAAGTACAAGGTTACGATTATCGGTAAATCTGCCCACGGTGCTATGCCTGCTTCAGGTGTCAATGGTGCGACTTATCTTGCTCTTTTCCTCAGCCAATTTGCCTTTGAAGGACCTGCAAAAGACTATCTTGACATTGCTGGAAAGATTCTCTTAAATGACCATGAAGGTAAAAACTTGAAAGTGGCTCATGTGGATGAAAAGATGGGTGCCCTTTCTATGAATGCTGGTGTCTTCCGCTTTGACGAAACAAGTGCTGACAATACCATTGCCCTTAACTTCCGTTATCCAAAAGGAACAAGCCCTGAGCAAATCAAGTCAGTTCTTGAAACCTTGCCAGTTGCTTCAGTTAGCCTTTCTGAACATGGGCATACTCCTCACTACGTACCAATGGAAGATCCACTTGTCCAAACCTTGTTGAATGTTTATGAAAAACAAACTGGACTTCAAGGTCATGAGCAAGTCATCGGTGGTGGAACATTTGGACGATTGTTAGAGCGTGGTGTAGCCTACGGTGCTATGTTCCCAGATTCTATCGATACCATGCACCAAGCCAACGAATTTATCGCCTTGGACGATCTTTTCCGTGCAGCAGCTATCTACGCTGAAGCTATTTACGAATTGATCAAATAATGCTATAGAAGTCTGAGATTTAATGCTTAGACTTCTTTTTGGAGGAGAAAATGTCTCAAATCGAAAGAATCAAGCAAGCTATCATAGAGGATCCACAGAATGCCAGCTATACTGAGCAAGGCATCGAGCCACTCTTTGCAGCACCAAAGACTGCTCGTATCAATATCATTGGCCAGGCACCTGGTCTCAAAACCCAAGAAGCAGGGCTATACTGGAAGGATAAAAGTGGGGACCGCTTGCGCGAATGGTTGGGTGTGGATGAAGACACCTTTTACAACTCAGGTTACTTTGCAGTCATGCCCATGGATTTCTACTTTCCAGGTCATGGGAAATCGGGTGACCTGCCACCTCGTCCAGGTTTTGCAGAAAAATGGCATCCAGAACTCTTGAAGGAGTTACCAGATATTCAATTAACACTCTTGATTGGGCAGTATGCCCAAGCCTACTACCTACATGAGAAAGTTAGTGGCAAGGTGACAGACCGTGTGCATCGGTTCAAGGATTATTTGCCTGATTATTTCCCTCTTGTACACCCATCACCACGTAATCAAATTTGGATGAAAAAAAATCCTTGGTTTGAGGAAGAAGTGGTTCCAGAATTACGAGCATTGGTACAAAAGATTATTCATCAATAAAGGAGAAAAAGGATGGATGCCTATCAACAAGTAGCTAATAAGTTACAAGAGTTGGGAATTACCTATGATGTGGTGGATCATCCACCTGCATTCTCGACAGAGCAGGCAGATAGCTATATTGAAGGCCTGGAAGGGGTTCGGACCAAGTCTATGTTTTTGACCAATAAAAAGAAAACCTAGTACTATTTGCTCATCATGGATGACAAGAAACCATTGGATATGGATGACTTTAAAGTTCAAGTGGGAGCTAATCGGATCCGCATGGCCTCATTGGATTCCTTGGCTGAGAAAATGAACCTACCAGCAGGAACAGTATCACCTTTTGGTTTGTTAAATAATGAAGAGAAAGACATTCATGTTTATTTTGATAAGGAGATCGTATCAGAGGATGTCATGACCTTCCACCCTAATACAAATGAAAAAACGATTTTTATTAAAACCCAAGACTTGTTTCGATTTTTAGAGTCGATTGGATTTACCTATGAGATAGTAATCTTACCTTAATGCCATTATAAAGGAGAAATGATGAACGAAATTACTTTTAACGATTTTTACCAACTTTATCAGAAAGAGTCGCTTTCTGTATTGGACGTTAGAGAAGTAGAGGAATTTGAGGCTCTTCATTTAGAAGATGCTCGTAATTTACCTCTGAGTCAACTGGCAGATACTTATGAGCAACTAGATAAAACCCAGCCTTACTACGTGATCTGTAAGTCAGGAATACGTTCCGCACGTGCCTGCCAATTTTTAGCAGAACATGGCTATGAGGTTGTCAATGTCCAAGGTGGCATGGATGCCTTTGAATAAGAAAAATTTCCTTCGAAACCTTTAAAAAAATGGGAAGGCTTCGAAGGATTTTTTTGCATTAAAATTCGGAAAATTGAAAACATTTCAGAATTGTTTCGTGACAGCCTTTTCTAGCCTTTAATCATGTTATACTAAGAAAGTATTTTATTTTTAATAAGGAGAGTTTATGGCTAAAAAAGGTGCTTTAACAGGATTACTCCTGTTTGGAATATTTTTTGGAGCAGGTAACTTGATTTTCCCTCCAACTCTAGGCGCACAGTCTGGAGAAAACTTCCTTCCTGCCATTGCAGGATTTGTATTTTCAGGTGTTGGGATTGCCGTCCTAACCTTAATCATTGGAACCCTTAATCCAAAGGGCTATATCTATGAAATTTCTAAGAAAATTTCACCATGGTTTGCGACAATTTATCTTGCAGCTTTGTACTTGTCGATTGGTCCATTCTTTGCCATTCCACGTACAGCAACGACATCATTTGAAGTTGGTATTAGTCCGCTATTAGATCAAGCAGATAAAGGTTTAGGTTTGATTGTCTTCACCATTCTATACTTTGTAGCTGCATACCTAATCTCCTTGAATCCTTCAAAAATCTTGGATCGTATCGGTCGAGTCTTGACTCCAGTTTTTGCCATCTTAATTGTTATTCTGGTTATCCTTGGAGCTTTCAAGTATGGTGGGAACGCACCACAAGCAGCTTCAGGAGCTTATCAAGCTTCCGCCTTTGGAGCTGGTTTCTTAGAAGGATACAATACACTTGACGCGCTTGCTTCGGTTGCCTTCAGTGTTATTGCAGTACAAACCTTGAAACAACTTGGTTTTTCAAACAAGAAAGAGTACATTTCAACCATTTGGGTGGTTGGAATTGTTGTAGCTCTTGGATTTAGTGCTCTCTACATCGGTCTAGGTTTCTTGGGCAATCATTTCCCAGTAACAGATGAAGCAATGAAGAGTGGAACTCCTGGAGTTTATATTTTGTCTCAAGCGACTCAAGAAATCTTTGGTTCTACTGCTCAGCTTTTCCTAGCAGTTATGGTAACTGTTACTTGCTTTACAACGACTGTAGGCTTGATTGTATCAACTGCTGAGTTCTTTAACGGACGTTTCCCACAAATCAGCTACAAGGTTTATGCGACTGTCTTTACCTTGATTGGTTTTGCCATTGCAAATCTTGGTTTGGGTGCTATTATTAAGTACTCTGTACCAGTTCTCGTTATTTTGTACCCGATTACGATTGCCATTGTCATGATTGTGATTGTGAACAAGTTTGTTGCTCTTTCTAAACCAGGAATGCAATTAACTGTTGGTATTGTCACATCCATTGCTATTGCAAGTGTTTTAGGATCTACTTTTAAAGTTGAGGTCCTTGCAAATATCGTGAACGCTCTACCATTTGCGGAGGCTTCTCTGCCATGGTTGGTACCAGCTATTATCGGTATTCTACTTTCTCTTGTTCTTCCAAATAAACAAGAAAGTGAAGCTTTTGAAATGGAATAGAAAAAAACTTGGCCGATGCCAAGTTTTTTCTATTTAGTCTTAGTTGCTTAGTTTTTTTCTGTATAACCAAGGTCTGTTAACATTTTTTTAGAGGCTTTAAAACTTACGTTTTTTCCAACGCCTGAGTATTCTTCTGGTAAAGCTTTTCTAAGTTCGTCAATACTTGCAACTGAAAGATCGATTTCAAGATCTTGAACGACTTTACCATCTTTAACTTCGATTGAGAAGGTTACCCCTTTGAGTCCCTTATAGCCTTTGTAGGTTTCTTCAAGAATACTTTTTACAGCATCTGCAGTATTATTGAGGACTTCAGGGTCAGCTACATTATGAGCAGTTTGTTTGACAACATTATCACCGTCAACCGTATATGTTAAGGTTGATACGACACCAGGCTGAGAATCGTTCACAAAGGTAGCAGTTTTTAATTCTGATTTCTTTTCAGTAGTACTAGATTCAGAAGTTTTTACCTCAGTCGTTTCTGGTGTAGAAGAGCTAGAAGAAGTGGTTGAAGATTGTTTTGAACATCCCAACAAGAATACCAAAGGCAAGGCTAAGAAAAGTGTCGTTTTGAAATATTTGTTCATTTTGTATTCCTTTCATCATAACGCTTTATTTAATTTTACCATAGATTAATTTTAAAATCAAAGTATTTTAAGTTTTTCTTTTTTGCACATACTACGATGGGAAAAGTGATATAATGGTAACAAGAGGTGAAAAAATGAATCAAACTGTAGAATATATCAAAGAACTAACTGCTATTGCATCGCCGACAGGTTTTACGCGTGAAATTGCGAATTATCTAGTTGAGACGCTTGAAAAACTAGGCTATCAACCAGTCCGCACGGCTAAGGGTGGAGTGAACGTTACCATTAAAGGGAAAAATGACGAGCAACAACGCTATGTGACTGCTCATGTGGATACTCTGGGAGCTATCGTCCGTGCTGTTAAACCAGATGGTCGTCTCAAGATGGATCGTATCGGTGGTTATCCTTGGAATATGATTGAAGGCGAAAACTGTACAGTCCATGTGGCTAGCACAGGAAAAACCGTTTCAGGTACGATTTTGATCCACCAAACTTCTTGTCACGTTTACAAAGATGCTGGAACTGCGGAACGTACACAGGACAATATGGAAGTTCGTTTGGATGAAAAAGTGACCAACGAAAAAGAAACACGCGCACTCGGTATCGAAGTTGGAGACTTTATCAGTTTTGACCCACGAACTGTCGTGACTGAGACAGGCTTTATCAAGTCTCGTCATTTGGATGACAAGGTCAGCGCAGCTATTCTCCTTAATCTCCTCAAAGTCTACAAAGAAGAAGGGATTGAACTTCCTGTCACTACGCATTTTGCCTTTTCAGTCTTTGAAGAAGTGGGGCATGGTGCTAACTCAAGTATCCCTAGTCAAGTTGTTGAGTACCTAGCAGTAGACATGGGAGCAATGGGAGATGATCAGCAGACAGACGAGTACACAGTGTCTATCTGTGTTAAAGATGCTTCTGGTCCTTACCACTATGAATTCCGTCAACATTTGGTTGCTTTAGCAAAAGAGCAAGATATTCCATTTAAACTAGATATCTATCCATTTTACGGTTCGGATGCTTCTGCGGCCATGTCAGCTGGAGCAGAAGTCAAACACGCTCTTCTAGGAGCGGGTATCGAGTCTAGTCACTCATACGAGCGTACTCATATTGATTCTGTTGTAGCAACTGAACGTATGGTTGATGCCTATCTCAAGAGTGAGTTGGTGGACTAAGATGTGCTTGATTTGTCAACGAATTGAACTCATCAAGTCTGGTGACAATCCCTACTTTGTCAAGGAATTAGAAACAGGATATGTTGTCATTGGTGACCACCAGTATTTTGAAGGTTACACTCTATTCTTAGCCAAGGAACATGTCACAGAACTACATCATCTAGATCCAAGTGTCAAACGTCAATTTTTAGAGGAAATGAGTCTGGTGCAGGAAGCTGTTTCTAAGGCTTTTTCTGCCGAAAAGATGAATGTAGAGTTGTTAGGAAATGGAGATGCACATGCCCACTGGCATATTTTTCCAAGACGAGAGGGTGATATGAAGGGACACGGTCTTAATGGTCGTGGTCCAGTTTGGTGGGTTCCATGGGAAGAAATGATTGCTGAAGAATATCAAGTTAAGGGAAGTAAATTAGAAGACTTGATTGCAAGATTATCTGAGATTTTAAACCAGATGATTAAATGAAAGGATAACAGATGAAAAAAAGATACCTTATCTTATCAGGATTATTAGCCTTGACATTGGCGGCATGTTCGCAAGAAAAAACAGCAACTGCAGAGGCCAAGTCTTCTACAGAACAAAAGACTGTACAAGAAGGAACCGCGGGAAGTAAGTCTCAAGAAGCTAGTCAAAAGAAAGCAGAAGTGGTCAACAAAGGAGATCACTACAGCATTCAAGGAAAGTACGATGAGATTGTTGTCACTAATAAGCATTATCCTATGTCAAAAGATTACAATCCAGGAGAAAATCCTACTGCAAAGGCAGAACTGTTAAAACTCATTGCAGCTATGCAGCAAGCAGGTTTCCCAATTAGTGATCACTATAGTGGTTTTAGAAGTTATGAAACTCAAACTCAGCTTTATCAAAACTATGTAAATAAAGATGGCAAGGCTGAAGCTGACCGCTATTCGGCAAGACCTGGTTATAGTGAACACCAAACTGGTCTGGCTTTTGACCTGATCGAAACAAATGGAGACCTAGTCACTGAAGAAAAGGCAGCCCAATGGCTTTTGGACCATGCAGCTGACTATGGCTTTGTCGTTCGTTATCTAAAAGGTAAGGAAAAGGAAACGGGTTATATGGCTGAGGAATGGCACCTTCGCTATGTTGGCAAAGAAGCCAAAGAAATCGCAGCTAGTGGTCTCAGTTTAGAAGAGTACTATGGCTTTGAAGGTGGAGACTATGTTGATTAGTCGCAAAACATCTTGCAAGATTACTTAAATTTTGATAAAATGAATAATAATTAAATAGGAATCTGCAAGACTAGTATCTCAGGGGAAGTATATCAGGGAGGAGAGCCGTGACTGAAAGCTCTCTATATGAAAGCTGGGTGAATTCACTTGCCTATGGATTCAGAAATAAAGGTCTGACTTGTCAGATAAAAACGGATGGTACCGCGTGTCAACGCTCCGAGTGGAGTTTTTGGCATGTGGTTTTCTTTTTATCTTACGAGAGACTGATGGAGGAATTATGTCAACTATTGAAGAACAATTAAAAGCGCTTCGTGAAGAAACGCTAGCTAGCTTAAAGCAGATTTCTGCTGAAAATGAAAAAGAGATGCAAGAATTGCGTGTCTCTGTCCTTGGTAAAAAAGGTTCATTGACTGAAATCCTTAAAGGGATGAAGGATGTATCAGCAGAAATGCGCCCTGTTATCGGGAAACACGTCAATGAGGCTCGTGATGTCTTAACCGCTGCCTTTGAAGAAACAGCTAAGCTCTTGGAAGAAAAGAAAGTGGAAGCGCAACTAGCTAGTGAGAGCATCGATGTTACACTACCAGGTCGCCCAGTTGCGACAGGTCACCGTCACGTTCTCACTCAAACTAGTGAAGAAATCGAAGATATCTTCATCGGGATGGGTTACCAAGTCGTGGATGGATTTGAAGTTGAAAAAGACTACTACAACTTTGAACGTATGAATCTTCCAAAAGACCACCCTGCCCGTGATATGCAGGACACTTTCTATATCACAGAAGAAATCTTGCTCCGTACTCACACGTCTCCAGTTCAGGCGCGTGCGATGGATGCCCATGATTTTTCTAAAGGTCCTTTGAAGATGATCTCACCAGGACGTGTATTCCGTCGTGATACAGACGATGCAACCCACAGTCACCAATTCCACCAAATTGAAGGTTTGGTTGTTGGGAAGAACATCTCTATGGCGGATCTTCAAGGAACCCTCCAGTTGATTGTACAAAAAATGTTTGGTGAAGAGCGTCAAATTCGTTTACGCCCATCTTATTTCCCATTCACTGAGCCATCTGTTGAGGTGGATGTTTCATGCTTCAAGTGTGGAGGAGCCGGCTGTAACGTATGTAAGAAAACTGGTTGGATCGAGATTATGGGTGCCGGTATGGTTCACCCACGTGTCCTTGAGATGAGTGGTATCGATGCGACTGTTTACTCTGGATTTGCCTTTGGTCTTGGACAAGAGCGTGTAGCTATGCTTCGTTACGGAATCAACGATATTCGTGGATTCTACCAAGGGGATGTCCGCTTCTCAGAACAGTTTAAATAATGATTAGAAAAGTGGAAATAGCAGATGTTGAGGTGTTAGCAAAACTTGCCAAACAAACCTTTCGTGAAACATTTGCTCATGATAATACGGAAGAGCAGTTACAGGAATACTTTGAAGAGGCTTATAATCTGAGAGTTTTGTTAACTGAGTTGGAAGATCCTGACTCCGAAAGCTATTTCATTATGCATGAAGAGGAGATAGCTGGTTTTCTCAAAGTCAACTGGGGAAATGCTCGAACCGAGAGAGAATTAGAGAACGCTTTTGAAATTCAACGCCTCTATGTGCTACAAACATACCAAGGATTTGGACTTGGTAAGCAACTATTTGAATTCGCTTTGGAACTTGCCGAAAACAATGGTTTTTCCTGGGCTTGGTTAGGTGTTTGGGAGCATAATACAAAAGCTCAAGCATTTTATAATCGATATGGTTTTGAAAAATTTAGCCAACATCGTTTTATGGTTGGGCAAAAGGTAGATACGGATTGGTTACTGAAAAAGAAATTAAGGTAAGAAGATGATTCTTCTAATGAAATGATAGGAAAGGAAAAAAACTAGAGTGGCAACTGTCATTCTGGGAAACTAAATTATGTTAGTATCATACAAATGGTTAAAAGAATTGGTGGACATTGATGTGCCATCACAAGAGTTGGCTGAAAAAATGTCAACTACAGGGATCGAAGTAGAAGGTGTGGAATCACCAGCTGCTGGTCTCTCAAAAATTGTCGTCGGAGAAGTCTTGTCTTGCGAAGATGTGCCAGAAACACACTTGCATGTCTGCCAAGTCAATGTGGGTGAAGAAGAAGCCCGTCAAATCGTCTGTGGAGCACCAAATGTGCGTGCAGGCATCAAAGTTATGGTGGCTCTTCCAGGTGCTCGCATCGCGGATAACTACAAGATTAAAAAAGGGAAAATCCGTGGTTTAGAATCTCTCGGAATGATCTGTTCACTTGGTGAATTAGGGATTTCTGACTCAGTTGTACCGAAAGAATTTGCAGATGGCATCCAAATCTTGCCAGAAAATGCTGTTCCAGGTGAGGAAGTCTTCTCCTATCTAGACTTGGATGATGAAATCATCGAACTTTCCATCACTCCAAACCGTGCAGATGCTCTTTCTATGCGTGGGGTAGCGCACGAAGTAGCCGCTATCTATGACAAGGCAGTCAACTTCAAAGAATTTACTTTAACAGAAACAGACCAAGCTGCAGCCGATGCTCTTTCTGTCAGCATTGACACAGACAAGGCTCCTTACTATGCAGCTCGTATCTTGGACAATGTGACTATCGCACCAAGTCCACAATGGTTGCAAAACCTCCTCATGAACGAGGGCATTCGTCCCATTAACAATGTCGTCGACGTGACCAACTATATCTTGCTTTATTTTGGTCAACCAATGCATGCATTTGACTTGGATACCTTTGATGGAAGCGAGATTCGTGTGCGTGAGGCTCGTGCTGGTGAAACATTGGTAACCTTGGACGGTGAAGAACGTGACTTGGAAACAAATGACTTAGTGATCACTGTTGCTGATAAACCAGTAGCCCTTGCAGGTGTCATGGGTGGTCAAGCTACAGAAATCTCTGAAAAGTCTAGTCGTGTGGTCCTTGAAGCTGCTGTTTTCAATGGCAAATCTATCCGTAAGACAAGTGGTCGCCTCAACCTTCGTTCTGAATCATCTTCTCGCTTTGAAAAAGGCATCAATGTGGCAACAGTCAATGAAGCCCTTGATGCAGCAGCAAGTATGATTGCTGAATTGGCTGGTGCGACAGTACGTAAAGGTATTGTTTCAGCAGGGCAGTTGGATACTTCAGATGTAGAAGTTTCTTCTACTCTTGCAGACGTTAACCGTGTTCTTGGTACAGAGCTTTCCTACGCAGATGTAGAAGATGTCTTCCGTCGCCTTGGCTTCGGTCTTTCTGGAAATGCAGAAAGCTTTACAGTCAGCGTCCCTCGTCGTCGTTGGGATATTACTATTGAAGCTGACCTCTTTGAAGAAATCGCTCGTATCTATGGCTATGATCGCTTGCCAACTAGTCTTCCAAAAGACGATGGCACAGCCGGTGAATTGACTGCGACACAAAAACTCCGCCGTCAAGTTCGTACCATCGCTGAGGGAGCAGGTTTGACAGAAATTATCACCTATGCTCTAACAACTCCTGAAAAAGCAGTCGAGTTTACGATTCAGCCAAGTCATTTGACAGAATTGATGTGGCCAATGACTGTGGACCGTTCAGTTCTCCGTCAAAATATGGTTTCAGGTATTTTGGATACAGTTGCCTACAACGTAGCACGTAAGAATAAAAACTTGGCTCTTTATGAGATTGGAAAAGTCTTCGAGCAAATCGGTAATCCAAAAGAAGAATTGCCAAATGAAATCAATAGCTTTGCCTTTGCCTTGACTGGCTTAGTTGCTGAAAAAGACTTCCAAACTGCGGCAACACCAGTTGACTTCTTCTATGCCAAGGGAATTTTGGAAGCTCTCTTTGCTCGCTTGGGTCTTGAAGTGACTTATACAGCAACCTCTGAAATCGCTAGCCTTCACCCAGGACGTACAGCTTTGATCTCACTTGGTGATCAAGTAGTTGGTTTCCTCGGTCAAGTGCACCCTGTTACGGCTAAGGCTTACGATATTCCAGAGACTTATGTAGCTGAGCTTAACCTTTCAGCTATTGAAGCAGCCCTTCAACCAGCAGCAGCCTTTGTGGAAATTACTAAATTCCCAGCCGTCAGCCGTGATATCGCCCTTCTCCTCAAAGCAGAAGTGACTCACCAAGAGGTGGTTGATGCCATTCAAGCTGCAGGCGTGAAACGTTTGACAGACATCAAACTCTTTGACGTCTTCTCCGGTGAAAAACTGGGTATCGGAATGAAGTCAATGGCATATAGCTTGACCTTCCAAAATCCAGAAGATAGCTTGACTGATGAAGAAGTCGCACGCTACATGGAAAAAATTCAAGCATCACTCGAAGAAAAAGTGAATGCAGAAGTGCGTTAACAGTCTATAATCCATCCCTAGGGATGGATTTTTTAGTACAAAAAATCATCAAGCTTTAGCCTGATGATTGAATCAAATTGACGGGGAAACAACTCCTTTTTAATACTGTTACAAGATGATCAAACATCCATGTTTTTTGTCATCCAATCAGCTAAGAAGTGGTAAGTATCTTGTCGATTGATTTCGTTCAGAATTTCGTGACGAGCATTTTCAACTAATCGAAGGCTTACTTTCGAATGTGAAGCCTTTAGGAGTTTTACAAATCTCTCTATACCTTTACCATTTTCGCCCAGAGGGTCTTCTTGTCCTGAAATAACGAGAATAGGAAGTTGGGCTGGGATCTCATCAATTACTTGTTTACTAGCTACTTGGTTGGAAAAGTAAAAAATAGATCTGTACATAGGAATAGTAGGAATGAATTGACAGAATGGATCCTTCAGATAAGCTTGGTTAGATTCTTCATTTTTTGAAAGCCAATCTACGGATGTTTTAGGATTTTTAATACTACGGTTAAAACTGTCAGTGGACAGGTAGGTTAGAAGTTTACTACGGTGTTTATTCCCTTTTATAAGTCGGATGCATTCTGTTAGGATGAGAGCAAATCGAGTTAGAAACTGAGGTTGTTGACCAGTCGCCATGATAATCAAGGAATTGATAGGTGGTTTTCGTTTAGCTACATAATAGCGACACATAAGAGAACCCATAGAATGCCCTAGAAGGACGATTGGAAGTTTTGGATAGCTTTCTTGAATGAAAGAGGTCACTCTTTCAATATCATCGATGAGTTCCTCAGGAGATTCTGGGAAAACTCCGAGTTGACTTGGATTTTGAGCAGTATGACCATGGCCGAGATGATCATGGCCGATAACAGTAAAGCCTTCTTTATTCATGGCTAGAGCAAATTCTTCATATCGTTCCACGTACTCTACCATTCCATGTACAAGCTGAAGAACGGCTTTTGGCTGTTCAGCTTCCCAAATGATTAAGTTATTGTTATTTGGTTTGAGTTTAAGTCTTTTTTTCATATCAGATTCCTTGCCGATGATAATCTATAGTCTATCAAAAATATACCATAAAATAGCACGATAAGCTAGGCAGGATGATGAAGATTGCTAGTTACAATTCAGGACTGAAAATGAACATTTGAGGACATAGTAGACGGATTTATCAAGAGATGAGTATAATAAATTTATCACTTAAAATCTGGAGAACTAAAATGCTTGGTAATAAGCTAATAAAGTTCCTATCCAGAAAATATCCTTCTTGAAATCAAGATTTAAAAATGTACATAAATCATTGTAAAAGCTATCAAAAAGGAGTATAATGAGTGCAATAAATTTCGGAGGTGGATGATGCTCGAAGTAAGGAATCTAGAGAAAAGTTTTGGGCCTAAGCAAGTTTTGTTTGGTGTTGACTTTCAAGCACGACCAGGGCGTATTTTGGGGCTGGTTGGGAAAAATGGAGCTGGGAAAACAACTATTTTTCACAGTATTTTGAAATTTTTAGACTATCAAGGGGAGATTGAGCTTGATGGTCAAGATATTCGTCAGGAGACCTATGCTCGCATTGGTTATCTCCCTGAAGAACGTAGCCTTATGCCTAAATTGACAGTCCTTGAACAAGTTCGTTACTTGGCGACCCTAAAAGGCATGGACACTAAGGAAATTAAAGAAAAACTCCCTCAATGGATGGAAAAACTGGAAGTCAAGGGAAAACTGACGGACAAGATTAAGAGTCTCTCAAAAGGAAATCAACAGAAGATTCAGTTGATTATTACTCTGATTCATGAACCCGACTTGATTATCCTAGATGAGCCTTTTAGTGGCTTGGATCCAGTCAATACCGAACTCCTTAAGCGGGTTATCTTGAAAGAAAAAGAGCGTGGAGCAACCATTATCTTTTCTGACCATGTCATGACCAATGTCGAAGAACTTTGTGATGATATCCTCATGATTCGTGATGGGCGTGTGGTCTTGCATGGACCGGTTCAAGATGTCCGCAATCAATACGGCAAAACACGACTTTTTGTTTCAAGTGAACGAAGCAAGGAAGAACTGGAGAGTCTTCCTCATGTTAAACAGGTTAGCTTGACCAAGCAAGGTAGTTGGAAGTTGATTTTAGATGATGAAAGTGCAGGTAGAGAACTCTTCCCAATCTTGACTCAAGGACAATATATCGCGACTTTTGACCAACAAGCTCCAACAATCGATGAAATCTTTAAATTAGAATCAGGGGTGGAAGTATGAGAAATATGTGGGTTGTAATCAAAGAAACCTATCTAAGACATGTCAAGTCGTGGAGTTTCTTCTTTATGGTGATTTCGCCTTTCCTCTTTTTAGGTCTATCTGGAGGAATTGGTGTTCTCCAAGGTTCTTCCTTGGCTCAAAATAGTAAGGTAGCAGTAGTTAGTTCTGTTCCTCTTGTTACAGAAGAACTTAAATCGACCAATGGTCTTAACTTTGACTATAAGGATGAAGCGAGTGCCCAAGCTGCTATCAAGGATGAGAAAATCAAGGGCTATCTGATGATTGACCAAGAAGATAGTGTCCTTAAGGCAGTCTATCATGGTGAAACTTCACTAGAGAGTGGTATTAAGTTAGCAGTGACCGCTAAGTTGAATGAACTCCAATCCCAACTCAACCGTTCAGAAGCAAATTTGTCTCAGGAACAGGAAAAACGCTTGGCTCAAACGGTTCAATTTACAGAACAGATTGATGAAGCCAAGGAAAATAAAAAGTTGGTTCAAACCTTTGCGGCTGCAGGACTGGGTTTCTTCCTCTATATGATTTTGATTACTTACGCTAGTGTCACTGCTCAAGAAGTAGCCAGCGAGAAAGGAACCAAAATCATGGAAGTGGTCTTCTCAAGCATTCGTGCTAGCCATTATTTCTACGCACGCATGATTGCCTTACTTCTTGTGATTTTGACTCATATTGGTATTTATGTCGTTGGTGGTCTTGGAGCTATCTTATTCTTTAAAGATATGCCTATCTTGGCTAATTCAGGTATTCTAAATCACTTGGGAGAGGCCTTTTCGATCAATACCTTGTTGTTTGTCTTGGTTAGTCTTTTTATGTATGTGGTCTTGGCTGCCTTCTTAGGTTCTATGGTTTCAAGACCTGAAGACTCTGGTAAGGCTTTATCGCCTTTGATGCTTCTGATTATGGTAGGTTTCATTGGAGTAACTGTCTTAGGAACTTCTGGGGATAATTTGATCTTGAAAATCGGTTCTTACATTCCATTCGTCTCAACCTTCTTTATGCCTTTCAGAGCTATCAATGGATACGCTAATGGACTAGAAGCTTGGATTTCGCTTGCTATAACGGTTATTTTTGCAGTTACTGCAACAGCCTTTATCGGACGTATGTATGCTAGTTTGGTCCTTCAAACAGATGATTTGGGGATCTGGAAAACCTTTAAACGAGCTTTAAGTTATAAATAAAGTATCGGACCTGTGAGTGTATCTCCCAGGTCTTTTATACTCTTCGAAAATCTCTTCAAACCACGTCAGCGTCCATCTGCAACCTCAAAACAGTGTTTTGAGCAGCCTGTGGCTAGCTTCCTAGTTTGCTCTTTGATTTTCATTGAGTATTAATTAGCTGAAATATTTCACATTTATTTCTCCTAAACCTTTGACTATTAGGCAAAATTATCGTACAATAAAGAGTACATGATAAAATGAGATCAGAGTTTATCCACTCTGACGTTAGTAGTAAAAAATGAGGAGAAACGCTTTGGAATTAGAAGTATTTGCTGGGCAAGAAAAAAGTGAACTATCTATGATTGAGGTGGCTCGTGCCATCTTGGAACTCCGTGGTCGTGATCACGAAATGCATTTTAGTGATTTGGTTAATGAAATCCAAAACTATCTCGGTACCTCTAATAGCGATATTCGTGAAGCATTGCCTTTGTTCTATACAGAGTTGAACTTTGACGGTAGCTTTATCTCACTTGGAGATAACAAATGGGGCCTTCGTTCATGGTATGGAGTGGATGAAATCGATGAGGAAATCATTGCTCTTGAAGAAAGTGATGATGAAGAAGTAGCACCTAAGGCTAAGAAAAAACGTGTCAACGCCTTTATGGATGGTGATACAGATGCTATTGATTACAGTGCAGATGATCCAGAGGATGAAGACGCCTACGAAGAAGATCCAGCTCTTTCTTATGATGATGAAAATCCAGATGATGAGAAGAATGAAGTGGAAGCCTACGATGCTGAAATCAATGAAATTGCCCCAGATGATCTAGATGAAGAAGTCGATCTTAATGAAGAAGACGACGAAGACTCTGAAGAAGAGGAAGAATAAAAATAAAAAGGAGTTGGAGCTGGAATCGGTCTATCAAGTCTCGATTTCCTAGTCCAGCTTTTTTGTATTAGTCTGAATTAGTTTTGTAAGCTGGAATGCGCCAAGTCAACGATTTGTTCTATTTGACAAATGCTTCATTTTGAGGTAATATATTGTTCGGGCACCTCTTTTAGAGGTCGAAGCTCCCTAGTTATTAGGGAGCTATTTTTGTTTTTTCCAGGAAGCTTTTCTTCTTGGGGTGTAGTTATTGATGAAGGTCTTGTTTTCTCAATCCCCTGTTAGTAAACAAGACCTTGAGCATTTTAGAAAGAGGAATCTATGTCTACGAAATATATTTTTGTCACTGGTGGTGTGGTATCGTCTATTGGGAAAGGGATCGTTGCAGCGAGCCTTGGGCGTCTTTTGAAAAACCGTGGTTTGAAGGTGACCATTCAAAAATTTGACCCTTATATCAATATTGACCCAGGAACCATGAGCCCTTACCAGCACGGAGAAGTATTTGTAACAGATGATGGGGCTGAGACAGACTTGGACCTAGGTCACTATGAACGTTTCATCGATATCAATCTCAATAAATACTCAAACGTGACAACTGGTAAAATCTACAGTGAAGTTCTTCGTAAGGAACGCCGTGGAGAGTACCTTGGAGCAACTGTCCAAGTTATTCCCCATATTACAGATGCCTTGAAAGAAAAAATCAAGCGTGCTGCTCTAACGACTGACTCTGATGTTATTATTACAGAGGTTGGTGGAACAGTCGGCGATATCGAGTCCCTTCCATTCTTAGAAGCTCTTCGTCAGATGAAGGCAGATGTGGGTGCAGATAATGTCATGTATATTCATACGACCTTGCTTCCTTACCTCAAGGCAGCTGGTGAAATGAAAACCAAACCAACTCAACATTCTGTCAAAGAATTGCGTGGTTTGGGAATCCAGCCTAATATGTTGGTCATCCGTACTGAAAAGCCAGCTGGACAAGGAATTAAAAATAAACTGGCCCAGTTCTGTGATGTGGCACCAGAAGCAGTTATCGAGTCCTTGGATGTGGATCATCTTTACCAAATCCCACTTAATCTGCAAGCACAAGGTATGGATCAAATTGTTTGCGACCATTTGAAGATTGATGCACCTGCAGCAGATATGACAGAGTGGTCAGCTATGGTTGACAAGGTTATGAACCTCAAAAAACAAGTCAAGATTGCTCTTGTTGGTAAGTATGTTGAGTTACAAGATGCCTACATCTCAGTTGTTGAAGCCTTGAAACACTCTGGTTATGCCAATGATGCAGAAGTCAAGATTGATTGGGTCAATGCTAACGATGTGACAGCTGACAATGTGGTAGAACTCCTATCTGATGCTGACGGAATCATCGTGCCAGGTGGTTTTGGTCAACGTGGAACAGAAGGTAAGATTGAAGCGATTCGCTATGCGCGTGAAAATGATGTACCAATGCTGGGAGTCTGCTTGGGTATGCAGTTGACCTGTATCGAGTTTGCCCGTAATGTCTTAGGACTTGAAGGAGCTAATTCAGCAGAGCTAAATCCTGATACCAAATATCCTATCATCGATATCATGCGTGATCAGATTGATGTTGAGGACATGGGTGGGACCCTTCGTTTGGGACTTTATCCTTCTAAGTTAAAACGTGGTTCTAAGGCAGCTGCAGCTTATCATAACAAAGAAGTGGTGCAACGTCGTCACCGTCACCGTTATGAGTTTAACAATGCCTTCCGTGAACAGTTTGAAGGAGCAGGTTTTGTCTTTTCAGGCGTTTCACCAGACAACCGCTTGGTAGAAATTGTGGAAATTCCAGAAAACAAATTCTTTGTGGCTTGTCAGTACCATCCAGAGCTATCAAGTCGTCCAAACCGCCCAGAAGAACTCTACACTGCTTTTGTAACAGCAGCGGTTGAAAATAGTAAATAGTCATGATTAAACCTTTGAGAGTCATCTCAGAGGTTTTTCCTATATAAATTTAGGATATCTCTTGCAAAAAAATAACATAGTGATATAATTAACGTAAATAAAAAAAATAGGAGGAAATCCTATGAAAAAAATCACACTATTTAGTTTGTCTTTAGCTGGTTTAGCTATGCTGCTTCTTCCACAATCTGCTAAAGCTTTCGAGTTGCAAGAGGTATGGCCTATTAAGGGTGGTATTCGATACGAGAATGGGAAAGTCAGCAAAATTAATAATGGATATGAAGTAAATATTAAAGTGTTAGATCTGCCTAGTACTAGCGAAATCGAATGGACAGTTAGTTTAAATGGAGAAAAGCAAAATACTAACTTCTTAGCTGAGGAAAGAACAGTATCTAAAACTGAAGATATGGGACGTTTTCTACACTTTTATATCCCTTATGGATACCGTGGGAATATTGTGGTAGAAGCTAAGAGTGGAAATGAAGTGAAGACTTGGTCGACTAAAGTAGTTGACGATGTTTATTCAGATGACGCTAAGAGTGGTTACTTTGTTCTCGATGGGGATCAAATCTTAGAAAGTTCATGGGATTCTCTAAATGAATCTTATATTGCAAACCTTCCAACTGAAACATCAGGAAAATCTGTTGTTGCCTGGCGTGAAGAAGGAACTCTTAATTTAATTAAACCAGGAAGAATTGTTCGGAAATATAATAGTAGTGGATCATATGTAGAACTTTCTCCAATCTTTGAAACTGCTAGCTGGCTAAAATCAAAACAAAACTGGTACTATCAAAAACAAGGCCAACTAGTTAAAGATGCTTGGATTAAGGATCAGGAAAGCTGGTATTTTATGGATGATAAAGGGGTTATGTTTAATCAAACATGGCTTCATCAAGGTGGCAGCTGGTATGCCTTTAAATCATCAGGAGCTATGATTTCAGCTGATTGGTTATATGATAACGGCTCTTGGTATTACCTAAAAGACTCAGGTTCAATGGCGACAGGCTGGCTTAAAGATAGTGGTACTTGGTATTATCTAAAAGACTCAGGTTCAATGGCAACAGGCTGGATCAAAGATAACGGCTCTTGGTATTATCTAAAAGATTCTGGTGCAATGGCAACAGGTTGGATCAAAGATAATGGTAAGTGGTACTATCTGGCTTCATCTGGTAATATGCTTAGCAATACACGCACACCAGA
>NZ_JUOS01000029.1 GCF_001075875.1 Streptococcus oralis
GCGGAGGTGGGACGACGAAATCGAATTCTAACGAATTACCGATTTCTGTCCCACTCTCTATTTTCCTGTAAATTTTGCGATGAGTTCTTGCCATTTTGCTGGTGCTAAAATAGCCCAAGGATCTTGACCTTTTCCTAGAATACCATAGCCAATCATCAAACCAATAGCAAGAGCTAAGACTCCTAGTAGTAATACTACAATTACTAAGATTAAGCGACGTAAGACATATTTGGATTGTTTATTCATCTTCATCAGCTTCTACACTTACCCGTTCAATCTTAGCTCCTAACTGGGCTAATTTTTCATGAAAACGGTAGTAACCTCTATCTAAATGGACAAGCTTTCCTACAACTGTTTCGCCTTCAGCTACCAAGCCTGTCAAAATCAAGGCTGCACTGGCACGTAAGTCTGTCGATAGAACTTCTGCACCTTGGAGAGGCTGTCCTCCGACGATACGGGCTGTATCACGGATGATTTCAGAGTGCAAGCCCATACGACGCATTTCCTCTAAATGTTGAAAACGATTCTCAAATACAGTTTCTACCATAGTTGACTCACCTTGAGCAACGGTCATTAGAGCAGTGAACTGCGCTTGCATATCCGTCGGAAATCCTGGATGTGGAAGTGTCTTAACGTGAACAGCCTTTAATTTTTCACGTTGAGAACGAATACGAATTCCTTCGTCCTCATCGATGACTTCAACACCCATTTCCTGTAATTTAGCAATCAAGGGGCGATTATGTTCCCAGATAGCATCCAGAATCAAGACATCTCCACCTGTAATGGCAGCTGCTACCATGAAGGTCCCTGCTTCAATACGGTCTTGCACAACATTGTGGGTTGCACCGTGTAGTTGCTCAACACCAGTAATGGTAATAGTTTCTGTTCCTGCCCCCTTAACTTTGGCACCCATTTTATTTAGGAGAACAGCCAAGTCGACAATCTCAGGTTCACGCGCAGCATTTTCAATGACTGTAACGCCGTTAGCAAGAGTTGCTGCCATCATCAAGTTTTGAGTAGCACCTACACTTGGAAAGTCCATGTAGATATGTGCACCGTGCAAGCGTTCCGCCTTAGCTTCAATATAACCTGCCGTCTGAGTAATCTCAGCCCCCATTGCTTCGAGTCCTTTAAGGTGGAGGTCTATCGGACGACTACCGATCGTACAACCACCTGGCATCGAAACTTTAGCGTGACCAACCCTAGCCAGGATTGGACCCAAGACTACAATAGAAGCACGCATCTTGCTGACATACTTATAGGGAGCTTCTTCTGTGATATCATCTGTCGCATCCACTTCAACAATGTTTGCATCTTGATCAAAATTAACTTTCGCATTTAATCCACGAACTACTTGGTTCATGGTAAAGACATCCGATAGGATAGGAACATTTTTTAAAACTGTTTTTCCTTCGCTTGCTAAAATAGTTGCTGCAAGCAGTGGTAAAACTGCATTTTTTGCGCCCTCGATGGTAACACTTCCAACCAAACGATTATCGCCACCTTGAACTACAATTTTTTCCATAGAGTATTTTCCTTCACTTACAATTTTAGAATAGCGTTCTAACTGCTTCTTGCCAGAGTTGGTAGAGATTCAAGAAAAAGGAACTAATCAGATATCCTAAACCGATACTACACAATACTACCAAGAGTCGAACCTTCTTCGCATTATCCTTTGTCACCTTCAAAATTTGATCCCATCTGACCAAATCTTTCAAGAGCTGAAAGACTAGGTAGACAAAAAACATATGACTACTAAGGGTAAAAAACAATTGAATCATTTGCCTATTATACCATCTTCTTTTTTTCTAAGCTAGTTTAGGGATTCGCCTACTGTTTAGGGATTGTTTTTCAAATAGTCAATCGCATCTTGAAGCGTTTTGACTGGAACGATTTTCATGTCTGTTTTAATCATTTGAGCTGCTTCTTGAGCTGTGTCATAATTACTCTTGGCATTTGGATTTGCTTTTTTAGCTTCTTCAGTTACTGGATTGTTAGGAGCAAAGAATACAGTTGCTCCTTTCTTAGCTGCGGCCACAACCTTTTTATCAATTCCACCAATATCACCAACATTCCCATCTCTGTCGATACTTCCTGTACCAGCAATGATGCGTCCATTTCGAAGAGTGGGATCTGCAATTTGCGTATAGATGGATAGACTAAACATCATCCCAGCACTAGGACCACCAATGCCTGCAGTTGAAAACTTGATTGGCACATCACTAGATACTTCTGTTCGGTCAATCAAGCCGATTCCGATACCATTTTTCCCATTTTCCAGAGTAATGATTTTTCCTTCGGCAGTCTTGACTTTTCCATCCTCCTCATAGGTAACCTTAACCTGATCACCTAGAGTTTGAGAATTAACGTAGTCAACCATCTCCTTGGAGCTCTCAAAAGTCTTGTCATTCACAGCGGTTACGGTGTCAGCAATATTAAGAACTCCCTTGAAAGTCGAGTTATCTGTTACAGTCAAAACATAGACACCCAGATATTTGAGTTCAATTTCCTTACCCGCCGTCTTCAGGCCTTGATATTTGGCCATATTTTGCGAAGTTTCCATGTAAAACTGGTTGATTCGCATAAATTCTGTATCTGACGAACCACCCGTCATCTCTTTGGCACTATGTATATCCGTAAAAGGTGTTAGCCAGGCATAAAACAAGTCAACCATTCTGGCGTGCTTAACTCCAACCGTCACAAATTGGTAGGAACCTTCCTCTTGGTCAGGTTGGTTATTAACTTGTAAAACCTTTCGAATATCTTCAGAAGTTCCTGGCACCTCGATATAATAAGGCAGGGGCACCGTAAAAGCTATAAAAGTGACAATGAGCCCAATAATGAGATATAAGGGCCATCTAGTTTTTTTCTTCATTGTTTAACTCCTCTAGGACAGCATTTGGTACATACTCACTGATATCTTGACCAAATTTTAATAGTTCTCTCACAGCTGAAGAGCTGATGTGAACATGCTCCGGTCGACTGTGGAGATAGATTGTCTCCATTTCTCCCGCTAATTTATGGTTGTAAAAATCAAAACTAGCTTCATACTGAAGATCCGTAGCATTGCGTAAACCACGCACTAAGATCTCTGCACCTAATCTTCTAGCAACATCAACGACTAATTCATCGTGAGAAGCTATGACTTTGACATTTTTGAGATGTGCTACTGCTTTTTCAACAGTTTTCTTTCGGCTCTCTATCGGTAAAAAGCCCGTTTTGTGTGGATTATAAAAAATTCCTACATACAATTGATCAAAGAGCTTACTTGCACGCTCAATGAGATCCAAATGTCCATTGGTCATCGGATCAAAAGAACCTGTAAATAGCCCAATCTTATCTGACATAAACCGTCACCTTACTAATCCCATATATTTTTTCCTTCCAGATGCCCAAACAAGCGATTTCTTCTGGAAGTTCTACTGATTTATCGGTCTCACATACCACCATGACATCCTCTGAAAAAAGATTTCTCTCTGCCATTTTTTCAATATCTGACACGATTTGTTCTTTTGCATAGGGAGGGTCCAAAAAAACAAGATCAAAGACACCATCCACTTGCTCCAATGCGCGACTGGATTCCATTTTCAATAATTGAAATTTAGAGGTTTCCTTGGTCATCCGAATATTTTCTGCGACTATATTCTGGGCTCGGCGATCCTTCTCAACTAGGACAGCGCTAGACATCCCTCTTGAAACTGCTTCAATGGATAACCCCCCGCTACCAGCATAGAGATCTAGCACACGCCCGCCTTCAAAGTAAGGGCCAATCATATTGAAAATAGCGCCCCTAACCTTGTCTGATGTTGGCCTTGTCGTTTTACCGTCCAGCGTCTTTAAAGGACGCCCACCGTAGATTCCTGATACGATTTTCATAACGTCTATTATACCAAATTCTTATCAAAAAAAGAAAATCGAACCTTACGGCTCGATTGATTAAAGAATATTTTCGTAAGTATCTCTCACTTCTTGCGGCCAAACACTGGTTTGGACTTCACCGATGTGCTTCTTACGAAGCAGGAACATAGCCATACGAGATTGGCCAATTCCTCCACCGATTGTCAATGGGAAGAGTCCATTTAGAAGAGCCTTATGCCATTCTAAGGTTAAACGGTCTTCGTCTCCTGTGATAGCTACTTGACGACGGAGAGTGTCTTCATCGACACGAATGCCCATTGAAGACAATTCAAAGGCTGCACCCAAATTATCATTCCAAACAAGGATGTCCCCATTCAAGCCATGATAGCCATTTTCAGACTCAGTTGTCCAGTCATCATAGTCTGGTGCACGTCCGTCATGAGGTTTTCCATCTGACAATTCTCCACCGATACCAATTAGGAAGACCGCTCCAAATTCCTTACAAATGGCATTCTCACGTTCTTTTGGAGTCAAATCTGGATAACGTTCAACCAACTCTTCTGTATGGATAAAGGTAATCTGTTTTGGCAAGATAGACTCAATATCGTAGCGTGCTTCGACCGCTAACTCTGTCAAACGGATGGCCTTATAAATCTTTTCTACTGTTTCTTTAAGATAGGCTAGATTGCGTTGTCCGTTTGGAATAACTTTTTCCCAGTCCCACTGATCTACATAGACTGAGTGAGTCGCATCTAGCGAATCTTCGTCTGGACGAAGGGCCTTCATGTGAACAAAGAGGCCTTCACCCTCGCCAAAACCAAAACGGGCCAAGGTATGGCGTTTCCACTTAGCAAGGGAATGCACCACTTCATAGGTTTCATCTGGGATTTGCAAAACCTTAACAGAAACTGGATGTTCAATCCCTGAAAGGTTATCCTGCATCCCATCCCCAACCTTACTCAAGATTGGTCCTTGCACTTCTACAACTTCTAATTTATCTTTCAAATACTGGGTAAAGGTATTTTTTACAAAGGAAATTTCTTCCTGTTGATGGATAAAACTTTTCTTCATACATCTCTCCTTTTGAATAATAAGATGATTATACCCTTTTGCCAGTAAAAATAAAAGTAAAAATTAAAAAAAGAGCTCATTTGAGCTCTAAAAGTATTAATCGTCACTTCCAAAGATACGCAAGAAGCTGAGGAAGAGGTTAATAAAGTCAAGATAGAGGCTAAGCGCCAATGAAATTGCCCAACCTGTAGCGACTTGACCATTTGATTCTTCATAAACATAGCGAATCTTTTGGTTATCCCAAGCAATCAAACCTGCAAAAACAAGAACCATGACAATACTGATAATGTAATCGAATAGACCACTGTTTAAGAATACATTAACAATCATAGCCAAGATGAGACCTACCAAGGCTCCAATCAAAGCACGTCCGATACCACTCAAGTCCTTTTTAATCACAACTCCAATAATAGCCATGACAAAGAAGAGAGCTGCACTGGAAATAAAGGCCGTTAGAACCGTTCCTGGTAGATAGAGCGACACGATGAAACTCAGTGAAAAACCGTTCACTACTGAATAGATGAGAAACATCGGAAGAGCTGCTGGGCTATTTTTATAAGCCATATTACTGGCTGCAATGACAAGAGCAACTTCAACTACTCCTGTTACGATTAGCCATATGCGGGCGTTAAACATCAACTGAACAAGAAGGTCTTGGAAGGTTGTTAACATTAAGGCTGAAACAAGTGCAGATAAGGCGATCCCAATCCCTACAAAAGCATAGACTTTTGCATAAAATTGATTCAAGCCAGAACGTTCTTGAATAATTGTTTGATTCATATCTTTTTCTCCTTATGAAATCTTTTTACTGATTATAACAAAAATAAACTATTTTAACTCAAATAAAACATGAGTATGCCTGCAGCAATGGCAACGTTGAGACTTTCCGCTTGCCCTTTCATGCTGATGTGGACCAATTGATCTGCCTGGTCTGTCATGAATTGACTAATGCCTTGACCTTCATTCCCCATGACCAAGGCAAAATCTTCTAGCTGAACAAGCTCACGATAATCTTTAGATTTTTGGGACAAAGTAGTTGCTAGAATTGGTAAATTGCCCTTTTTAGCCTCTTCAACGAATGTTTCAACAGACATGCGATAAATCGGCAAATGAAAATGGCTGCCCTGCATGGATCGGAGAGTCTTCAAGCTATAAATATCTGCTGACTTGCTTGAAACAATGACTCCTGAAAAACCTGCCGCATCTGCCGTCCGAATCATGGTCCCCACATTTCCAGGATCCTGCACATCTTCTAAAAAGAGATACTTCCCTTGGCTCAAATCTGGCAACTGGTCCTCTTCCTTTTGAACAATAGCAACGATACCCTGAGGCGTTTGGGAATCTGCTAAATCAAGCAGAATTTCTTCGGTTACAAAAACAGTTTGAGGATAGTCTACCAGTTTATCTCCATACTCTGCAAGGGCAAAAATTTTCTCAATCTTTGCACCAGCTTGAACAGCTTCTTCAAACAAGTGCCAGCCCTCAATCAAGTAAGAGGTTTTCCGATATTTTTTTTGATGTAATTTTTTGGCATTTTTCACCACAGAATTGGCTTTAGAGGTTATAATAGTCATAGAAATATTATAACACAATCAAGGAGGTTTGGTATGCAAAAGGTTAAAATGATCGCCCAAGGTCGCGTCCAAGGAGTGGGCTTCCGCTGGGGTGTCTATACCCTAGCTCTAGAACTAGGTGGCATTACGGGTCGTGTCTGGAATAACGATGACGGAACCGTTGAGATTCTGGCCCAGGCAGAGTCTTCTGCCATTATGGCCAAGTTTATCCAAGAAATCCGAAAAGGCCCTACCCCATTCTCTAAAGTAACCTACCTAGATGTGCAAATGAGTAACTTTCCATCTTATTCAGACTTCAAAGTCGCAAATTAGGTCTCTAGAACTATTGTATATTTCCCAAAAAAACAGTAGAATAGAAAGGTATAATTTTTAAAGAAGGAATAAAAACAGTGAAATCAATTAAACGAATCGCTCTCTCGGCTATGGGATTGGCTATGCTATTAGTCTTAACAGGTTGTGTCCAGGTTGATAAATCAACAGGACTCCCAATTGGTCCCGTTTGGGATTTCTTGGGTGCTCCAATGGGAGAAGCTATCAAATACTTCGCCAATGATCAAGGCCTCGGTTTCGGTGTTGGGATCATCATCGTAACCATTATCGTTCGCTTGATTATCCTCCCACTTGGTATCTACCAATCATGGAAGGCAACGCTTCACTCTGAAAAGATGAATGCTCTCAAGCACGTCCTTGAACCACATCAGACTCGCCTGAAAGAAGCAACAACTCAAGAAGAAAAACTAGAAGCGCAACAAGCTCTCTTTGCTGCCCAAAAAGAGCACGGCATCAGCATGTTTGGAGGCGTGGGATGTTTCCCTATCCTCATTCAAATGCCTTTCTTCTCTGCTATCTACTTTGCTGCCCAACATACTGAAGGAGTCGCCCAAGCAAGCTACCTAGGAATTCCTCTAGGCTCACCTAGTATGATTTTGGTTGCCTTTGCTGGTATCCTTTACTATCTTCAATCACTCCTTTCTCTTCATGGAGTTGAGGATGAAACTCAAAGAGAACAAATCAAGAAGATGCTCTATATGAGTCCTCTCATGATTGTCGTGTTCTCTGTCTTCTCACCAGCCAGCGTTACACTTTACTGGGTTGTCGGTGGTTTCATGATGATCCTTCAACAATTCATCATCAACTACATGGTTCGTCCACATCTTCGTAAAAAAGTACGCGAAGAATTTGCTAAGAACCCACCAAAAGCAAGTAAAACTTCAGCTACTCGTAAAGATGTAACCCCTGAACCAGTCTCTGCTATCACAACTTCTAACAAGAAGAAAAACAAAAAACGCAATTCTGGCAAACAACATTCTAGATAAAAAATAAAAGGCTTAGCTTAAATGCTGAGCCTTTTCTATAGTCGAAAAGAGGCTGAGAAAAAATTCCCAACCTCTTCTTTCATTTTATCCATGTACACGTTTCATGTAATCTTGATAGCTTTCTGTATCCATTAGTTCCTTAGCATTCTTGACGCGATCTGCTGTTGGAGGTTTAACTCCTTCAAGGGAATATGGAATCCCAAGTTCACGCCATTTGAACTCACCCATAGTGTGATAAGGCAAGATTTCAAACTTATCAACATTTTTGAGAGTTTTTACAAACTTACCAAGTTCAATCAAATCTTCATCGCGGTCTGTCAAACCAGGTACGAGAACATGACGAATCCAAACTGGTTTACCGATTTCTGACAAGTATTGAGCACATGCCAAGATATTTTTGTTGGTTTGACTAGTCACAATCTTGTGTTGTGCTTCGTTGATTTCCTTGATATCAAGGAGTACCAAGTCTGTAACAGCCATCAATTTGTTGAATTTTTCTAGATAGCGTGGTTTATTACGGAATGGAAGAGCACAAGTATCCAAGGTACAGTGGATACCTTTTTCTTTTGCCTTAGTAAAGAGGGCAATCAAAAAGTCAATCTGAAGTAGCGCTTCTCCACCACTGACTGTAATACCACCTTTTGTCCCCCAGAAGCCACGATAACGGAGAGCTTCTTCTAGAACATCGTCCACTGTTCGTACACGAGATTTATTTGTTTCCATAGCCCAAGTATCTGGGTTATGGCAATATTGGCAACGCATCTGACAGCCTTGCAAAAAGACAATAAAACGAATCCCAGGGCCATCTACCGCCCCAAAACTCTCTGTCGAATGCACCATTCCTGTCACTTGTCCATAGTCAATTATTTCCTCAGACATATCGTTACCTTCCTTGAAAACGTTTTATAGTCTTTATTATACCATGACTGAAAAGAAAAACCACAGATTTTGCCTATTTTTTAGAAAACAATCTGTTTTTCACTTTCAACTTTCATGATTTTCAAAATATTTATTAATCCTTGTCAAAATCAAAGCCATAGAGAGTCGCAAAATAGTCCTCTGGTCGCTCTGCTCGGCGGATCAAGCGTGCTCCACCATCCTCTGTGTAGAGAATTTCTGCCGAACGAAGCTTGGCATTGTACTGGTAACCCATAGAGAAGCCATGCGCACCTGTATCATGAATGACTAACAAATCACCAATTTCTGTTTGAGGTAGTTCACGATTAACTGCAAACTTGTCGTTGTTTTCACAAAGAGAACCAACAACATCAACCACTTCAGTCTGACCATCAGGATGCATCATATTAGTAATGTGGTGATAAGCACCATACATAGCTGGTCTCATCAGATTGACAGCTGAGGCATCTACTCCTAGATATGTACGGTAGGTTTTCTTTTTATGAGTTACTTTTGTGACTAAAATTCCATGAGGTGCCAACATAAAGCGCCCTAGTTCTGTAAAGATCTTAACCTGACCAAGTCCTGCTGGTGTGAGGACTTCTTCATAAACCTGACGAACTCCCTCACCAATCAAGGCGATATCATTAGGTTCTTGATCTGGGCGATAGTTAACTCCGATACCTCCAGAAAGATTGATAAAGTCCAGTGAAATACCTAACTTTTCCTTGATTTCTACTGCCAATTCAAAAAGCTGACGTGCTAATTCTGGATAGTAGAGATGGGTCACTGTATTGGAAGCTAGGAAGGAATGAATCCCAAAAGTTTTAGCTCCCTTTTCTTTCAAGATGGCAAAGGCTTCAAAAAGCTGTTCCTTAATCATCCCAAACTTAGCTTCACCAGGATTATCCATAATGTCCGTACCCAGTTCAAATACTCCACCAGGATTGTAACGGCAAGAGATGATTTCGGGAATACCTGCTGCACGTTCCAAATGCTCGATATCTTCAAAGGCATCTAAATTAATCGTCGCACCTAATTCACGAGCATAGGCATATTCTCTATCTGGGGTGTTATTAGATGAGAACATCATATCGGAGCCGGCAAATCCTAGTTTATGACTCATTAAGAGTTCGACATAACTAGAACAATCCACTCCACATCCTTCTTCTTGTAAGATTTTCAAGATGGCTGGAGTTGGCGTTGCCTTAACTGCGAAGTATTCTTTAAAGCCCTTATTCCAAGAAAAGGCTTTGTTTACTGCTCGTGCTTTCTCGCGAATCCCTTTTTCATCGTAGAGGTGAAAAGGGGTTGGAAACTCCCCAACAATCTTTTCTAAGGCTTCACGTTTAATAAATGGTGTTTTCATAGGACTCCTTCATATTCATTATCAAAGAAAGGCTGGGACGAAAGTTCCAACCTTTGTATTTCAAGTCAATTCTTATTTTTCTGTATCGAAGATATTTCCAACTTCAACAGCAATTTGTTGGTTCTTCACATCAATGTTCGTGACTCTCAAGAGTGACTTGTAGTCGAACTGTTGTTCACGGTCTTCCTGTGCATTATCAGCAAAGACGGCTACTCCAGCCAACTCTGAATCAAACTCAGACAAGAGGCTAATCATCCCGTTAATGGTTCCTCCACCCTTCAAGAAGTCATCGACGATCAAGACACGGCTTCCTGCTTTGAGGCTACGTTTTGAAAGGAACATCTTTTCGATACGGTCACTAGAACCTGAAACATAGTTGACACTAACAGTTGAACCTTCAGTGATTTTCAAGTCGCGACGGACAATGACAAATGGAACATTGAGAACATTTGCTACCGCGTTCGCAAGCGGAACCCCTTTGGTCGCAACAGTCATAACGGCATCAATCTTCTGATCCATAAAGCTCTTAGCAATAATGCGACCGATATTTTTCAAAATAGCTGGAGTGCTCAATAGGTCAGACAAATAAATGTAGCCACCTGGAAGAATGCGGTCACTCTCTGAAAGTTTATCACGAAGCTCTTCGATAATCGTTTTAGACTCAAGGGGAGAGATCGATGGTGTAAAAATAACACCACCACCAGCACCTGTCACCGTTTGAATATGCCCGATTTCAATTTCTTCGAAGGCCCGTTTAATGATGACGATGTCTTCAGAAATAGACGATTTGGCAGATTCATACTTTTCCGCAAAAGTGTTGAGACTGGTTAATTTGTATGGATTGTTAATCAAGTAATTGGAAATGACAACCATCCGATCACTTCTTCTTAATTTCATTATATTTTTACCATTCTTTTTTATTTAGTCTTTTTCTCATTATATCACACTAAAGCAAAAAAACGAACTTTATTGCCTAAATAAAGTTCATTTTTTTAGTTTCTAGTCTAATTTCGGCTTGTAGAAGGAACGATTGTCCATAGCAAAGACTTTATTGGTCATTTCTCCCTCATCAACAAGGGCCAGAGCTGTTGTCATCATCATCATGCTGGCATCCAAATTATCAATCATATGAATAATTTCTGCTTCCATCACTCGAGGACGAACTGGACTACCATACTCAAGGAGACCATGATGACTGAGAATGACATGGCGAAGAAGTACAACCTCTTCTCTGGTGTCATCAATGCCAAGTTCCATTACTGCTTTGGTAATCTCACTATCAATCAGAGCAATATGACCGATAAGATTTCCTCTTACTGTGTACTCTGTCTGGTCAGGACCTGTCAACTCAATAACCTTGGCCAGGTCGTGCAGCATAATCCCCGCGTAGAGCAAGCTCTTATTGAGTTGAGGATAAACATCTGCAATTGCTTCTGCCAAACGAACCATAGTGGCAGTATGATAAGCAAGCCCTGTTTCAAAGGCATGATGGTTGGTCTTAGCAGCTGGATAAGAGTAGAATTCCTTGTCATACTTGGTGTAGAGATTTCGAACAATTCGCTGCCAAATTGGATTTTCAATTTTAAAAATCATCTGCGCCATATACTCACGAATCTCTTTGGCATCTACTGGAGATTTAACCTTGAAGTCCGCTGGGTCATTTGGTTCGCCAGGTTGTGGTAAGCGAAGGGTGATTTGATTAACCTGAGGCGTATTGTTGTACACTTCACGACGACCTTGCATATGAACTACTTTCCCTGCTGTAAAGGTTTCAACATTGTGGGGTTGAGCATCCCAGAGTTTCCCTTCGATTTCTCCACTATCATCTTGGAAGGTGAAGGCTAGGTAGTTTTTCCCAGCACGTGTCTGTCTCAGGTCAGCTGACTTGATCAGGTAAAAGCCTTCAAAAAGCTCATCTTTCTTCATGTGACTAATCTTCATATTCTTCCTCATCTTCTTGGAATTGGAGCAAATCAAGCGCAGGCTCACCTTCTGATAACTCAATGTGACGAAGCGTTCGCTCGATAGCTGTAGTACGACGGTTTAATAAATCATCAATATTGCCAGAGGCATGTTGGAGATGTTTTTGTGCCTTGACCAGAATCCCTCCAAACTTGCCAAATTCTGTTTTGACACTAGCTAGGGTTTTACTGATATGGTCAGCACTCTTTTGGATATTGAGAGTCTTGAAGCCAACCGATAGGGAGTTAAGAAGAGCCGACAAGGTACTTGGACCTGCAACGATAATTTGCTCCTCCCGTCTCAAATCATCAAAGAAAATCGGATTTCGAACAATTTCCGAATAGAGTCCTTCTGTCGGAACAAACAAGACTCCAAAATTGGTTGTCCGAGGTGGCGCCAGGTACTTACTCTTAATATCCTTAGCAAAACGCTTGACGCTTGCTAGGAGAGACTTACGACAGCGCTCAATCTCGTCCTTGTCACCTGCTTCATAGGCTTCTTCCAGACGGTAATAATCTGCCAGTGGAAACTTAGAATCAATCGGTAGATAGACATATTCCTGATCACCTTGTCCAGGTAACTTGATGGCGTATTCCACACGTTCACTAGAGTTTTCAACTGTTGCAAATTCTCGTTCATACTGGGCAGGTGTCATGATATCTTCAATGATCTGTCCTAGTTGTAGTTCTCCTAGAATTCCTCGCGTTTTAGTTCCAGAAAGAACTTTATTTAGCGCACCAACATCACGCGCCACCGTCTGCATTTCGCCAAGGCCACGATTGACAGATTCCAGTTGCTTGGAAACTGTCTCAAAAGAGGCCTGAAGGCGTGTCTGCAAGGTCTTTTCTAGCTTTTCCTCAACCGTTTGGCGCATCTGTTCCAAGCGTTGCTCATTGGATTCCTGCAAGGCTTGGAGGCGTTGGTCAGTCTTATCTCTTGTTTGGAGAAGATTCTCATTCATCTCCTGCCTAAGTTGAGTCAAGCCTTGGTGCAACTCAATTCGCACCTCCTGCAAACGGTCGCTAACAGCCACTTCTAGATTTTTTTGGTCAAGCTGACTAGCTTGTCTGGCCTGTTCAAAGCGGTAATCCAACTGGTCTGACAAATGATCTGCCTGATCCTCCAAACTCTTGGTCAGATATTTCTCCTGCTTGTCCTGCCTTTGCCAAATAAGAAAGAGGCCGGCTAGATTAGCAACTAATAAAACAACAAGTAAACTTTCCATCCTACCTCCTGTCTTTGCTATGCAAGACAACCACATAGCCATCTGGGCAAGTCACCAAAACTTCCCTATCTATATATTCGTTAGAAGCATAAACTTTCTTAAAGAAAAAATTTTCCTCTGTCAACTCATACTTGGCACCAAGAATGGTCAACTGACTATCCCGAACCGGCATAAAGGCCAGATAATCATAGTTCGAACGTGGTTCAAGTTGACTGGTCCCTTCTGGACAATAAGTAATCAAGTTTTGCCCATCCTCAATCTCTATTTGACGCATATAGGGCGCCAATTTAAGATTGCTAGGCAGAAAGACATTGGCCAGCATATGGTCGATGCGACCACCTAGGGCGCCAAAAATGGTCACCTGAGCCTGAGGATTTTTTTCAAAAATCGTTAACAGTGCTAGTTCCAGATCGGTATCATCCTTCTCTGGCTGAGCTTGGACAAAATGCTGGGCATGTTCTTGAATCAACTGACGTTCTTCTACAGTCACAGAATCAAAATCTCCAACTGCTAAAGCAAGAGGAAGTTCTTCTTCCAATACCCAGAGTGAGCCTCGATCCACACCGACAAAACAGTCAAAATCTGTCCGGTAGTGACCGCGATCTCCCCCTGCAAAAACTGCAACTTTAGTCCAGTTGTTTTCGGAGAGCTTGCACTCGTTCATTGACATCTCCCTTAAAGACATAAGATCCCGCTACAAAAACTGTAGCGCCAGCTTCTTTGGCTTGAGCAATGGTTTGGTCATCAATACCACCATCGACTTCGATTTCAAAGTTCAAGCCTTTTTCTTCGCGAAGGGCAACCAACTCACGAACCTTATCCATGGTTTCAGGCAAAAAAGCTTGCCCGCCAAATCCAGGATTAACCGTCATGACCAAAACTTGATCAACTAAGTGAAGGACATGTTTAATCGCCTCAACAGGAGTACCAGGGTTAATGACAACCGAAGGTTTAACACCGAGAGAACGAATCTTTTGAAGAGCGCCATGGATATGAGGTGTTGCCTCGACATGGATGCTGATGATATCTGCCCCTGCACGCGCGAAATCCTCTAAATGATGTTCTGGGTTAGAGACCATCAAGTGACAGTCAAAGACCATCTTACTATGAGGTCGAAGACTTTCGACTACACCTGCACCAAAGCTGATTTGAGGTACAAAGTGACCATCCATGATATCGATATGGGCGTATTCTGCCCCAGTTGCTTCTAGGCGTTTAATTTCACGTTCAAAGTTGGCATAATCTGCTGCCAGAATTGACGGAGCAATCTTGTATTGAGACATAGGTTTCTCCTTATTTTGGAATTTTTTTGCTGACTTTTTTATAGGTTTCTCTGCGATTTTCAATCTCACTGAGGAATTGCAGATAGTTGTCGAAACGGAAGTTTGCAATGATGCCCTCTTCTACTGCTGGTTTCACTGCACAAGATGGCTCATGAGTATGCGTACAAGTACGGAACTTACAGTCGCGACTGACACTAGCAATCTCTGGAAAAGCCTGGTTCAGCTCTTCAGCACTTGATACTTCATAATCTAGCGACGAAAAACCTGGTGTATCTGCTATTTTGCCTCCATTGAGGTTGTAAAAACTAACAGCTCGAGTAGTATGGCGACCACGACCCAGACTGTCTGAGATTTCTCCTGTTTCGAGATTGAGGTCAGGTGCAATTTTATTAAGAAGGGTTGACTTACCAACACCCGTCTGCCCCATAAAGACTGTCACTTTGTCTGTCAACAAGGGCAAGAGTTCCTCCTTACTAGTCACAAAGTCGTAACCAATAGCACGATAGATTTTCTCGTAAAAATCCAGTTCTTCACTATCCTCTAGTAAGTCCATTTTGGAAATATAGACGATAGGATGAATGCCCTTGTGTTCTAAGAGAACCAAGAAGCGATCCAACAAGTTGCTATTAAAGTCAGGTTCTTTAACGGACATAATGACAACGGCTTGGTCAATATTGACAATGGGTGGACGAACCAGACTATTTTTTCGTTCATGAATTTCCAATATATAGCCTTCTGAGTTCTCCTCTGCAGAAAATTCTACCCAATCTCCAACATAGGGTGTATGGCCTTTTTTACGAAAATTCCCACGCGCGCGCGTTTGATAAACTTGACCATCACTTTCCACATAGTAGAAACCGGCCAATGCTTTAATGATTTGTCCCTGCATCTTAAAGTCCTTGTCCTTTAAGTGCATCTGCTAAACTAGCAAATTCTTCTAAGCCAAGAGCTTCACCACGTACACTTGGTGACAAGCCTGCCTGGTCCAAAGCCTTGGTCAGCTTATCCTTGATTTCCTCAGTTTTCCCAAAGTAACCAGTCAAGTTGTTCCACAAGGTCTTGCGACGATGAGTGAAACTAGCCTTGGAAACCTTAAAGAAGAAGTTCTCATCTTCGACCGCAACCGCCGGTTCTGGACGACGCACCATTTTCAGGATAGCTGAGTCCACGTTGGGCGCTGGCACAAAGACCGTACGAGGCACGATAAAGGCAACCTTGGCCGTCATATAATACTGAACTGCAATTGACAAGCTACCATAAGCCTTGGTATTTGGTTGTGCAGAGATACGATCTGCTACTTCTTTCTGCATCATGACGACAAACTCACTAAAAGGAATCCCACTTTCAATCAAGTGCATGAGAATAGGGGTCGTGATGTAGTAAGGTAAGTTGGCTACTACCTTTATGGGTAGATCAGGATTTTTGAAATTCTGAATATGCTGGACCAAATCAACCTTGAGAATGTCCTCGTTGACTACAGTAACATTGTCAAAATCACGTAGGGTATCTGCCAAAATCGGTACCAAACGGTGGTCAATCTCAAAGGCCATGACTTCAGCTGCACGCTCAGCCAAAAATTCAGTCAAAGCACCAATCCCTGGACCAATTTCAATAACATTGACCTGATCATCAATCTCAGCCGTATCCACAATTTTTTGAAGGATATTAGTATCCGTCAAAAAATTTTGCCCAAAGGACTTTTTAAAGGTAAAACCGTGACGCTCCAGCACTGCCTTGGTCACGCTATAATCTGCAATTCTCATTTATTCTCTTTTCTATTTATTAGCTAAAAATAATATATAAAACCCACATCATTCCTAGTGCCAACAAAATCCAAAACACTAAAAGAACACGAGGCTTGTTCCCTTTTGAATCAGATCCAGTCATATCAAGCACTTTCTTATCTTCTTGGGGATTCATTTTCTTCAGTTCATCCTGATAGGCATCCGAATCTAGAATATTGTCTTCTGGCAATAATTCTGAAGCATAATAATCAGGAAAGCCCATAGCAAGGCCTATTAAGTTCTTATCCGTTAGAGAAAAATCCAAATCTTTTGGCTGGTTTTCCTGAACAGCTCGGATATTTTTTAACAGTTTAGCAGCGGCTACAGATACTTGGTCCATAAAAACTACATCCAAAACATCAAATCCAAGCACATCACCATCTTTTACGTTTACAAGAATATAACGAACAAAGGCATCATAGAGTTGCAAGGCCTGCGGGGCATTCTCTTCTAAAAAAGACCGATTTTGGAGGGCGTTTTGCTGGAATTTTTCAATAGGAAGTAAGATATCTACATTCTGCTCTTGGTAAAACTTTTCTGCTTGCTCTTCATCTTCTTCGAGTTTTTCTGCTATTTCCCAGAGTGAAATAGGAGCTTTTAAATCTTCTTCATCCCAAAACAATTGCCAAAAATAGGGTATTGTGTAAATTCCCTCTGTTAAAATACGGGCTTCATCTCCGTTTTTTAAGTAAATATAACTTCTATTTGCCATATCATTTCCTTTCAAAATTTTTGAAAAAGGTTAGTGGTTCAAGTAGGATGTAGATAAAACTATAAAGTTTCCAATTTTTCATGCCCAATCAAAACTTAGACTTCATTTAAAAAAGATGTTTCATAAAAGCACCAAGGGACGATAACACTACCTGACCAGTTTAACCTTGGTCAGGTCATCATCTGCAATTCTCATTTATTCTCTTTACTAATGTAGTATGCTTCTGGGGTGTAATGATAGAGCAAAACAAATAAGGGAGTCTCAGTAATTCCTTCTAACATTTCTTTTAATACCTCATCTTGATGGATAATCTCTCCTGTTTTAGTGAAATAAACACCTTGTTCCCCATTTCGATTTCGAAGTTCCCAGGCCACATTATTTCCTTGGATAGACGGCAAATAACGTTCCTTTTCTAAAAAATCAAAAAAGTCTTTCACCGCCATATCTTCAGGAACATCAAATTCCATCTCATGAGACAGGACATCATCCCCCATACAGACAGAATCTCTATCAACTCGTATTTTCATTCTTTGTTTAACCGTCAGCTCTGCCTTCTAGTTCCTCACTGAGCTTTTGCATGTCTTTAAAAGCTGTTAGACTAACATAAGCACCCGCTTCATAGTATTCCGTTGGATTAATGGCATAATCAAAAACTTCAATCATGCCTCCTGCTTCTTCAATCATGCCATTCCATTTTTCATCAAAGACCATTCGCAGACGTTTCCAATCAGTAAATACTGGAACAGAGTTTCGCCCATCTTTTCCTTCTTTAACTGGTATGTTGAAACTAGAATCTTTTTCCAAGACAAAGGAGCTTCCTTCCTGACTCGCGTCCTTAAATTCCGAAGCAGCATCTAAAGGAATTAGGAACTTTGCTTTTGGCATAGCTTCTGAAAAGAACTTATAATAGAGCTTATAAATTACTTCTTCATCTTCTGTCGTCGGGCTATCCAATTGTCCCATCAACAACATCCATCTTACCAGGTCAGGATTCATGACAGGCACTTGTATTTCTGGCAAATTAGAATAATCTGGTTTTTGAACCAAAGCCGAGGCACTGATGCTGACTTCCTTGGAATTAAAGATTGCTCCCAAGGCACCATTTAAGTAAAAGGCTGCCCCAAGAAAATTCTCAATCCCTTTTTTATCTTCCGTATTTTCAATCAGTTTCACGACTGAGTTTGGTCGGCTGTCAATGGTTTCCTTGAATTGGCGATACCAAGATGGCGTCAAAAGCATGATCATGGGATCTGTACACAGATAGCCCTCTTCTCCTCTGTCATAGGTCGTTGAGAAAAGATAGGGTTCGCCTGTTTTTTCCGAATACACTGCATAAACTGAATCTGCTGCTAACAACTTGTCCTTGACGATTTCCGCGAGACGTTCCAACTTACGAGTGTTGGATTGATAGCTTTCTTCACTTTCAGTTTCCTGATTTTGACGGCATTTCCATAAAAAGAGACGTAAAATCTCTACGCTGTCATCAAGGCTAGCTGCCAAATAGTCTTCATTTGTTAACTGACCCTCTTGAATGGCTACAAAAGCACGATAAAGAGCATCTGAGTAGCTAGATAATTTTTGCTCTTCCTCAACACCTGAACTAAAGAGCACACTTCCTTTTTTCAATTTATCCAAAGAAGGAAGCCTATCAACCACTAGATGCGCGAGAACTTCATCAGTAAGACTATCGGCATCTTTGTTTTGACTGCTGAGCTTTTTAACCTCTACAGAGCCGAGAGCTTCCATTCCTTGGTCAGGATTGCAAAATTGCAACTGTTCGCCAACCTTGAGACTACCTTCTAAACTCCCAACAATCAATAATTGATTCGTTTCCTTCATTGGGAACAAATCTAAAACTCCAATACATGCATTGTTTTTAGATTCTTCTCTTTCATTCTGTGCTTCAGTTATTTCAGTTGCCTCTGCAGTTTCCGTCTTTTTTAAAAAATCAAAGATTCCCATAACTTTTCCTCATTAACTCCACACAAGCCTAATCCCGTGGAGCACTTTTCTAATGCTTGCTATCAAGCCTGATTAAACCGTATATGATTACTTCTATTGTATCATATTCCCCCTACATTTTGGGACGGTTTCTCAATTCTCATACGATTTCATGGCATCTTCGACTTCAGCTAGACTGATTCCAAATAATTCTAAACGCTTGAGAAGTTGTTTACCATTGGAATAACCGATACGAAGATTCTCTCCTAGATATTCTCTGCGTTTTCGGCTATCTGCGCCTGCTAGAAAACCAAGGCGAATCAAGTCACTACGGCTAATATCAAAGTCACTTTCTACTTCAAATTGCTCTGTTACTTGAGTCAGTGCAGTTTTCAAGTCTTCATAACTAGCATGTTCGATTCCTAGGGAACGTCCCTTGGTCTTGGACTTGGGAACAGCTTCATCACGTTTGAGAAAAGCGTGTTGAACTGTCGGAATAGCTGTCATAATCATCCGACGAATCCGCTCTCCATTAAAATCAGGGTCTGTAAAGACAATCACCCCATGACGTTCATGTAAACGTTGGATTCGTTCAAGATCTTCTTCATTGATAGCCGATCCACGAGTCTCATAGGTCTCAACATCAAAATAACGTTTAAGATTGGCCGTATCATCGCGTCCTTCGACTACGATGACTTGGGAAATTTTCTCTTTCATGATTTACGTTCCAATCCAAAGATTCGTTCTGCATTAGCACTTGTCGCAACAGCTAATTCTTCTGTTGTCATGCCACGCAAGTCTGCAATAAAGTCTACTACATAGCGCGTGTAAGCTGTCTTGTTTTCACGACCACGCTTGGGTACTGGGGCTAAATAAGGCGCATCCGTTTCTACCAAAATCTTATCCAAAGGCAACTCTTTGGCTACTTCCTGAATATCTGTCGCCTTCTTGAAGGTCACCACTCCAGAAAAGGAAATTGTCATACCAAGATCTACAAACTTCTCCGCCCAATTCAAAGAACCTGAGAAGGAGTGCATAATCCCACCACGAGGACCAACTCCCTCGCTCTTGATAATCTCATAGGTGTCTTCTAGCGCATCACGGGTGTGAACTACAAAAGGTAAGTCCAGTTCCTTAGATAGCTGAATCTGACGACGGAAAACTTGTTCCTGCACTTCTTTAGGGGCTGTCATCCAGTGGTAGTCCAGTCCAATCTCACCCAAGGCAATCACTTTGGGGTGTTTTAGTTTTTCTAGCAAGTAAGACTCCACTTCCTCTGTATAGGTTCCTGCTTCCGTTGGATGCCAGCCAATCGTCGCATAGAGTTGGTCATACTTGTCCACTAGTTCAAGAGCACGCTCAATAGTCGGTTTGTCAAAACCAACAATATTCATCCGAGTTACACCCATTTCAGCCGCTAAGGCAAGTTCTTCTTCTTCGCGTCCCAAAAATTCTTCCACATTCAAGTGGGTATGAGTATCAAAAATCATTTATATTTCCTCGTTTTTTCTACCTTCTATTATACCAAAAAAACTAGTCTCATCCTTATAGGAAAAAATATTTTGAAATCACTCATTTTTTCTTGACGACTTTTTTTCATAGCAGTATAATAACTCTTGTTGAAATTTTTCAGAAAAGGAAAGAAAATGTTTACAAAACTTAAATATACCTTTATTGGCCGTCCCCTTAGGTCCTTAACTGAAGGCGAGGGAGGACTACTTGGAAAAACGCAGGCACTCGCAATGCTATCAAGCGATGCTCTATCATCTATTGCGTACGGGCCTGAGCAGGTCGTCCTCGTCTTGGCCAGTCTTTCTCCCCTTGCTATCTGGTGGAGTCTTCCTATCGGCATTTTTGTCCTCTTACTATTAGCTAGCCTGACCATTTCTTATAGACAAATCATTCACGCCTACCCTCAAGGTGGAGGTGCCTATATGGTAACTCGAGAAAATCTATCTCCTGAGCTAGGTTTGATTGCTGGAGGAAGCCTGCTTGTTGACTATATGCTAACAGTTGCCGTATCCGTGGCTGCAGGAGCTGATGCTATCACAGCAGCACTGCCTACCCTCCACCCCTATAACCTCCACATCTCCATTTTTCTAGTATGTTTGCTCATGCTTTTAAATCTGCGAGGACTAAAGGAATCCGCAAGCTCTCTGATGATCCCTGTCTATCTCTTTATCTTTAGTACGGTCTTCCTCTTATTGTTTGGTATCTTCCAGCTATTAACAGGTTCTCTCAGCTATCATGCAACTTCTGCAATTGGTCAAACTGTCCCAAGTCTCTCAATTGTCCTAATTTTAAGAGCCTTTACCAGCGGTTCGGCCTCACTAACAGGGGTTGAAGCCATCTCAAATGCTGTCCCATTTTTCAAGACTCCTAAAGAGAAAAACGCAGCCCAGACGCTTACTATCATGTCTCTAATTCTTGGATTTCTATTTGCAGGGATTACCTTCTTAAATTACTGGATGGGAATTACACCTCAACACGGAGAAACAATCCTCTCACAAATGGCTAAAGGAATTTTAGGGGATTCAGTTCTCGGTCAGACTGTTTATTATCTCTTCCAATTCTCAACAGCCCTAATCCTAGCCGTTGCTGCAAATACTGGTTTTTCTGCCTTTCCGATGTTGGCTTACAATATGGCTAAAAACAAATACATGCCCCATCTCTTTATGGAAAAGGGAGATCGCCTGGGTTATTCAAACGGTATTCTAACCTTGGCCTTTGGTGCTATAATCCTTCTGCTCATTTTCAACGGAAATACAGAACGTTTGATTCCTCTTTATACTATCGGAGTTTTCGTCCCCTTTGCACTTTCTCAAACAGGTATGATTCGCCACTGGAAAAAAGAAAAAGGCTCTCATTTCTTAAAATCTGCCTTTGCTAACATCCTCGGCGCTATCATTTGTTACGCTATCGTCCTTATTCTACTCCTCTTCAGGCTTGGAGATATCTGGCCATTCTTCCCAATTATCCTGGTCCTAACCTTCCTATTTTTGTCCATCCACAGTCATTACCAAAAAGTGGCCAAACAACTTCGACTTTATGAAGGAATTCAAAAGAAAACCTACGACGGCAATGTCGTCCTTGTCTTAGTGGGAAATGTTACTCGAGTCAGCGTTGGTGCTATTAACTACGCTCAAAGCATTGGAGATGAAGTTTTGGCCATGCACATTTCCACCAAGGAAACTGAGGAAAAAGACCAAGAAATCCTCCAAGAATTTGCCGATTACTTCCCAAATATTACTCTTAAAAACATTAATACCAGCTATCGCGATATTATCACACCTACAGTTCGATATGTTCGAAAAATCTCTCAAGAAGCCAAGAAAAAGAACTATACGGTTACAGTTCTAGTACCCCAATTTATCCCTAACAAACCTTGGCAAAATATCCTCCACAATCAAATGAGCCTCAAATTAAAATACGCTCTCAGATGGCACGAAGATGTCGTCGTTGCTAGCTACTCTTATCATTTGAAAGAATAAAGAAAAGGCATTACCAGAACCAATAAGCACCTGGTAATGCCTTTTTTCTGAATCTAGTCCCTAAAATTAGACTTATACTCAATGAAAATCAAAGAGCAAACTAGGAAACTAGCCGCAGGCTGCTCAAAACACTGCTTTGAGGTTGTAGATGAAACTGACGAAGTCAACTCAAAACACTGTTTTGAGGTTGTGGATAGAACTGACGAAGTCAGTAACCATACCTACGGCAAGGCGACGTTGACGCAGTTTGAAGAGATTTTCGAAGAGTATTAAAATTTTATTGATAACCTTCTTCTATCGAACGTGGTTAGCCAAATCTTCTTGGGCTTTTTTATTTGACTCAGCTTTTTCTTTTTGCCATTTTTCATAAAGTTCTTGGTACTGTTTAGCCGTCACAGGTTCCTTTTGCAATTCAACATATTTGTAGTTGTCTGCATCTCCTTTGTGTCCAACAAATGAGAAGGCCGCTGTAAATGGAACAGTCTTACGGAAGATAGGATTAGCTCCTCCACTTTGAACTGGTAGGAAGAGAGCACTATCTGTCAACCAAGCTTGAACTTCGGCAAATTTTTCATAACGTGTTTGCGTATTTTCATTCTCTTTATCTGCTGCATCCAACAACTCCTTGTAGGTAGCTAGACCAAGTTTTTCTTTGACTTCATTGTCTTTTCCTGGAGTCAAGCCAAGATTTTTCAACTGAGAACCAGAGTCTGGATCCAAAAGGTCAAGATAGGTTTTCGGATCTGAAAAATCTCCGCTCCATCCTGAGATATCGATGTCATAGTCCTTTTGATCGGCGGTATCCGCAAAGAAGGTGGCATTGTCTTTCTCATCTGGTGACAATTGAATGATATCAATAACCACATTATCTGAACCAAGCGTTGCTTCAACGGTCTGTTTGAAGGAGCTTGCCTGCTGAACGTCCAACTTAGCAGTTTGGTCTACCAACATATCCAAGTGGATAGGGAAGGTCACGCCTTCTGCTTGCAAACTATCTTTAGCCTTGGCAAATTCAGCCTTGGCTTTTTCAGGATCCAAGAAAGCAGCTTGAGCATCGTTCAGATTGATATTAGACCACTCTGTACCATAGTTGACCATCTTTTCATTGACCGCATCTCCAAAGTTTTTTCCACCGATTTGAACAAAGTTACTTGGTGTGACTGTATTTCGAAGGATTCGATCAGCCCCATCTTCTCCATTTGTCTGGGCAGCATAGGCATGACGGTCAAAGGCAAAGTTAATAGCCTGACGGAAATCTTTATTTTGCATAGCTAGACGAGAATCCGTCTTTTCTTTGTCCGTCTGTTTCATGGTTTGCTTGTAGCTTTGACGATTGACATTGAAGAGGTAGTAGAAGGTTATAGCGTTTTGAGGGGTATAGGTAATCTTATCTTCATTCCCTTTTTTCAACTGATCAAACACAGAGCTTGTTGGGAAGATACGCCCGTCTGTATAGTTGCCTTCCAAGAATCCTCTAGCCAAACTATCTTGGTCTGAACCGTCATAGAAGGAAAGTTTTACTTTCTCAATCTTCACATTGTCCTTGTCCCAATAATTAGGATTTTTTTCAAACTCAATTAAAGATTTTGAAGTGAATGATTTGAACAAGTAAGGCCCATTTGACAGGATACTAGATGGAGTTACACTTCCAAATTCGTCCCCCTTAGATTTCAAAAAGGCTTCATTGACTGGACTCAAAATTCCACCTGTTGTCTTAGAATTCCAGTAGGACTCTGGCTTGTTTAAGGTATATTGGAGAGTATAGTCATCGACTGCCTTGATACCAACAGCCTCAAAGTCTGATGATTGCCCCTCAACATAGTCCGCCAAACCTTTGATAGAGTCTTGCACCAAGTACAAGTTTTCTGCCTTTTTATCCGCAGCATACTTGAGGCCTGTCACAAAGTCGTGAGCTGTTACTTCAGCATATTCTTCTCCTTCAGAGGTATACCACTTAACACCTTGGCGAATTTTGTAAGTATAAGTCAAGCCATCTTTTGATACTGTCCATGATTCAGCCATGGAAGGAACCAGATTGCCATACTTATCATTTTCCAACAGTCCATCAATCAAGTTTGTTGTAATGCTGGATGTCGAGCCACGTGTCGAAGTAATGTAGTCTAGTGTATCTGGATTGCTAGCAAATACATAAGAATAGGTTTTATCAGATGCATTTGACTGTGTCGAGCTACAAGCTACCATCAAGAAGCTAGCGCTCAAAATTCCAGCCCCTAGTAAGAGAGCTTTTAATTTTTTCATAAATATTCTCCATTTATATAGTATATGAAATATTATACACTATTATAGAAAAAATAGAAAGCTTATACAAACTATTATTTTAGAGCAAAACAAAAGCCAGTAGACTCGAGTTCCTACTGACTTCTTTGTTGAATTCGTTTGGATTATGCAGCCAAAACTTTGCGTCCTTTACGACGACGAGCTGCCAATACGCGACGACCGTTTTTAGTTGACATACGGTTACGGAATCCGTGTTTACGCGCACGACGTAGTTTACTTGGTTGATAAGTACGTTTCACGATGAATACCTCCTCATAGATTTTGTATTCGTTTAGCCGGCTATAAAGTGATCAGTTACTAAACATACTTTACTATTCTATCTGATTCTTTTGCATTTGTCAATAGCTCTGACAAATGTTTCCAGCTTTTTTGCTATGAAAGCCTTATCTACGATACTGTTTCAAGAAACGGGTCATCTTTTCTTGGATTTGGGCTAACTCATCTACACGTGGTAGATAAACGATACGGAAGTGATCTGGTTCTCTCCAGTTAAATCCTCGTCCATGAACCAAAAGCACCTTTTCTTGCTTCAAGAAATCAAGGACAAACTGCTCATCATCATCGATACGGTACATATTGCGGTCAATTTTAGGGAAGATATAGAGACCCGCTTTAGGTTTAACCGCGGACAAACCTGGAATATCTTGAATGGCATTATAAATAAAGTTTCTTTGTTCATAGATACGACCACCCGGCAAGAGTAATTCGTCGACCGACTGGTGACCACCTAGTGAAGTTTGAACAACCTGTTGAGCCAAGACGTTGGAACAAAGGCGCATGTTTGAAAGCATGTTGAGACCTTCAATATAGCCCTTTACATGATGTTTAGGCCCAGACAAGACCATCCAACCTACACGGAAACCAGCGATACGGTGAGATTTAGACAGACCATTCATGCTGACACAGAAAAGGTCTGGAGCCAAACTTGCTACTGGCGTGTGGACATTGCCGTCCATAACCATACGGTCGTAAATTTCATCCGCAAAGATAATTAAGTCATTTTGACGAGCAATCTCAATAATATCTAACAAGAGTTCCTTAGGATAGAGGGCTCCTGTTGGATTATTTGGATTGATTAAAACGATAGCCTTAGTATTTGAACTAATCTTAGACTTAATGTCATCTAGGTCTGGATACCATTCAGCTTCTTCATCACAGACGTAGTGAACGGCATTTCCTCCAGCCAAGCTAACTGCAGCTGTCCAGAGAGGATAGTCAGGCATAGGAACCAAGACTTCATCGCCATTGTCCAAGAGACCTTGCATGGACATAACGATTAGCTCACTAACCCCATTTCCAAGATAGATATCATCGATACCTACATTTGGGAAGTTTTTCAGTTGGCAATATTGCATAATTGCTTTACGGGCTGAAAAGATACCTTTTGAGTCCGAGTAACCTTCACTATCACGCGCATTCATAATCAAATCATGGATGACCTCATCTGGTGCTGTAAAGCCAAACTCAGCTGGGTTTCCTGTATTCAAGCGAAGGATTTTTTCTCCATTTGCTCGCATACGCATGGCCTCCTCAAGAACTGGTCCACGGATGTCATAAGCCACATGCTCTAATTTGATTGATTTGTTAAATTCTTTCATTTGAGTTCCTCAATTCATCAGGATAGTTAATATTATACCACTTGATAGAAAAATCGTAAATCGCCCAGTACTATTCCACAAAAAACCTTGCTTAACGCAAGGTAAACAGAGCAAGGTCGATTTCTTTCTATTTTTGGGAGAAGAAAGAGAAAAATATGCACCTCTAGTAAGATATACATCTAAATCTAAAGTCTCGCATATAAACTTCGAATCGAAAACGAAGGCATCGTTATGGATGATAGTTGCATGAACTCATGAATTTCTTCCTGTGTCCAGCAAAACGCAAAGAAAAAATAAGTCGACTCAACAAACAACATAGACGATGTCTGGGCTAATTCGAGTCTGTTTGTAAAGAATTTTACCATATCACTGACTTCTTTCCCTGCCCTGTCACTTAGTATTATACACTAAAACTTTTGCATTTTCAAATAAGTACATGTAAAAAGAACTCTTTTTAAAGCGCCACCTAAACATTTAATTGAACATGATTCTACTTTGGCAACAAAAAAGAGAGAACCTTGTGATTCTCTCTGAACTAAGTCCTACAATTACTATAATTAAAAGTAGTCGAAACTTAGCTTATTTTGCAATCTCTGCCAACATTTTTTCAATATGTTGGATTGATTTTTCGCGGCCAAGCAAGTAGATGGTTTCTGGTAGTTCTGGCCCATGCATCTCACCTGAAACAGCGATACGGATTGGCATGAAGAGGTTCTTCCCTTTGATACCTGTTTCTTTTTGAACTGCTTTGATTTGCGGGAAGATGTTTTCCACCACAAACTCGTCGTCTGACATAGACTCAAGTTTTGCCTTAAAGGCCTCAAGTACAGTCGGAACAGTTTCACCAGCCATCACTTCTCGTTCAGCTTCTGTCAATTCTGGGAAGTCTGAGAAGAAAAGGTCTGTCAATGGAACGATTTCGTCAACTGACTTCATTTGTGGTTTGTAGAGTTCCACCAATTTTTTAGCCTTGTCTGTCAAACGTCCTGCTTCTTCAAGGAATGGTTTTGCCATTTCAAAAATAGTCTCGAGGTCTGCATTCTTGATATAGTCATTGCTCATCCAATCAAGTTTCTTCTGGTCGAAGGCTGCTGGAGACTTACTAAGACGGTTTTCATCAAAGAGCTTGATGAGTTCTTGACGAGAGAAGATTTCATCTTCCCCGCCAGGGTTCCAGCCAAGAAGAGCGATAAAGTTAAAGACTGCTTCTGGAAGGTAGCCCTTTTTACGGTAATCTTCGATGAACTGAAGGGTGTTGGTGTCACGTTTAGATAACTTCTTACCAGTTTCAGAGTTGATAATCAAAGTCATGTGACCGAACTCTGGAGCTTCCCAACCAAGTGCTTCATAAACCATAAGCTGTTTTGGTGTATTAGCAATATGGTCATCTCCACGGATAACGTGAGAGATTTGCATATCGTGGTCATCAATGACAACAGCAAAGTTGTATGTTGGGTAACCATCTTTCTTTTGGATAACCCAGTCCCCACCGATATTACCACCTTCAAACTCGATATCACCTTTGACCATATCATGCCACTTATAGATACCAGACTCATTCACTGCTAAACGCACAGTTGGGATAACACCTGCGGCTTCACGTTCTGCAACATAAGCTGCTTTTTCTTCCTCGCTCATGCCAAGGTATTCGTTAATGTAACGAGGTGTTTCACCTGCGGCTTCTTGGCGTTCGCGTTCAGCTGCCAACTCTTCTTCTGTAACGTAAGATTTGTAGGCTTTCCCTTCAGCCAAGAGTTGGTCGATGTATTTTTGATAAAGTTCCAAACGCTCAGACTGGCGGTAGTTTTCATGAGTTTCCGGACTTTCATCCCAATCCATACCCAACCAACGAAGGTTTTCAAGCTGTGAACGTTCTCCATCTTCGACATGGCGCTTACGGTCAGTATCTTCGATACGGATAATAAAAGTTCCACCATGATGACGTGCGTAAAGGTAGTTAAACAATGCTGTACGGGCATTTCCGATGTGTAGTAGTCCTGTTGGACTTGGTGCGTAACGTACGCGGATATCTTTTGACATAGCTTCTCCTATAAAGTCTCTAGGCGTCTGCCTTTTTCCTCTCTATATTATATCACAAGTCTTGCCAGAGTCCAATTTCTCTTTTCTAGAAAAAGCAAAAAGAGTGGTAAAACCACTCTTTTCAGCTCTATTATAGACGAGCATTAAGTTCTTTGCTCAATTCTTCAAATCCTGGTTTACCAAGAAGGGCAAACATGTTGCGTTTGTAAGCTTCAACACCCGGTTGGTCAAATGGGTTAATGGCATTCAAGTAACCTGAAAGGGCGATAGCCAATTCGAAGAAGTAGATTGTGTAACCAAGAGTGAAGGCATCTTGCTCAGGAAGAGTTACGTACATGTTTGGTACGTCACCATCAGTGTGGGCAAGAAGAACACCGTCAGTCGCTTTTTTGTTTACGAAGTCAACGTCTTTTCCTTGGAGGTAGCCAAGTCCATCAAGATCTGCTTCCAAAGTAGGGATAATCACGTTCTTACGTGGTTTGTCAACACGGACAACTGTTTCAAACATGATACGAGTTCCTTCTTGGATAAATTGACCCAATGAGTGCAAGTCTGTTGAGAAGTTAGCTGAAGTTGGGTAGATACCTTTTTGGTCTTTTCCTTCTGATTCACCAGCCAATTGTTTCCACCATTCTGAGAAGTATTGAAGTGATGGCTCGTAGTTTACCAAGATTTCAGTAGCATATCCTTTACGGTAAAGGATGTTACGAACTGCAGCGTATTGGTAAGCTTCGTTTTCTGAAAGTTTGTCTGATGTGTAATCTTTACGAGCAGCATTAGCACCTTCCATAAGGGCTTTGATATCTGCACCTGATGCAGCGATTGGAAGCAATCCAACTGCTGTCAATACTGAGAAGCGTCCACCGATATCATCTGGAACTACAAAAGTTTCCCAACCGTTAGCATCTGCTTCAACCTTAACTGCACCTTTTTGGCGGTCAGTTGTTGCATAGATACGTTTGTTAGCTTCTTCTTGACCGTATTTCTTCACCAAGAGTTCTTTGAAGACACGGAAAGCGATGGCTGGTTCAGTTGTTGTACCTGATTTAGAAATCACGTTTACTGAGAAGTCTTTATCTGAAACATACTCTACCAAGTCAGCAAGGTAAGTTGATGAGATTGAGTTCCCAGCGTAAAGGATTTGTGGTGCTTTGCGTTCTTCTTTGGTTTGCAAGTTTGCAAAATGGTGGTTCAAGAAGTCAATGGCTGCTTTAGCTCCAAGGTATGATCCACCGATACCGATAACAACCAAAACATCGCTGTCTGATTTGATTTGCTCAGCAGCTTTCAAGATGCGGTCAAATTCTTCGCGGTCGTAGTTTTCAGGAAGGTCCAACCAACCCAAGAAGTCGCTACCAGCACCAGTTCCTTTACGGATCAATTCGTCTGCTGCTGTAACTTGTGCTTGCATGTACTCCACTTCATGTGGTGCAACAAATTTGTCTAATACTTTTGAATAATCAAATTTAATATGTGACATAGTATTCCTCCAAAATTTCTTCCTTTCTATCATAACGCTTACTAACAATTTTTTCAAGTTTTTATTTTTAAACAAAGTATAAATTTCTAATTATCTTTTTATATTTTCTTAAATGCTCGTAAAGCCTTATTCTATGTGCTTTCGAGTATTTTTACTGTAGGAAGATACTTCACGTTTCTTTGCATATTTCCTCATGTCTTAGCTGTCAGAAGTGGTAAATAAGTAGTAAATTCATTTGTACTACTAAGCAACAAGACGCTCCTGTTGCTTCTCTTTATTCAAGCGTTTCATTTCTGCCATTGCAGAATCGAATGTTGCATGTGCGTAATAGTTCAGCGTCATGGCTATATTAGCATGTCCCATAATGTACTGTAATGCCTTTGGATTCATTCCTGCATTTGCATAGTTGGTACAGAATGTATGTCGCAAACTATGTGGAGTGATGTGTGGCAATTTATCCTCGTTATACTTATTGTATTTCTTAACAAGACCTTTCATCATGCCGTTGTAATCACTTGCCACTTTTGGATAGTTCTTTCTATTAAGAAAGAGGAAATCACTATATCCATCAATCTCAACACGCTTATCATTCTTTCGATTCGCTAACACTCGCTTAAATGCTTGATAGGCTTCTTCAACCATAGGAACTTGACGTTCGCCACTTTTGGTCTTTGGTGTTTCAATGTAGTACCCAATTTCAGTATCTCTCAATAGCTGATGGTCTATATTGACAAGACGATTCTCAAAATCTAAATCTGGAAGTGTCAAACCACCAAACTCTGAAATACGAAGACCTGTTTTTAAGAGTATCAGAATTTCATCATAATTTTTGCTGTAGGTTTTATCAGCTTTTGCAAAGGCTAACAGTTTTTCTTCCTGTTCTTCTGTTAGTACGGTCTTAGGGACAGTATCATCATCAAGAACTGCTTTCAGTTGAAAGTCAAATGGATTCTTCCGAACACAATCATCTTGTATAGCAATATAGAATGAAGCCTTTAAAGAACGTTTGTAGTTATTGATGGTTTGATAAGCATAACCATTTTCACTCATTCTAATAGCCCATTCTTTAGCGTCTGATGGCTTAATACTGTCAATACTTCTTACACCTAACTTGTCTTTCTTCAAAATATCCATAAGATATTTGCGTCCAGTTTCAGTGTTTTTTCTAACCTTTGGTCTTTGAGCGTTCTGTTTTGCGTAAAGCTGGCAGAGTGTCATTTTCTTTCCTACAACATCAATACCATCATGAATGTCTTTCTGTAACTCTGCGATTTTCTCTCTAAGTGAGATACAATCACGCTTTCCTGCTGGTACTCGGTCTGTAGCCACAAGTTTCCACGAGTAAACAAATTGCGGTTCTCCAAATGAATCTATATATTTGTATAAGTATCTTCCGTCTTTTCGTTGGCTCTCTCCAGTCTTTAAGATTCGACCTTTATTGTCACGTCTTTTTTCTGACATGGCATTTGCTCCTTTCCTTTATGGAAAGAGCCTTGATACGACTTAATACTATTTTATCATATACAAGACCCTTTGGCGACGCTAGATTGCGTCCAATGTATCTATAATTTTTTCAAATTGTTTTCGTTTAATCTGAATACGATTGCCATTCATAATCAGCCAATTTGCATTTTTATTTTCCTCTGCCAAGCGTCGTAGCTTGTTTTCGCCAATACGAAAATATTTTGACGCTTCTTCAATGGTTAGGGTATAACGTTCCCAAATAGGAATGTCAGTCTGCTTCATAAAATCCTCCTTTCCAAATCACTTATTTGGATTTCATAAAAGTTGTTTTACCAGCAATCGAACAGCTTTAGCAAAGCTCACGGGAGTTCCACCCCTGCATGGTTCTCATGTAGCCATACTCATTGCCTGCGACGGTTTTATCACGCTCGGACTATTGACTGTATGGGAGTATCATTATCACGATAAGAATGTCGTTGCAGGCAATCCTGCTAAAGATTGCTTCTCGGATCACTAACATGAATCGCTCGCTATCTTTATAAGATAGGTCATGGCGGTTAGTTCCGTTGGCTCTTTTCTTATCGAAACGTATTCGATTACTTTTATTCAGTTTTCAAAGAACAATGGCTCGTTAGCCTATCAAAACACATTGAAAGCTCAATATGCTTTGGTGGAATAACAAACCTCCCTGTTCGGGAAGCGTGGAATGGTTTAGCACGCTTCCACGAAAGGAGAGAGGATATTACTTAATTTCAAATGACAAAATCTTTGTAATCAGTCTGGTTTCCATTCTTCCACGTAAGACTTCATCAACGACCATACTTTGATTGCCATATTCATCTTTCATAAGTCGTAGGGAACGCTTCGTTATGTACCCTCTGTAATGATGTAGAATCTGGTTAATCGCTTCGGTATCGCCATCTGTTGCCTTTACAATGAGAGGAAAGGGAATCATAGGATATTGTGTTTTCATTCTTCAAATTCCTCCATAAACTTTTTAATTAAGGCTAGTCCACTGGTTCTATGCCGATAGACAGTAGAACGGTTCAATTTCAACAGGTCTGCAATTTCTGAATCGCTCATGTCCATAAAGTAAAACAGCAGTAGAATTTCACGTTTCTTGTCTGGCAACTCACGTAATGCTTCACTCAACAAATCATTTTCAACGCCTACTGATAACCCATTGAGTGTAAAAATCTGAAAGTCAGTTGAATAGTTATCTGTTGTCGCAAACTGGCTAACAAGATAATCGCCAACATCCGAAAAGGACACCTCACGCTTTGCAATCCTTGAAAGATAAAGCATATAATTCTTTCGCTCGTCTTCCATAGCACGTTTACAGATATAGTCAAACTGATTTTCTATTGTGGTCTGAAAAGAAGATGGTTTCATGTTTCTCACCCCCTTTCTGTCTAGGAAAGGAAGTGAGCCTTGCTCGTTTATCTCCTTTCACTCTTAGTCCCAATGTGAAAGGGGGATTTGTTGCATTACTGATAAATAAACTTTGTAAAAAAGTTCTGAATAGCCAAAAAAGCATATAAACAGATTTATTTCTCTGTTTACATGCTTCTGTTATTCTATCTATATGATTTATAAAACCACATTGGTGGACGTACTTATCTATTGCAGATAGACGACTTTTTTTGACAAGAACCCAATGTAAGGAAATTTATTGTATATGATGTACTTCATGGCGACGTTGACCTCCAACAAACCGCCATTTGGAAGTAATATACAATATTTTAAAAGCGTAAATAGCACTACCATATAACGGTTTTTTTTATTGGCGTTTAGTAGTGCTTTTTATTAAATATAAACCTATAAACCATATAACACGTTTTTCTATACCTGTTTTTAATTCAGTAGGAACAATAAAATGTATAGAGGTGGTCTACTATGCGTAAAAAAGAAGATAAATATGATTTTAGAGCCTTTGGTTTAGCCATTAAAGAAGCTCGATTGAAACGAGGTTTAACTCGTGAACAAGTGGGAGCATTGATTGAAATTGACCCACGGTACTTAACTAATATTGAAAATAAAGGGCAACACCCCAGCATACAAGTTCTTTATGACCTTGTATCGTTACTTCATGTTTCCGTTGATGAATTTTTCTTACCTGGGGTCCCGAGCGCTTAGTGGGAATTTGTATCGATAAGGGGTACAAATTCCCACTAAACCAATGTTTCAAGGCCTATTTATTTTTTATATTCAATTCTCTTAAGTGTTTAGGAATAGATAACAAGTCAAATTTATACTCTCCAAGAAAAGTGATATGCTCCCAATTAATAGGAGATACATGCTTCATATACTTAGTTACTTCGGGATCTATTTTGACGAGATAATTATAAGCTGCTTGTAAGTAGACGGCGTTCCATATACTTATTGCATTTATTAACACATTAAGCGCACTAGCACTTTGAAGTTGTCGGCGAATATCGCGCTCCATAAATTTTCCGCGTCGCCCAAAAAATAGTTCTCTAGCTAAAGCATTAATCGCTTCTGTCTTATTTAGTCCATGAGTGATCCTTCGCCGTAGCTCACTATCTGTAATATAATCTATCATAAAAATGCTCTTTTCAATGCGACCTAGTTCTCTCAGTGCAAGAGCTACTCTATTCTTACGTGCGTATGAGCCTAGCTTTCCTAATAGTAAAGAACTAGATACTTTTCCTGTTTGAATCGAATAGGCGATTCGTTTAATTTCATCATAGTTTTCTTCAATAATTTTTACATTGATTTTTCCGCTTATATCTTCTGATAAGTTAGGGTAGTAGGAAGGTGATTTGATAGAAAATAATTGTGATTTTTTTATATTTCTGATGCGAGGTTCAAAATCAAAGCCTAGTAATGCGGTCATTCCAAACACCTGATCAGAATACCCATTTGTATCAGTAAAATGTTCCTCAATATCTAGATCTGTTTCATGATAAAGTAGGCCATCAAGGGTATGAGTAGCTTCCCTTGTATTAGTTGAAGCAACCTCGATATGATGAGTCGTATGCCTATCATTTATTGATCGAATCATTGTAGCTCCTTTTTCCATACTTTTGTAATGTGGATTAACATCGGATTTTAGAGCTGAGACGCCCACTGGGACGCGCATTCCGTCTGAAGCAGTGGTTTTTCCTTCACCCCAAAAGTCTGCAACAGGAAGCTTTAACTGATAATTAACCAAAACAGATTGAGCACGAGTCAGAGCTTCTTTATAAAAGCGCCATTGTTTGGCATTGGCTAACTGAGAATAAGAAATTCCAGGAGTTGATTGGGCCATTTTTTCAAGACCAATATTCATCCCTAAACCCAGCAAAGCAGCAAAAATAATTTTTCTTTCTTGTTCACTCGGCGGTTTCCCTGTAGAATCATGACTAAATTCTTGTGAAAAGTTGGTCCAACTGTCCACCTCAATTAAAAGATCACTAAGCCTTATCTTAGGAATTATTGAATAAAGTTTTTTTCTATATATTTCTGCTTCGCTAGGTGTAACTTTTTCCAACTTTTTAAGGTTTGCTCTTGAAATTCTCTTATCAACTGTCGAATAAAATTGAAGCTGTAAATCTAAAATTATTTCCCGATCCTTTAAATAGTCCTCAAACGTGTCTGGAATAGTTTCTGAATCAATACAAGCAGATAAATCAACTAAGTAATCATCAATATTTCGATGGATCATACTTCCTTCAACTGAAATATCTCCTGATCGAATATTGTTCTTTAGCTCGGTGAAAGCTACTAACTCATAGTAAGACCGATCTATTTTCCCCTCTTCTGGCCGAACAAGGCTTTTCCATTTTTTACTCACAAAATCAGTAGAAGTATCTGCCGGTATTTTTCTTTTACCACTATTGTGTAAATCAGTTAGTTGAGTTAGGGCCATGAGGACTGGATTTGCTGCCGGAGTTGCTTTGAACGAAAGGGTCCTCAATAACATTGGCGTGTATCTTCGGAGGTAATTAGCTTTATTTCGAACCATTTCTAAATAGCCATGATTTTTATTACCTGTAATTTTTTTAGCTTCTTCTCCATCTTGTACTAAATCTTCCCAAGGCATGATTCGTTCAATTTCGTCAAAAGGATTACTATCATTATCTTTTGCAAAGTGAAGAGCATCAATTAAAGAAGCATAATGTTCCAATTTTTTAGTAGCCAATTTTCCTTTTTCTTTTAACTGTTCTTGTGAATCACGTGTCCCTTTGCGTTTAATACTTGCTAAAATGCGGTCATTAATCTCAATCAGTTGATCGATCAGATATTGATGATGATTGACTAAAAAAGCAATAAGTAAAGAGTATCTTTTTTCAAGCTCAAAACGGGAGAAGTCATATGCATCATAATTTTCCCCTAGTCTAGCTAGCTGAAGAAACCTGTTCCGATTAATATGGGAGACATTAATTGTCCCGAGTCCCATGGAAGCAATCACTTCCACTTTTTTACAAATACTCATAAAGCTTTCTGGATTTGCCTTACCTGGAATGTCTTTTAGCCAAGCGAGTTTAGTTATTTTCGTCTCTTCATAAATTTGAAACAAACTCTCTAGTTTTTCAATTTGTATATCTGTTAATGAACAGAGTAATATTGAAAATAAGTTGTTTTCTGCTTTATCTCGACAGCGGCTTATAATGTCTTCAAGTGTAGCTATAGATGGAAAAATAATTCTTTTTCGAGTTAAGAAATCAATTGTTTTTTTCATTAGATAGATAGAGTCATCATTTTCTAAAGCTAGTTCAATTAAATATTCTATTAACTGTTTTTGTGTATTAGCACTACCGAATCGATGATAGTTGAATACTTCTAAGATCTCGTTGAAGTGATTTGCACGTGTATTTCTATGATCATATGAATTTAAATCAATTGCATCAAGATGGAGCTGTCGACTCACATAAGAAGTTAGTCTGGTTGATTTAATCGGCCAATTACTTAAAGAACACCCAGGATACCGGGCCAAACAAAGTTGTATCGCAAATCCTAGTTTATTGACCTTTCCACGGTGTTGATTAATAACCTCCAGATCATAATCAGAAAAACTAAAATACGCTTTAAAATCCTCTTCTGATAAGTGGTCTACAGAAAGAAGTTGTTCACGCTGTGAAGTAGTTAAAATTCTTTTCATAGCCATATCTTAAGCATTCCTTTTATTGAGGTAACGGTAAAAGGTTGTTTTGCTTAATTTAGAGGCATCAAGAATTTGACGAATAGAATACTCTTTGCTGTCATACATTTTTAAAGCTAAATCAATTGATAGCTTACCTTTACTTGGACGGCCCCCTTTTTTTCCTCGGACTCTGGCTGCCTTAAGACCAGAGTTAGTTCGTTCAATAATAATATCCCGTTCCAGTTCTGCTAAACTAGCCATAACTCGGAAAAAGAATCTTCCCATAGACGTTGAAGTATCTACGTTATCTTGAATAGATATAAAATTGACACTAAGTTCTTCAAATAATTCAGAAAGTTCAATCAAATGTTTAGTTGATCGTGAAATTCGATCTAACTTGTAAATGACAACAGAATCTCCTTCACGTAGTAGGTTGATCATTTCTTCTAATTGCGGTCGGTCTTTTTTCGCACCAGTTACTTTTTCTTGAAATAATTTATCAATTCCATAATGAGTAAGTGCATCAATTTGTAAACTAAGATTTTGATCATCCGTACTCACTCGAGCATAGCCAAAAATCATAAAAAAACCTCCTTAATTTTATAATTTAAATGTACCATAACTCATTAAGTATAACTATATAGGAACTATGAAAAAGGAACGGATTTTGGTACTTGATTTACTTAAAAAACATTTAGAAAAAGCAGGAAAATGAAAAGGTACCATAAACGGTCGTTTATGGTACCATTCAAATTTATCCTTATTGTACAAAATAACAGCGAAATTTTTAAATCTATTCCTTATCGATACAAATTCCCCGTAGGCGCTAGGGACCTCTTTAGCTCCTTGGAAGCTGTCAGTAGTATACCTAATAATTTATCTACATTCCCTTTAGTAACGTGTAACTTTCCAAATTTACAAAAGCGACTCATAGAATTATTTCCTCCCGTTAAATAATAGATAACTATTAAAAATAGACAATACTTGCTCATAAGTAACGGTACTTAAATTGTTTACTTTGGCGTGTTTCATTGCTTGATGAAACTGATTTTTAGTAAACAGTTGACGATATTCTCGATTGACCCATTTTGAAACAAAGTACGTATATAGCTTCCAATATTTATCTGGAACATCTGTGGTATGGCGGGTAAGTTTTATTAAGACACTGTTTACTTTTGGTTTAGGATGAAAGCATTCCGCTGGCAGCTTAAGCAATTGCTGAATCGAGACTTGAGTGTGCAAGAGCAACCCTAGTGTTCGGTGAATATCCAAGGTACGCTTGTAGAATCCTTCTTCAACAATCAGATAGATGTCAGACGCATGGCTTTCAAAAACCACTTTTTTAATAATTTGTGTGCTTAAATGGTAAGGAATATTCCCAACAATTTTATACCTCTGTTTGTTAGGGAATTGAAACTGTAGAATATCTTGGTGAATTAAAGTGACACGAATGTTCAGTTTTAATTTTTCTGACGATAAGTTGAATAGATGACTGTCTAATTCAATAGACGTTACCTGTTTACTTATTTTAGCCAGTTTCGTCGTTAAATGCCCTTTACCTGTTCCAATTTCGTAAACGGTATCGGTTTCTTTTAAATTCAATTGTTTTATTATTTGGTTGAGTACTTTTTCACTCGTTAAAAAGTTTTGAGAATATTTTATATTTTTGTTCATGTAATCACTCCTGAAGTGATTACATCTATAAATAAATACAGAAGTTAAACGATTTGTTTGTAATTTTAGTTATCTGTTTAAAAAGTCATAAGATTAGTCACTGGTAGGAATTAATCTAACGTATTTATTTATCTGCGTAATCACTGTTTTTAGTCTGTTTCAAAACAGTAGATGTTTTATCTACATTACGCATTTGGAATACCAACATGACGAATCCCTCCTTCTTAATTACAAATTTTTAGCATCTAATTTAACTTCAATTCCTATTATACAAAATTTTAAGATAATGCACAATCAACACACTCTTAAGTTTGCTTCTAAGTCTTATTTCCATAACTTTAGGGTTAACCATACGCAAGACCAATCACTCTCGGACAATACTCATGATTTTAATGATAAAATCCATGTTAAACCCATAGATAAGAAATACACCTGCAATAACCGTTACCTGTTTGTGCCAATTTAAAAATGCACCACTTTTTTATAATTAAAACGGTTGAAAACTGTACCACTAATAACTCACAATAGAGAGATGTCACCGTCAAGTTAAATGTACAAAATAACAGCGAAATTTTTAAATCTATTTCTTATCGATACAAATTCCTCGTAGGCGCTCGGGACCCCTACCTGCTAATAACTTGGTAAAAAGCACCCGACGATTACAGATAGAGAAATACATGGATAGCTTTACAGACAAAGAACTATCCTTAATGGAATCTTTAGCCAGCGGTATCAACGAAGCAAGAAACATCGAAGACTAATTAAAAGAATCCATACATAACGGAAAGAGCCGATAAAATGAGATTGTATTAATCTCATTTTATCGGCTCTGCGTCTTTGCGTCTGGCTCTGTAATCACAGTTACTTTGAACTGCTTTATTTCAATTAAATTTTCTTGTCTGCATTTCGGACAATAGAGGGGGAATTTTTTTAATTCAGTATCTTCCCTTATCTTTAATCGTGTTTTATTTCCACATACAGGACACAATATCCACTTGTAGTTTATAATAACTATCTCCTCCTTTACACTTTAATTCAAATCTTTATTAAAAAATATTTCATCTTATTTAACAAGAAACCATATTTATATAACAACATAAAATACACTAAGTTATTTTATTGAACATATATCGTACTTTATCTATCCGACTATTTGGACGACGGGGCTGGCAAACAGGTTCACCGGTAGTAACATGGTACCCTTTTAACTCTGTTAAACAAACACTACGTCCATTTGTAAAGAAAGTTAAATCACTACGATATTCTTGAATACACCGAGCAGGGATTTCTCCACTAAGAATGACCTCATTATTTTTCAATTGAGTGTCTACGATGTTCGCACAATATTTAGGAGCATCGTTGTATGCTCGTGAAAGATATTCCTGTGGCGCATAAATTTTAAAACTAAGATATGGCTCTAACAATTCTGTTCCAGCTTTTTTTAAGACTTGTTCCAATACAATAGGAGCAAGCATCCGAAAATCTGCTGGGGTACTAACAGGGCTATAGTATAAGCCATACTTAAAACAGATTTTACAGTCCGTCACATTCCAACCATACAATCCTTGTTCACAGCCATAGCGTATCCCCTCCATAACTGCATTTTGAAACGATTGATTTAAGTATCCAAGAGAAACCGAGCTCTCATACTGTACTCCGCTCCCTAATGGAAGCGGTGCTACAGATAGACCAATGGAAGCCCAGAAAGGATTCGGTGGAACTTCGATGTGAATGGTATACTCTGCTTTTTTTAACGGTCTTTCCATATAAATGACTGTAGGCTCTTTTATTTCTATCTCCACATGATACTTTTCTTGCAGCAGAGCACAAGTCACTTCCATTTGTACTTTCCCTAAGAAAGAAAGTATGATTTCATGTGTCGCAGAATCCACATAATATCGCAGAAGCGGGTCACTGTCGGAGATTTCTAAAAGTGCATCAAGTAACATTTCCCTTTGTTGAGGTTTGCTCGGTTCAACAGTCGTTTGCAGCAGAGGGAGGGGATTTTCAATTCTCTCTCTCTGTGGCAATAGCTTTGTATCTCCAAGAACACTATTTAACTTCAAAAACTCATTCTGCAAAATAACAATTTCCCCGGAATAAGCCTTATCGATTTTACATAATTCACCATTTATTGAAGTATACATTTCTGTAATTTTTATTTTTTCCTTTTCCGATATTCTAACCGAATCTCGCAAATGCAGTACGCCACTATAAAGACGTATATATGCAAGACGCTGTCTTTTTTCCGAATACTCAATTTTGAAAACTTTTCCGCAAAGTTCAGACTGACCTCGATGTGTTGATGAATAAAATTTATTCGTAATCACTTCTATAAGGTTATCAATCCCTATATTGTTTTTTGCACTTCCGTGATAAACAGGGAACAGGGAACAATTATGAAATCTTATGCTTTCCTCTTGTTCGAGTTCTAATGCTTCCAATAATTTCCCAGACGTATATTTCTCCAAAAGGTAATCATTTCCTTCTATTACCATATCCCATTGTTCAGATTCGGTAAAGTTCATTACACGCATATTAGGATGCAGTTCTACCTTCTGTTTGATTACAATTTCCGCAGAAAGTTTCTCTTTAATATCCTGATAAACCGTTGATAAATCAATTCCATTTTGGTCAATCTTATTGATAAAAAAGATTGTGGGAATACCTATTTTCCTAAGTGCATGAAACAATATACGAGTTTGTGCTTGTACGCCATCTTTTGCAGAAATCAGTAGAATTGCCCCATCTAATACTGATAATGAACGATATACTTCTGCTAAAAAATCCATATGTCCTGGCGTGTCTATGATGTTTATCTTAGTATTTTTCCACTGAAAAGAGGTTATCGCCGTCTGAATTGTAATTCCTCTCTGACGTTCTAAAAGCGTATTATCCGTTTTCGTTGTACCTCTGTCCACGCTTCCTAATTCTGTAATCGCTCCACTATTATATAATAAGCTTTCTGTTAAGGTAGTTTTTCCCGCATCAACATGAGCTAAAACTCCAATATTAATAATTTTCATGTGATTTTCCTCCATTCAAAAGCCCAAAAGGGCATAAAAATCCCAGTGATAAATACTCTTATCACTGGGATTTTTATGCATAACCATAGGCATACAAAGCATACAGATATTCTCCGGATACTTTAGAATCACATGATAAAGGTATTCTTAAACTGGGTACAAAAAACTAAGCCCTCCTAAAAAAGGACATCCAATTATTTGTTCCCACTATCAAATTGACAGTTTATTTAAGAATACCTTGCCGCATATTTATTAACTCCTTTTAAATAGATACTTAAATAATAGCACGTAAGAGCATATTTGTAAAGGAATCTCCAATTTTTTATCAAAGAAAGTACGTGATTACAAAATAGCTGTAATAATGTACCAATATTTGTTATTCTATAATCTTCCAATTACTCCCGTTCTTTTCAAGTACCAAATCAAATTGAGATACCTGCGTTGCTTTGGTCTGCTGGTCGATATACTCCACTGTCAGCGATACCGTGACTTGATTATCCTTACGATTGTGAATAGGATTTACCAGTTCTTGAAAGATGTACTCTTTTCCGATTGGTTTTAATATCCCGTCATTCACATAGTAGGAAAGTTCACTGGCTGTCGCTGTAGGATAGAGCTTGAAGAACGTCGTTAAAAACTCATTGATTTCATTGGTTGTAATGGAATCAACCGTCCCCTCACTTTCAATGGCTTTTGGTTTATAACTTGATTTCTTAGGTATGTTGGTAATGGTCGGATTCTTAACCAGTACCATATTTCCAGAACCATCTACATAGACACTCACTATATAAGCAGAGTGGACGGTCTTTGTATTTTCTCCCTCTGTAATGAGCTGGTCTACACTGTAGGTTACATTAAACTCATTGTCGCCAGTTGGCTCTACCGTCCATATCTGAAATCCTCTTACAGAAGACGATACAGGAATATCTTTGCGTACTGTATCAACATTGAGAGCTTGAAGTTCATCTGTCAGATAGCCTTTTAGACTTTCCATTCGATTATCAATGGACTTATCGGATTGCTCCCATGAATAGTAGACTTTCGCAAAGTTCTCTACAAAATTTTCTACATGATGAGTATCAACGTATTCCTTTTCTATGATAGTTGTTTCGTGAATAGTATGAGTATCTATAGCTGTAAAGTGCTTGAATATCGCAAAGCTGAAACTAAGCCCTAAAAGTACCCACAAGGCAATCACAACCTTTTTATGAGGATTGACCTTATAGTAGACACGAGGTTTCTTTTCCTTTGGTATCTGTTTTTCTTTATTCTGATTTTTTCTAAATTTCATCATTAAATCTTCCTTTCTCATTGTTTGATTCGTCCTGCTCCCACTAAATGCTGTTGCCAGTAGGGGCTTGTTAAGTCGGCATAACCGATTGGGTCGCCTGCATGAAACATACGGTTATTGCCAAGGTATATCCCAACATGAGTAATATAAGAGCCAGCGTTATAGGTAGAATGAAAGAAAACCAAATCGCCAGCTTGTGCTTCCGATAGTGGGATATGCTGGGTCACATCATATTGCTGTTGTGCGGTTCGTGGTAAGTTAATTCCAGCTTTTCCATACGTCCATTGTGTCAGTCCGCTACAATCAAAAGAAGTAGTCGGGGAAGCTCCACCGTAAACGTATCGCCAGCCCTCATATTTCAGTGCTTCGTCCATGATGGCTTGTACCGTATCATCATCAAACTCTGTTGTGACAAGATACTGCGTTACCAGTTGCACATAAAACATATTGCCATAGTTGTATCGCCAGCCCCCATTGATAGGTATGGCTATGGGATTGGGGTAAGACACTTTTTCGCCACCTGAATACTCTTTTGAGAAACTTTGAGCCAGTTCAAAGGTATATTTATTTCCACGATTAGCCACATACCCTAAGAAACCACCACCATAATTGTAGGACTGGATAACCGATTCTAAATCTACACTGAGCCTTTCGCTACTGGCTAATAATTCACTGAAATACTTCACACCTTGCTTAATGGATTCTTCTGTACTCAATGAATTAGGTGGAAGACCGAGGGATTCCGAGGACTGCATAACATCTTCCGCAGTACCGCCCGATTCCACCTGTATAATCGCAAGAAGTATGTTGACATATTCTTCAACGCCATATTCTTTGGCATATTTTTCTACCATAGGCTTATGAGCCAGCACTTCTGCGGAAACATTCACACCTCCATAATGAATATTGGAAATTCCGCTGTCCTGTTCATCTGAAAATAAAATGGCAACAAACAGAAGCAGTGAGAAGACCATCAAGAATAATCCAGAACCACCAATCACTAAAGTTTTCAACTTCATGGTTTCTTACCGACTTTCTTAATGGTGGCGGTTTTGATTGGTGGTCTACTTCTTGTATTTTGTAGTGGTACTCTTTGAACAGTAGACGGACGTTCTTTTGTGATTGGACGTTGTGAAGTTCTATCTGCTGTAGTGGTTGAAGTTGCTGGCTTTTGAACGGTTTTTTCTTGAACGGTATTGCCTTGGCGTTCCACTTTTGGACTTGAAAAATCGGACTTAACTGCTGGACGCTCTTGTTTGGCTTGTTGAGATTCCTTATATGAAGTCTGAATATTAGACTGTTTTGAGGTCTGTTCATCATGATATTGTTCTTGTCTTGTAGTCGGTCTTTCATGAACAGAAGAAGCAGGCTGTTTTTTCTGTTTGACCTGTTCCATTTCAGAGCGACGCTTCGCAATGGTTTTTCGCCTTTGTTCCTGCTGTTCCTTGCGTCCACTGGCTCTGTCCGCTTTGGTTTGAGAAATACTACTGGTTAAATCACGGACATTCTCTTTTACTTTGGATTTTCCTTGATATACTGCATATCTTGCATTGGTCGGCAAATCTTTAACCTGTTCTTTCAAACCACTAGCAGTGTCTACCATTCTGTCTTTGGTATCAGCTACTGTACCGATGGTTTGACCGATACGTTTTCCAAGTGTTGATTTTTCCTTTCCGTCTGGTCGGGAGTGATCTGCTTGTGTCCTTGCAGAACTCCCCGAACCCGACTGTCCTTTTTTACCTGTAACAATGGCAGACCCAGCCCCTAGAGTAGTCATGGAACGTCCAAGTTTCCGCTGTAGACGGTGCATGTGAGCGTGCATAAGCATACGAGGTTTTCTCATCACACGACTTCCCACACTTTGAGAATCGTTACTCTGTAGAGAAAACATACTCATTAAATCGCCCAGCTTGAAGTAGATTCCTGCAAAGGTCACAATCTGTAGAAAAGCAATCAAAAAGAACGGATAACCAGCCGATAAGGTATAGAGCATGGTTGAAATACTAAATGCTGTCGTAATAATCAATGTGATTCCAGCTCGTGTCAAAATGGTATTAAAGAGCTTTGTTATGGCTCGTTTTGACATACCATCAAATGATGGAATCATGCTTAAAATAAAGCTCACAGGCAGAAACATAGCATAGATGATAAAAAGTACCTGCGAGAAAATCATGATTCCTGTTAATAGGAATACAAATATGGAAATCCCAATATTGAAGACAAATAGGAAGAAGACTGTACCTAAACGGTTAATGGTCTTTGTAATGGTTAGATTGGTATTGCTTCTGTCTTCAATTTCTTCCGCAACAATTTTTTCTCTGTCTTCGCCATTGTTGGAATCTGGGCTGGTGGAGAGCAGGCTTTCCACACGGTCAATACCGATACTTTCAATGTCTGAACTGTTGTATTGAAGCAGTAGCCACGGTTGCTGAACCTGTATGGAAAACAGGCTATCTCTGATTAAGTCCACGCTGTCCTTGCCTTGACTATCGGAATGGGGCATGACAATCTTCGTGCCAAGTGATAAACTGGCATTACTGATGTCTGATGAAAAGTCATTGATTTTTTTAATGTAGTCGGGAGCGTAGGCAATAAAGGAAGCCGATAGGATAAACACCAGCACAAAATTCATAATGGCATGAATTGCCTTTGTGGTTTCTCTCTTTATCAGTCCCGTATAGGCAACATAAACCCCAAGAACCAAAATCAAGAGTAAGAGGAATCCAACATAGAAACCCTCTGTTGAAAATCCGTTTGCACTCACACCAGCTAAGGTCTGCATATTCTTACCAATGGAATCTGCTGTAGCGGAAATGAAGTCTAAGGAATAGGCTTCCTGTACTAAGTAACCTGTCGCATTGGAAACATACAAACTGATTGTCCAAATAAAATTGGTAATGGCATATAGTCCATACATGACCTGTTTTCCAATCCCGTCCGACCAGTTCCACGGAAGCCAGCCCCAGCTATTATCCACATAAAAATCCAGTTGATAGTTTTCAAGTGGGTATCGGCTGTATTCATTTGCCACATTGACCGTATCATCTACCAAGCCCGCAGCTTGAACCACCGTTCCCAGCATGGCTAAAAGAAAAATGGCAATCACAAGTGTGAAAGCCACTGTCATTGCCACTTTACCTAGACGTTTCAGCGTCCAGTTTGATTTTATTCTGTTTACTATTGATGGTTTCACATTTACACCTCTTTTCGCACAGGTGGTCTGGTATCAAAGGCATGGAGCAGTTCTTCAAATACAGGGTGGAACTGTATCACACCGACACGACCATATAAATCACTGATAAGGCATTGCCCGTTTTCCAAATCACGCAATCGCTTCTGATTGTTTTCGTCCTCTGGGTCTACACCAAAAAAGGCTAAGGTCTTTTTAATCTCGTTAAGGTCAGTGGAACGAAATGCAAATTTTAAGCCGAGGTTATTTTTCAGTTTTTCATCTAAGAGGTCGTCTGTATTTTGGGTCACGAAATATACCCCAGCGTTCATAGCACGACCAGCCCGAACCAGCTTCATAGATAGTGTTTTTCCTTGTGCTACCTGTAAAAAGCTCCATGCTTCGTCTAAATCTACAATCTTGAAAATGCTTCGGTCTGTATGGATAAAGTCTAAAGCAAAGGTACTAATGACAATCAGCATAGCAACGGATAAAAGCTCCATAGTGGTATATTCCTCAAAGGAAGTTTCCTTGTCGGGAAGTACCAAGTCCGCAACCTGTATAATGTTCAGTTGTTTTTCTAAGCTGATAGACTGCTCCACATAACCATTACTGAATAATAAATGTGCAAAGTCATAGTCTGTAAAACTTTCGATATGGTCGGCTATACTGGTACTTAGTGGCGTATTCTCAACCCGTAATTCCTCAATCACTTTCATCAACCCTCGTACTTCACTATTGGTTACTGCACGAATGGCTTTTCTAAGGATTGGGAAGCGTTCCCCATCACGAGAGGAAATCCCCGTAAGGAATGTCAGAATATCAATAGCCAGTGATTCAGAATCTTTGGGATTTTTCATAATCACATAAGGGTCAAGTAAGCCTTTGTTTTTCTCATCAGAAGTCAGAGTGACGATATTGATTTCATGGGAAATCTCTGGCAAGGTTTCTTTCCATCTGCCACGTTCTGCTTTTGGGTCTACAATCACTGCTTGTGCCCCATAAAGCACCGCATAATAGACGATAAGGTTATTCGCAAAGGATTTACCACCACCCAGCGAACCAACAAAAGCCGACGCTAACGCATTGGTTACTGAACCCTTAACCCCTTGACTGGCAAGAGCAGGTTTCAGATAGACATTGCGTCCAGTATCTAAGCTGTAGCCAACATAAATTCCCTCATTTTCCCCCAGCATTTGAGTAGCACCAAAACCTAAACCAGCGAGGAAATCAGAGGTCACGTATTGAATATAATCATTCATATAACGCTTGCTGGCAGGTAAAAATTCTTCATGTAAGCCGAGCATATCCCCAAATGGTCGTACCAGTTTTACGCTTAAATCGTCATAAAAATCTTTCACTTCATTACAACGACGTTTGAGTTCGTCAAGATCATTTGCTGATACCCTTACCACATAAGACAGCTTGTACATAGATTCCTTGCTTTGGTCTAAATTGGTTTCCAGCTCATTCACACTTTCCAGAGCTTCCGCCACATTGGAGCTGGTTTCATTATCACTTTGCCAAGCGTGGTTATCCAAGTCTTTCAGTTCTTTCTTTTTATTGCGGACAGTAGATAGGGCTTTACGATTCGCTACAATTTCCACATTCATTGACGTATCAATCGGGAATGTAAATTGCTGTTGCTGGTAGTAGAAGATTTCAGAGGACGGGAAGTCCAGTTCTCCGACAATGCTGTTAATGGTAAAGTAAGCTACATAGACGGTTTCATCTTCCTGCTGGATTTTCAAATATCGCTGTTTTTCTTCCACCAAACAGCGAGTAGGCTTAATCAAGTCATAGTATTTAATCAGCGTTTCATTATCCAGCTTTTTCTTTGATAGATGGTACTCATACTCTTCATAGGCAGTGCCTGTCTGTCCGTAAAGGTGTTCAATCAGATAGCCGAAGTCGTCCTTATCTAACCTGCGGATTTTGAAACGACGAGAGATTTTATTTTCTAAGAGCTTTTCCATCTTCTGAAAACGCAGGATTTCATCATTACTCATACTAACAAAATCGCCCATCAGCTTATGGTTCACATCATAGACAAAATCAGACAAAGCATTTTTTGCTTCAACGGTAAGACTTTTCATAGAAAACTCCTGATCGTTGAGAAGCAACTTAAAGCCGATAAAGAAACGGTAGTTCACTTGATTTTCGCCAATCATGGATATTAAAGCGTCTGTCTGTTGGTCGATTTTGTCATAGGCAACCGCTTTGAGCTTGCCAGTGACTTCATTTTTGGAACGCTCTTGTGCAGAACGTATGCTGGATTCTGTACTGATTTGTAAAGCATGAATTTTGCCATCACGATTTTGTGCGATAAGCTGTCTGAAAGAATCATGCACTTGTATTTTCTGTTCTGGACTTAGAAATGAGTAATTGTAAGGAACAAGCTCATAGTAAGCATAACATTCCCCGTCTTTATTCCAGACGAGATTGTTTTCAATGTATTTAATTGGATATGCCATAAAATTCACTCCTAACTGCTGTAATGGCTTCTTGTGGCTGGTTTCTGCCAAGCGTTACTTTTTTTCCTGCATAGGTCAGCTTTGGTCGCAGTGCATAAGCAATGACAGACTTCAAAAATCCATAAGGCTTTTTACCATCAAAAGTTTTTGTAGACATAAACCATGTGAAAGCCACAGGAATCCCAAAGTATTTGAGAAATGCTCCCTCTATCATGGAAAGAGGGGGCAAGTTGCCAAGTATCATCACTGCAAAGAGTGACACGACAAACCATGTCATTTGCGTAAAGGTTATGGGAAACGGAAGTCTAAAATCATTGATAGAATACAGTACCTTTTCCACAGACCAGATACTGGTATAGCTTCGTATTTTCTTCATGTAATCAATCCTTTCATAAAAAATAGGGGTAGCTGATTGAGCCACCCCGTAAAATAGAAAATCTGCCAGTAGTAATGTACCGACAGATTTAATAGACGATTTCAAAAATCCCATGATTGGTTGAGATAAACGTTCCTGAAAGGTCTAAATCCCGACCATAGGCTTGATAATCAATATAGTTTTGAAGACTAGCTGGTACTTCGCCTAAAGCACCCGTTTCTTCAATGTAGTAGCGTGCCACGTCATACATATCATCACAATCGGAATGAATGATAATATCCTCTTGATGTTCGCTTAGTTCTTCAATGCTTGAAAAATGAGTGAGCAGAGCAGATAGCTCCGATTGTAATTCTTCGGGTAATTCCGATACCATTTCCCATAGTCGATTGAGTTCGCCAATGGAAGTGTATTCGTCAACCGTAAAGGGTAACTCGTAGTCATGAATGGCGTATTCCTCATATTCATCATTCAAGCCGATTTTCTCTTTGACTTCCTCAAAGTCAATGGGAAAGGTAAACCACGCACCGACCAATTCGCCCTCATTGTATTTGCCTAAATTCGCAATATAGACTTGCATATCGTCCATATATTCACGTCCTTTCTTTGTAGAGATTCAAAAATCCCTACCGCACTTCGTTTGGTGTACCATTCCTTTGCGGAACATAAGAAAACCACTTATATTCCACAAAAGAACGGTTTTATTTAAGCACCAATAATGCGATTGAATAGCTCTAGTAAAATGTCTTTTACTCCAGCAGCGTTGAAGACTAAGCCAACCGCAATAATCGCAATAATTAAAAAGCCAATCAGTTTGCTAAACTCACGCTTGAAGCCAAGATACAAGCCAATCACAACGATTGCTAAAAGCACCAGTGATTGAGCGTTTGATAGAAACCAGTTATAAAGGTTTTGTCCAAAATTCATAAAAATGTTCTCCTCTCTATATTCAATGAATTTGTATTTGAGTTATTTTTTTGTTGTTATCACGTCCTGTTCTTTTACTGACTGTTGCTTCAAAATCTGCTTGTGTCGGTCTGTCAGTTTCGCATGGTCGAGAATGTCTTTTACAACCTGCGTCTGGTTGATTTCATCAAGTTTAATCGCAACCTTTAAGGTCGGGGCAACTTGATGAGATAGCCAGTTCAGCGTCCTTTGGAAGGAGTAAGGCTCTGGTTTTGTGGTTAGTTTTAATCGTTCACGATTGTTCCCAATAAACCAAGCCCATTCTTCATTCAGTTTCCAATCAGAACGAGGTTTGGAATCGTCTTTATCTACAAAACGGATATACCGATTGATAATTTTAAAGGCGGTATGCTCTGGATTGTCATAGACGAGTAAATCACGGACTGCATAATAGGCACGCTCATTTTTCAATCGAATCTCAAAACGGTTTTTTACTTCTGCGTCTTCAATGGGAATATCATTTTTCTTGTACTGCTCGTAGTCCTTTTCATAGATACAGAAATAAACTTCACTTTGTAATGAACCGATATAGAGGGTGTTTCCCATACATTCCTTTTCCTCTTTGCGTACCAGTTCGCCACTGCGATAGCTTTTAAAACTGCGGAAGACGGAGATACATTCTTCCTGTTGGCACTTTTCAGTGAGTACAGGGATATTCAAAATCCCTGTCTTATCGTTAATGGCAAGGTCAAGGCGTTTCATCACACCGCCAGCCACCAAAACGTCCATAAAGAACTCATACCAGCTTCTTTGTTGTGCCAGAAGATAGCTTTCAAATTGTCTGCACCCACGACCTTTCAATTCCACCAGAACTCCTTTGTCCAGTTCATGGGAGCAAAGGACGAATATGTCGCCTAAAGCATAATGCTCTGAATAAGAATAGAAACCATAGTCCTCATGAAGAAAATAGGACAGTTTCAGTTGTAAGATGTTTTCGACCACCTGCTGTACGTCTGTTGTCGGAAAGCGAATCCTTACATAATCAAACAGCATTTCAAGGGGAGCGTCGGGATTGAAGCGTTCCAGAGCTTCCCAAAGGGACTGCTGTAAATCCTCTGATGGCTTGACTTTTCCTGTTTCAATATCGCTTAGATACTGCCTTGTAATACCAGTCGCAACAGCTAAACGGTTTTGAGATAGTCCATAAGCCAAGCGTTTTTCTTTTAAATGCTGTAACCAAGTTTGTTCATTCAGTAAAAATCCCTCCAATCAAAAAGGCGTATGTCAACTTTTAAAGCCCATTTGACATACGCTGAAATTTTGTAAATCCCTTGTAACCAAAGGATTTTCTAATGTTTTTTTGACTGTTTCCTGTCGATTTGTACCCCCCTGTTAGATATAGTGGGAAAATCTTAAAAAAAGCCCTTTAAAATAAGGCTTTTTAGATACTTATTTATT
>NZ_JUOS01000030.1 GCF_001075875.1 Streptococcus oralis
TCCAACATCTGAAGATGCGACATCTACTGATATCCAAGGTGCCACTCAAACAGGTAAACCAACCTTCACCGAAGGGAATCAAAATGTCCCTATCGATGAAGATACTCCTGCAACATTCGACGACGGCTCAACTACCAAGACAGTTGATGGTGTTGGTACATACACAGTAGCAGCAGATGGAACAGTAACCTTCGTACCAGAAAAATCATTCACAGGAACAGGAACAGGCGTGACTGTTAAACGTGTAGATAAGAACGGTACACCAGTAACAGCTAAGTACACACCAACAGTAACACCAGTAACACCAACAGGTGAACCAGCTACAACTATTGGACCAAAAGGTAAAGAACAGTCTGGTAAACCAACATTCAAGGAAGGTGATAGCCGTGTTCCAATGAATGATGATGTTCCAGCAACATTTGACGATGGTTCAACAATTAAGACTATTCCAGGTGTTGGTACATACACTGTAGTAGCAGATGGAACAGTAACCTTTAAACCAGCACCTGAATTTACAGGAACAGCTCCATCTGTTACAGTTGTTCGTGAAGATATGAACGGAACAAAAGCTTCTGCAACATATACACCAACAGTAACACCGGTTACTACATTTGTAGATAAAGAAGGTAATTCAATCCCAGGATATCCAAGTGAAGATGGCGAACAACCGAAGAAAGAAATTCCAGACTACCGCTTCGTAGAGACTAAGAAACTTCCAAATGGAGATACAGAGCATGTCTACGAACAAGTTAAGACATCATTCAAGGATAAAGAAGGTAAAGCAATTCCAGGTTAT
>NZ_JUOS01000031.1 GCF_001075875.1 Streptococcus oralis
CTTATAGCAATTTGAACAATCAACCGAGTGCACAAGAAGTTCGAAAAGCCTTGGATGCGTATTTGGATAAGGACAGTGTGGATGCATTTTTCAATCTTGTCAATGATTACAACAATACTGTTGGTTCAGTTGGATTAGCTGGAGATTTTTCTACATTTACAAAGACTGAATATGACGTAGAAAAGATAAGCAATCTTTGGACACCGAAAAAAGGTGATTTTGTAGGTACCAACTGTCGTATTAACAGTTATTGTTTATTGAAAAATTCCATCGAAATTCCTCAGTTAGAGAAAGATGATTCCCTCTTGTTTGTCGATAATGATGCTATTGATAAGGGAAAAGTCTTTGGTGCAGAAGACAAGGATGCTTTTGATATTTTATTCTCAAGAGTCAAAACCGAAGCGACGACAGATGTTAAGGTTCATGCAGCTAAGATGGAACAGTTCCTTTCTCAATTCAAGTTTAATGAAAATGCAAGAATGCTATCTGTTGTAGTTCATGATGACTTGGATGGTCAATTCCTCTTTATCGGTCATGTTGGGATACTTGTACCAAGTGAGGATGGCTACCTTTTTGTCGAAAAGTTAACCTTTGAGGAGCCTTATCAAGCCATCAAATTTGCGACCAAGGAAGATTGTTACAAATATCTAGATACAAAATACGAAAACTATACAGGTGAAGGTCTAGCGAAACCATTTATTATGGATAATGATAAGTGGATTCAACTCTAAAAGGATGATTTGCTTAAAGAGTGGGATAAGAAGTTACCAATCGAATGATAGCTAAATTGATATGATTAGAGGACAGCAAGCATGGATGAACATACATTAAGAGTTGTAAAAATTGATAAGGAAGCTATTTTTGAGTTGATCTACGAAACGTTTATAGCGCAAGAGCAAGAACTGCTGGACCTGTCGCCAGTAGATGTTATCAATGATTGTGCTATGGATTGGGAAAAGGGAGAGTTTATCTTTGTAGCACATCTTCAGGAAAATAGTCTGGGAGAATTGAATCCTCTTCCCAAAGATATTGATATCCAAGAGTTGCTGAAAAAACTACCTGTTACAACAGATTCCGTTCTTGGGCAAGAGAGGATTTATAGAGATTTTTCATTCGACCAATTAAAAAAATAGTATAATAGTAGTAAATAAAATAGTTACAAGGAGACACAATGGATATTAAAGATTTTACAGAGAAAGAACAAGAGATGATTAAAAAGGGCCTAACTTTCTCTAAGCTGAACGATAAGGAAACTGCCGATAAGATTATCGCATTAATTCCTCAGGATATGATTAAACGGATTCCATTTTTTATTAGAAAACATGCCATTACACGTACTGTTAAGAGAATCTCACTCGAATATCCAGAGTTGTACGCTGTAGCTGAACAAGAAGGCCAACTTCCTGAAAAGGAAGCTCAAGAATTGCGACAAATTCTTACAGATATTTTCCAAGAGAAAATGAACAAGCATAAGATTAAATAAGTTTTGAGATTTAGAAATAAGATGTCGATTGAGCATTAGGAGTTGAGAATGGCTATTGATGGCGTTAAAATCATTGACAGTGATCAAGGGTATGACATTTACAATGAGGTAGTTGGTCGCTATAGAGATGGTGATCATGTAGCCAATATTATCAAGGATATCCTCGATGCGGAAAAAGATTACTGTCAAACAGACTTTTTTACAGAAATTTATTGGACTGCTCTTGCCTACTCGTTGTGGAAGATTGGTCATCTGACAGACGACATCAGAGACAAAACCTTGGAGCTTATCAAAAAAGGGGCTGATCCATTTTGGTTAGAAATAGATCCAAAGGCTTTGAAGCAAAGGCAAAAGGTCTTGGATAAACTTGCTATCCAGTTGCAAACTGAAAATCCTAGGCCTCTAAAGGTCCCTAAAGTCAAAACCAAACGCAAACCTTACTTTGAAGAAGGGGATATTCTTGCTGTTAAGTTCCAAGATGAGTATGGTCTTGTTTTTGTATCTATGATTGAGCAGAGTCCTAGAAAGCTTGAGTACCATTTGGCTTGCACGCGCCTCTTACAAACAAAAAAGCCCACTATCGATGATTTTTTGACCAGTCATATCTCCTGTAAGATGGACAATACAAAGTTTGCTCTGGTTACAGATTGCTGGTTCAATCACAAAGACTTAGGGCAATTATTAGATAATATTGAAAAAATTGGACAGGTGAAAGCTAGACCTTTTAGTCTTTGGATGTTGGCACCTGCCCAAAATTTAGAAGATATTTATGAAGAAATCACTAGAGATAAAGGCTCTTCTGGCCTTCGGTTCATAGAAACCTATAAACTTGTTGACGATATTTTTTCGGTCTAATGTTTATCTGATAAGAGGAAAATAAGGGGTGAATCATTCCCACATGCTATGTTGGGCTCTGACACCATAACTATCTAGGGAACCATCTATATTAAACTTGGCTTCAATACGGTATCTTTTCCAGAGGTCGTAATCTGCTGTTTGGATGGTTAGGATAAAGTTGTTATCCTTATCAGAGACATTATAATCAGCAGGATTGATTTCAAAGATATCGATTAATTTTCGTGTTTGAAAATCTTGGAGTTTGAGATTTGCTAGCTTGATATGATTGATGGAAATTTCTTCTAGTTGCTTGCTATCCTTAGGTGTTCTGTAATAGGTGATGACGCAGTTTTTGAGCTGATCAGTATCTCTTCCCGTAGGAGTAAGGCTCATAAAGCCATAGGACTGATCATCCCGCTTGACTTCGAGAAGCTGACCGTAGTAGAAGTGGTCGTTTTTGGGATTGGTGATGGAGCTCTCTGCGCCTTTATCTCCAAAGGTAAAGCCTTGGTCCAAAAGCTCGGAAGCCTTGGTTTCCCCGATAATGACAGTGGTATCTTGAATGGTTACCGGAACAGGTTGAGCCGGAAGACCACTCATCATCATGCAAAACATAAAAACATAACTCGTTAAAAAAGCTGCCCCGATAAAAGCGTTGGTTGATGCATAGACATGACTGTTATGAAAGTTTTTTCTTATAGCCAGTACAACAAATTTACCAATACTTTTTAAAACCATACTAACAAGTACGATGAAAAATTGTTTCTTGAAACATTCATAAATGGCTTGAGGAAAGCTATTACCATGATAGTAGAAGCCAGCCAATACGAGGAGATTTACTATTAGATAGATTAGAAAGAACCAATGAATCTCTTTAAGAGCATTAGCATCAGTGATTTCTTCATAGTCAACGTGAATTCTACCTTGAATGGCATGGCCGAGTTTATAGACCCATTTTGGGACATCTTTCCCTTGTCTGACTGCAACTACAAGTCTGATATAGAGATAGATAGTAAAGGACAAGGATAGAAAGAAAAGAGCATAAAAACCCAAAACAATACTAGTGAACATTACTATTTCCCCCTATTTAACATTCAATAAAACAATTTCTTAGCTCCATTATAGCATTTTCTAGGGAAATAGAGCTAGAAATATCCGTATAATACTAACTGATTCAAAGGAGTAAAATCATGGGAATGATTGCCAATTATCAATATTTACCAGACGATGAATTAGATCAAATAAAAGGTCTTTCCAATCAAGAAGATGACTTGTTAGATTTTGCTGAGGATTCCGCTGATAGTCATGATATCTTAATAGATATTGACAAAATGTGGGATGCCTTGGTTTTTGTCATGACAGGATTTAGTAGTTCAGAATTTTTGGATGACAATCCCTTGAGAGAAGCGGTTTTAGGAGTGACTCCTTTAGAAGAAGTGTCTGAGTACATAGCCTATACTGAAAAAAACAAGATAGCCGAGATCGTAGAAGCTCTAGAAAGTTTTGACATGCACAAAGCCTTGGCAGACTTTAGTATGGAAGCATGTAAGAAAGCCGACTTATATCCTGATATTTGGGATTATCTTGAGGAAGAGGAAGAAATCAAGGATGAAATTCGAATCAGTTTTGTAAATATGAAAGAGTTTTACAAAAAGATTCTGGAGCTCAATGGAAATGTCCTGGTCACTATTTGTTAAGGTTTTTATATTCCATTAGAAAGGTAGTCCAATGAATCCATATTTACAAGAATATATCACCCGGACAAGGGAATATCATGCTAAAGATGGAAATTCTTCCAGTGTTGCGGCACTCTATGATTTGGCTGATGAATTAGCTAAGTCTGAGGATTTAGAAGCTAAAAAAGTCTTAGTTGACCTCCATGAACAATTGGGTCTCTACACTAGTGCCTATAGCTTATTTACCGAAATCTTAGACAAACCTGATCGAAAACAGCTAAAGAAACTGAGCCGTTTACAAGAAATGAGTCAGAGTCATGGCGATCGTTTTGCCCTTCCTCGTCCTCTAAGAAAAGAAGAGAAGAAGCAAAGACAGAGGCTATTACAGTCTTTGCCACATTTTATCTATCATCCAGATCCGTTGGCTACAGGTTCATTTGTTGAAGGAGAAGCCAAGCTTTGTCCATCTTGTGGGAAAGAAAGCAATGTTTATTATTCTCTTAGACCCTATAGTATTGAAGAGATAGAACATCTTTGCCCAACTTGCATCGCAAATGGGCTAGCAGCTCAGAAATTCGATGCGGAATTTGTCCAAGATGCCGAGTGGCAGGGTGAATTGGATCCAGAAAAGAATCAGCTGCTTTTTTGTCAGACCCCAGGCTACTCTAGTTGGCAGGGAGAATATTGGCTGTCTTGTTGCCAAGATTATTGTGCTTACTTGGGTACAGTTGGAACTCGAGAATTGAAGGATATGGGAATCGCTGAGCAAGTCTTGGCAGACTATGAAGCGCGTGAAGAATATCAAGAGATAGAAGACTACTTGGTCAAAGACGGGCCTATCTGTGGTTATTTGTTTAGATGTCTCCATTGTCAAAAATACCAGATCTGGGTTGATGCAGATTAAATCGAAATGTGATTAGCTATGAAAATTTAAGAGAAGACTATGGAAGAACTAGAATTATTCGAAGCTGCCTCCAAAGATTTATTAGATACTATGCAGGGATTTAAAGACAATCTATCTGTTCAATTTCCCCAATTAGATAGTGATAACTGGCAGTATGATAAGGGATCGATAAAAGTTTGTAAAGCTGATGAGTCAGGATTAAAAAAAGATGTAGGGTCGGAATCAGCTACAACTTGAAAGTCTCCCTATTAAACGAAGATGTCGAGCAAATCTGGTTACTGTTCAAAGACCGGTTCAATGCTAGCAGATTGAGTCTAGTTGAAAGAAATTCTAATAATGAGGATTTGGGAAGATATGTCTTTTCAGCAAGTTCCCCTCTAGGTGATCAGGTAGATTGTTCAATTTATTTGCCTAATGAGTGGAATATCCCTCAGATTAGCCTTTCAGGCTATCTAACAGCTCGTTATAGGGCTTGTGATCTTGATAAATCGCAAGAATAAGATGGAGGTTTTTAGAGATGAGAAAGATTGATTGGGACAAGATAAAGACTCGATTAGATGCCTTGCTAGTCATTGATGAGTATCTGACCGATCCAAGTGAGGATTGGCTCAGACTCGTGTTTAAAACTGAGGAAGACTATGGCATCCGTTATCTTATCGACAATGGCTCTGGTGATTCTCTAGATGTGGTTTTGACTGATAAAATGATCCTTATAAAAGGTTTTGATCATGAAAGTGGTTTAAGCCAGTTTGCTGCTGACGAGTGGGATCAAGACGTCATTGATGATTTTTATAAAGGTCTGGATGAAAAGTATCTCTCACTTTATTCTGAAGACCAAAAAGATGAAACAACCTTCTTTATCTGGTACGACGGTCAAGTGCATCAACAGACTTACCAAGATCAGGATGGTGGAGAATGGTTGCTTTCATACCTTTTTGATAGCTTTGAGAGATTTCATGAGTTTGTGACTGACTATTATGAAATTACAGTTGATAAAGATTTACTTAGGAAACTCTACATGGAAGGAAAACTTTCAGACTTAGAATTAAAGCAATTAATCCAGGAGAATTAAGAGGTTTATCATGAGAGTGAACTATAAAAATACCCCTGAAAAATATCAAGCCATAGCAGAAAAAATCATTACACCATTGCTTGATATCCTTAAAAGTTTAACCTTGTTAGAAGAGGAAATTTTTGAGCGAAACAGAGCACTGGATAAGGAAAAAGAAGGCCTTGGTATCCCAGCAAATCAACTTCATCCCAAGTGGAATGAACTTATGGATGACTATTTTCAGAGGCAAATGCAACTTCTAACTGGACGAGTGACTCAAAAATGCTTGGAAGGAGGAGTTCGGAATTCTTATGGCTCCCCAAGTGAGTATAACTATGTTCAAACGAATGATTTTTCTGTCGATTTTATCATGACAAAAGCTGAAGAAGCAAGAGTCATCACCCATTACCAAGAAGCTTTAGAAATGAAGCATCAGTTTGTACTTAAATTGGTGGATGGAAATTGGCTACTTGATGAGAAATTTTACAGTTTTGAGGATGAGGAAACTTGGTATCTCGACTCACTTTGACCAAGATAGCTTTGCTTCCCAACTGATATGTAAAAAAGGAGAAGTCCTATGAAATTTTTGAAAAAACTATTTACTGGTAAAAAAGAGAATACAGAGAAGAAAAAGACCCTTACCTTGTCCATGCCCCTCTTCAAAGGCAAGCAGGCCTATTCTTTAGACCAAGTTGTTCAGGAATTGAAATCTCATTGGGGGCTTGAAATTTCTGAAGTTTCTGGGGATGATTCTAGTGCAACCTTTGTGATTGATGGTGCTCTCGTTGCTTTGGCATTGATGGATCTTCCTATCCCAAGTCAAGAATTTGAAGAATTGTATGCCTATTCTTACCTCTGGCAGGATGTTGAGAAGGAAACACAGGAGCACACACAACACGCCATTGTTTCTATTTTGTCTGACAATCTTTCGCCAGTAGAAACTTATTCCTTATTAACTAAAGTCAATGCCTCTATCCTAAAAACTAGTCAATCAGCTATTGGTATTTATCAGGGTTCTACCACCTTGCTCTTGCCCAAAGATCTTTATCTGGACTTAGCTGATCTTTTGAAAGAAGAACTGCTTCCTCTTCAACTCTGGATTTATATGGGAATTATCAACCAGGGAGATAAAACTAGTATTTACACTTATGGTTTGAAAGAGTTTGGAAAAACTGAGATCGAAATCATTGATTCTGTCATGGATAGCGATGACTTATATTATTTCCTCTTGTCTATTCTTCAGTATGTTTTAGGCAGTGATGT
>NZ_JUOS01000032.1 GCF_001075875.1 Streptococcus oralis
ATAAGTTTGTGTCAGGATTTCCAAACTTGTCCACAGGCGTATCAAATCTTCTATTGACATGCGAAATAAATAACCCTCTGTAGCAATCCACAAAATCAAAAATAGATAACTACCAGCAGCAAGGAATTTTGTCCAACCTTTCCTTAACAGCCATGCAAGGAGGAGTGAACAAATGAAAATAGTTGTTACAATGGCATAATCCATTAAAAATGTAAAACCGTAATAAATTTCCACAAAACGTCTACCATTATCCGCATTTACTCCTTTTATAAAAGGTAAAGCAAAACTTAAAATAAAACAGAGTTCTAATATGTAACTTTTTATGATTTTCATAGTACACCTCCTATAAGTTGTGAACTAAAAAGCCCCCTTTATTAGCTGATAAAATCAGGAGAAATCAGCTCCTATTTCATCAATAAATTGTTCATTCTCTATCTACTTATAGTATATACTACTGACTTATCACATCCAAGAAACCGCTTTATTTTTTTAGCTTTTTATGGTATGATAGACAAAATATCTAGGGGAAAACAAATGACCAACGAATTTTTACATTTTGAAAGGATAAACCGCGAAACTTGGCAATCCTTACATCGCAAAACAACTCCTCCCTTGACCGAGGAAGAGTTAGATTCTATTAAGAGTTTCAATGACCAGATTAGCCTTCAAGACGTTACAGATGTCTATCTGCCACTGGCACATCTGATTCAGATTTACAAACGTTCCAAAGAAGACCTTGCCTTTTCAAAAGGTATTTTCCTTCAAAGAGAGAGCAAAAAACAGCCCTTTATTATCGGAGTTTCTGGGAGTGTTGCTGTCGGTAAATCAACCACTAGTCGACTCTTGCAAATTTTGCTGTCTCGTATCGTTCCTGGAGCAAGTGTTGAACTAGTAACTACAGATGGTTTTTTATACCCAAATAGTGTCTTAATTGAGCAAGACATTCTCAACCGCAAGGGTTTTCCTGAGAGCTACGATATGGAAGCTTTGCTCAATTTTCTAGACCAACTCAAAAATGGTCAGGATGTTGATATACCTGTTTATTCCCATGAAATCTATGATATCGTCCCTGGTCGAAAACAACGAGTAGAAGCTGCTGATTTTGTCATTGTTGAGGGAATCAACGTATTCCAAAATCCTCATAATGCCCGTCTCTATATTACTGATTTCTTTGATTTTTCAATCTATGTCGACGCCGCTGTCGAAGACATTGAAAGTTGGTATTTGGATCGTTTCTTAAAACTTCTTAGCTTTGCTCAAGATGATCCAGGCAACTATTACTACCGTTTCACTCAACTTCCTCTTAGTGAAGTGAAGGATTTTGCCCACCAAGTTTGGACCAGTATCAACCTAACCAATCTCCAAAATTACATTGAACCGACACGAAATCGTGCAGAGGTCATTCTCCATAAATCTAAAAATCACGAAATTGATGAAATTTACTTAAAAAAATAATTTTCCCTTGTCAAAACGTAAGTTTTCAGATATAATGGTATAGTTAGTAAAAATGGAGGTAAGAACATTGGCAAACATTAAATCAGCTATCAAACGCGCTGAATTGAACGTTAAACAAAACGAAAAGAACTCAGCTCAAAAATCAGCTATGCGTACTGCTATCAAAGCTTTTGAAGCAAACCCATCTGAAGAACTTTACCGTGCTGCCAGCTCAGCTATCGATAAAGCAGAAACTAAAGGTTTGATCCACAAAAACAAAGCTAGCCGTGATAAAGCACGTCTTGCAGCTAAACTTGGTTAATCATTAACTGCATACAAAATGAGCTCCTCGGAGCTTTTTTTGTGCACATTTTCTGGAGGTTATTATGAAAATAGCTATCATTGGATATTCTGGATCAGGCAAATCTACTCTGGCAGAAAAACTGGCTAAGCACTACTCCATCCCCAAACTTCATATGGATACTCTCCAATTTCAACCTGGTTGGCAGGACAGTGACCGTGACTGGATGCTTAAGGAAATGGAGACTTTCCTTACCAAACACAAAGATTGGGTCATTGATGGCAACTACTCTTGGTGTTGCTATGAGGAAAGAATGGAGCAAGCTGACCAGATCATCTTTTTAAATTTCTCGGCTTGGACTTGTTTGCTAAGAGCCTTTAAGCGTTATTTAAAATATAGAGGAAAAGTCAGAGAAAGTATGGCTGCGGGATGTCCCGAGCAATTCAACTGGGAATTTATCCGTTGGATTCTCTGGGATGGACGAACTAAAAATGCTAAGGCAAGATACCAACACTTAAACAATACTTACCCAGAAAAGATGCGCATTCTCCATTCTCAAGCAGAGATTGATTGTTTTTTGCGATCTTTAAAAAAGTAAACAATATAGTAGCATTTCATTAAAATCAGCATGTACTGATTGACTAAAAAAGGAAGATTTTCATCCAGAAAATCTTCCTTTTTTCCTTCTATTCAACAATTAAAAATAACTCGAGCAATTTATAAATCAAATATAAGATTCCCGAGAAATGAAGAGAATCGTGTTCATAGTTTCTGAGTTCGTGATACAAAAAACTGAAGGAAGTATAGTCCTACTTCTTTCAGTTTTTTATTGTTTCAATTTAGAAAACACTTCTCCAATCTTACCTTCGATAACTAAATCAGCTTGGCTGTCTTGAGGAGTGCTGGACTTGTTGATAACGACAAGATTTGAACCTGAAAAATAATTGATTAGGCTAGCTGCAGGATAAACGACTAAGGAAGTTCCACCAATGATCAATAAATCTGCTTGCTGAATGGCTCGAGCTGCTCGACTAAATACGTCCATATCTAGTGATTCCTCATAAAGGGTTACATCAGGTTTGACCACTTTACCACAATATAAACAATGAGGAACTGGACCTTCAAGTGCCAAAAAATCATCCAAATCATAAAAGTGATGACAGCCCAAACAGTAATTACGATCTGCACTACCATGCAGTTTCAAAACTTTCTGAGACCCCGCCATTTCATGCAAGCTATCGATATTTTGCGTCACAATCGCCTTTAATTTACCAGTCTTTTCCAAAAATGCTAGATAAATATGTGCTAAATTTGGCTTGGCATCTGGATAGACCAGATACTTTTTGTAGAAGTCAAAAAAATCCTCTGGATAGCGTTCAAACATGGTGCGTGAAACCAGTTGCTCGGCAGTAAAATGGCGCCCCAACTTAAGACTATAAACACCATCAGAACTTCGAAAATCAGGAATATTAGACTCTGTTGAAACCCCTGCACCACCGAAAAAGACAATTCTTTGACTTTTATCTATCAGTTCCTGTAATTGTTCAATCTTATCCATTTTGTACTCCTAGGAATTTTCAAGTTAAAAAGTTGAAAGCCTTGACTTCTTGTCAACTTGACTTCCAACTTCATTTGATTATGATTTAGATATTAAACTGACTAGTCTCGGTCCTTTGACACAATTAGGCTTTCTTCAATTTCCTTATTCTTACCTATTTCAGGATTGATTCATTGTTGATAGTTATCATTTTGAGAACAAGAGAAATCATTCTGAATATAGCCTACCTTTAGTCTGCAATCAATGTTTCTAGACCAACCTTCATCATATCAGTGAAGGTGTTTTGACGTTCTTCTGCAGTTGTATCTTCATCTGGATTAACCAAACTATCTGAAATAGTCATGATAGCAAGGGCATCAACATGATGTTGAGCTGCAAGATAATACAGCGCTGCCGCTTCCATTTCCACCGCTTTTACTCCCCACTTACCAAGCTCAATGTTCTTATCACCATAATTAGAATAGAAAACATCTGATGACAAGACATTTCCTACGTGTGTAGTCATGCCGAGGTCTTTGGCAATATGGTAGGCTTTATCTAGCAAATCAAAGCTAGCAATTTGAGGAAAATCGTATTGAGGCCAGTCATTACGAATGATATTTGAATTGGTAGCAGCTGCTTGTGCCAAGACCAACTCACGAACGTGAACATCCTCATTCAAAGAACCGGCTGTACCGACACGGATCAATTTCTTCACTCCGTAGTCGACAATCAATTCACGAGCATAGATAGAGATTGAGGGCATACCCATCCCTGTTCCCATAACAGATACACGGTGACCTTTGTAAGTACCTGTGTAACCAAACATGTTACGCACTTCGTTAAAGCAAACAGCATCTTCAAGGAAATTCTCAGCAATAAATTTCGCACGAAGAGGATCTCCAGGAAGGAGAATTTTATCAGCAATTTCACCTTGCTTAGCAGCAATATGGATAGACATAGTTTATGATACAAAGAGCGACCAGAAAGCGACTGAAAATTAGGAATCTGACGAGAAATCCTGATTTCTCAGTCAGATTATCTATTTTCCGAGCTTTCCACTCGTGTTCAAATCTGAACACATGCTCATCCTTTCTTTTTTATTAATAGGACAGGCGACAGAGAACAAAGTAAAAATAGAAAACTGACGACGCATCGCAGATGCTAGAAACTTTATCTTTTTTACACAGTTCTCCGCCCGTATTCAGTTCAGCTAATACGGTTAACCCATCCTTTCTGTGTGTATTCTTTGTTTAAAAAAGCTTTCCGCTCGTGTTCAAATTAGAACACATGCTCTAGCTTTCCATTTTGTTTAGTTTGTTAATGAATCCAAAAATGCGTAAAGCTTTGCATTCATTTCTTGATAATCATATGCGCGAATAGTCTCAGGATTTTGAACATAGGTCAATTTTTTGCTTTGTTCTTCCAAAACTTCTTCACCATCCGCAGCAATCAGAAGGTCAATCGCTTCTGAATCAAATTCCAAATGAGCTTGGAAAGCATAATGTTTAGGACTAAAGCGAATAATCTGACGTGGACAACCTTGACTGGTCGCAAGGACAACAGCATCTTCCGTCAATCCCGGCATATCACCGTGCCAGTGGCCTGAATCAAAGTTTGCACCAAACAAGCCAACATGCGGATCTGCTAGGCCTTCAGGCGTTAAGTTCGCAGGATACACCCCAATCTCACGCTCTGGACTATGCTCATACTCCGCCCCATAAGCAACTGACATGAGCTGCGCACCCAGACAGACACCAACGATGTAGCAATCCGCCTTCATAGCTTTTTGAATTAGTTCAATCTCATCTTGTGGATCATAGTAAGGGAAGGTTGTGCGATCCTCATCTGGCGATTGTGGTCCTCCCATGACAATCAAAAAATCGATCTCATCCACTGTCTCAGGTAGAGCTTCTCGCTCGTAGACCTTTGTCATTGTCACCTGATGACCACGCTCCTGCGCCCACTTTAGATAAGCACCCGGTACTTCAAAAGTTTCGTGCAAGACAAAATGCACTCTCATTGTTTATTCTCCCATCTATTTTGAATCACATAAGACACACCAGCAGCTAGTGTCAGTGGTAGAATCAAAGTCCAGCTCTGTCCTGTAAAACCAAGACTTAGGGCAATGGCAGTCAAGGGAGCTTGTAAGGTCGACCCTAAAAAGACCGTCGCTCCAAGTAACATTCCTAGAGCTGGATCTAGATGAATACCAACTGCCTCAAAGATCAAAGTTACTAGATATCCTGCTCCAATTCCTAAAGTAAATGACGGTGTCAGAGTTCCCCCGTAGGTACCATTTCGTAAAAGGAGATAAACCAGAAGCCCCTTCACTACGAGAGTCAATGGAAGATAGGGAATCGGCTGACTAGACAACAAGGCTTGGGCTAATACCTGGCCATTTCCCATAAAGATAGGGAAAAAGACTGCAAGGCTCGCTAGCACTAGAAAAGCTAGAGGAAGAGCCAAAAGAATCGTCTCGTCCTTGCGACGTTTGCGACTAGCCCGACTGGCTAGAAAACGAAAGGCAAGTGCCAACGGAGTAACTAATAGAGCTACTATGACAGCCTGGAAGAAACTACTCGCTGACCAATGAACCAGTGACATGTGATAAATAGCACCATGGCCAACAATAGGCTGGGATACCCAGGCCGCTAGGTAAGTACTGGACAAGACCAGTACAAAATTTTTCCAGCGATAAGATACCCCCAAAGTCTCAAAGACAAACAAGCTACTGGCAAAAGGAACCTGATAAACCGCAGCTAAGCCGGCTCCTGCTCCACAGGCAATCAAAACTCTTCGCTCTTTAATAGTCAAAGACAAGATTTTTCCCAAACGACCAGCTATAAGAGCACCAACCTCGCGTGGAGCTGCTTCTTTCCCGACCGAAGCACCTGCTCCGACAATCGCAACCTGCATACTTGCATGAAGGATATGGGCTAGGAGCGCTGGTTCTTTATCTCCAACCAGGTCAATTTGACTTCGAATGGAAAGGATTTTATAACGCCGTTGTAGGACATACCAGACCCCTGCTGCCAAAATCCCTGCCACAGATAGAACGAGAAATCTACGGAGTCCTCCAGCTTGTTTGAATTGCTGGAGCAAATCTGATCCATCTTGACCAAAGGCAAGCCATTGCACACCTTCTAGTAAATAGTGACAAGCAATTCCAACTAGACCTGTTCCTATTCCCAAAGTTATAGTCGCTAACAGCAGGCGCCATCCGTAGGGTAGGCTTTGGAGTCGTGCTCTCATAGTCTTACAATTCAGCAAGAATCGCTTTCATCAATCCTTTGAAGTCGCCTTTGACGCGTTCTGTCACTTCCACTACTTCTTCGTGGTTGAGCTCTTCTTGGAAACCAGCAGCATGGTTAGTGATACATGAAATACCTAGAACTTTCAAGCCTGAGTGGGCTGCCACAATAACTTCAGGAACAGTGGACATACCAACTGCATCTGCACCAAGAGTCTTATATGCACGGATTTCAGCTGGAGTTTCATAAGTTGGACCTGTCACACCGATATAAACCCCATCATCCAGTTTAATGCCCAATTTGTCTGCTACTTGATGAGCAGTCTCACGGTATTCTGGAGTGTAAGCTTTCGACATATCAGGGAAACGTGGACCAAAGTCATCCAAGTTTTCACCAATCAATGGGTTTTGGCCTGTCATATTGATGTGGTCAGTGATAGCCATCAAAGTACCAGGACCAAAGCCAATACCTCCAGCAGCGTTGGTTACAATTACACCTTCGCAGCCCAAGACTTTCATAACACGGACAGGGAAAGTCACAACTTCAAGAGGATTTCCTTCGTAGAAGTGGAAACGACCTTGAAGAGCCAAGACTTTACGTCCAGCAAGATCACCATAAACCAATTTACCAGCATGACCGACTACTGTGGATTGACCCCAGTTTGGAATTTCAGCGTAGTCTACAACAACTGGATTGTCGATTTCTTCAGCTAACTCTCCAAGTCCTGAACCAAGAATCAAGCCGAACTCCGGCGCTTCAACTCCCTTTTCTTTCAAGAAAGCAGCTGTTTCATTGATTTTTGCTAATAATGTCATTAGGTATCTCCTTCTTTATGTTTTAAAAATTGACCAATTTTGTCAAAGGTATTAGCGTTACGAATGGTAATATTGCGATAGAAAGGCATCTTTAGCAAGTGCTTGTGATAAGCTGTTTTAGAGTAGCTAGCTTCTGACAATTTACCCCAGAAGATCCCTAATTTCCCAAAATGAAGCACTTCATCGACCAGTTCCAAACTGTTCACTTTCTCGATGACTTGATCCACATCCAAGCTCTCAGTGTAGAAGAGGATGTCCTTTCTTGCTAGGTCTTGTGACCACCAGTTTGGTAGATGACTACATTCCTCTTCGTAGTCTTCTTGACTTAACAAGGAAAAATATCGGATAAATGGATAATGTTCTTTAAAGAAATCCTGTAGACTCTCAACCAACTGAGTTCTAGGCATGCTAGTATCAAAGAAAATGTTCCCACTATTGATGTAGGTTTCAACATTTTTTAATCCCAATCCTGTCAATTCTTGACGAAGCTGGGCCATGACTACCTTATTCTTTCCACCGACATTGATACCTCTAACCAGTAATGCAAAGCGAATCATCTTAAACTAATTTATCTAAGAAACTTTCACCAATCATGGCAGTTTCAACGCCAAAGTTATCCGCAATTGTTGCTGAGATGTCAGCGAAGTGTCCAACTGGAATTAATCCATTGCCTTTAAAGGATGGACTGTATGCTAAAAGTGGAATATATTCACGAGTATGGTCAGTACCAGCATAGGTTGGATCATTTCCGTGGTCAGCAGTAATCAAAAGAAGATCGTCTTCTCTCATTGCTGCCATGATTTCTGGCAAGCGCTCATCAAACTCATGCAAACAATCACGATAGCCGTGTGGATCACGACGGTGTCCATATAAAGCATCAAAGTCTACCAAGTTTGTAAATGAGAATCCTTTTTCAAATTCAGCCAGTCCCATCGTTGTCAAAAGTGTGTCAATTCCGTGGCTATTTGACTTATTGTGGCCCATATCGTGGTTAATCCCTGCACCGTTGAAAATATCGTTAATCTTACCAACTGCATATGTATCAATACCAGCTTCATTCAATTTGTCCAAAACAGTTGAGGCAAATGGAGATACAGCCAAATCACGACGATTTGCAGTACGTGTGAAGTTTCCAGGCTCCCCAACATAAGGACGAGCAATAATACGTCCTAGAAGAGCTGGGCGCTCAAGGGTAATTGAACGAGCGTATTCACAGATACGGTAGAGTTCATCCAAAGGAATGATATCTTCGTGAGCTGCGATTTGAAGAACTGGGTCAGCTGATGTATAGATAATCAACTCGCCAGTTTCCATTTGGCGTGGTCCAAAGTCATCGATGACAGCTGTTCCTGAGTATGGTTTGTTGGCTTCACGAATAACCTTACGTCCTGAAAATTCTTCGATTTTAGTAAGGATTTCCTCTGGGAATCCATTCCAAAAAGTATCGAAAGGTTCAGTGATATTAAGTCCCATGATTTCCCAGTGACCAGTCATGGTATCTTTACCTAGAGATACCTCTTCAAGCTTAGTCGCATAACCTGTTGGATTGCTCTCAGCTGGAACTGTCTTCAATGGTGTTTCGCGAGGAATATTCCCAAGACCAATCTTAGCCATATTCGGTACATTCAAACCAACTGATTTAGAGATGTGTCCTAATGTATCAGATGCTCCATCTGGAACCCCTGCATTGACAAAGTTATTAGCATCTGGTGCTGCACCGATTCCTACAGAATCGAGTACCACCAAGTGAATACGTTTAAATTTTGACATCGTTTGCCTCCTTTATTTCCCTTTTGTTGAAGTTAAAACCTGAACGCCAGTTTGTCCTGCAACGATCACTTTATCAACCATTTGATTAAATAAACCGTGCTCAACAATACCAACCTGGAGATCCAATTGACGACCAAAAGCAATCGGATCTTCAATAACACCTAAATCAAGATCAATGATGAAATTTTTCATATCCGTCACAAAGCGTTGGCCATCTTTTTCACGAAAACTTGGCTTACAACCAGCTTTTTCAAAACGTCGGAAAACCTGTTCTGCTCCGTATTGGACAACTTCGACAGGTAGTTTGAAAGCGCCCAGTTTCTCAACCATCTTACTCTCGTCTACCACCCAGATATACTGTTTAGTTGGTGTCGCAACTACTTTTTCCATTAGAAGTGCACCGCCACCTCCTTTGATACCATTAAACTGACGATCCACCTCATCAGCTCCATCAACAGTCACATCAACCTCATCCACCTCATCGATAGACTTAAGCGGTATATTCAATCCTTGTGCCTGTTTTGTTGTTACACTCGAAGTCGTTACGGCTGTAATTTGAAGTCCTTCCTCCTTGATTCTACGACCGATCTCCTCTACGAAATAATAGGCAGTCGAGCCTGTTCCAAGTCCTACAACCATTCCATCGGTTACGAACTCAGCAGCCTTGATGCCTGCTATTTTTTTCAGATTTTCCACTTAAACACCTCCAAACAAAAAGCTACTTTTATTATAACATGAATACGCTTTAAATTCATCCTTGCACTAGAAAAACCCGAACATTTTATTTCGGGTTTCTGATTCTTATTTAACCATATCAGGATCGTAGTCATAAAATCCTGTGTCAAGGAAACGATTTTTGGGATGGAGTTTACGAACTTCCTCATCCAGCAAGAAGGCTTGGTCATGGCTAAAGTTACCCTCTTCAATCAAACTGCGAGCTTGGATGAAAAGTTTAGCAATCTCAACAAAGTCTTGCCCAGGGGTATAGAGTCCTTCTAGCTTCCAATGAGTGAAACCATGTTCTACCAACTCTGTCAATTTTGTCATCAAATCAAGGTCATTGTTGGCAAAAATGTGGGTTCCATGATTGTCTTCAAAAATTGAGTAGTGACTATCTGGATCACTAGGCTCTGCTAAGAAGAGGTCGCGTTGACGTGTTTTTTCATCATCAATCTGAGTAAAATTATAGTAATTCTGCAGGAGTGGACGCTTAGAGTGGTGGATGACACTAGCACCGTAAACCAAAACTTCAGCAGGAATTTCCAAAATTTCAGGCATTTTAAAGAGTTCAGCTGATGGAATTTCACGAGCCAATACTGCCTCAGAAGCGCCAGCCTTTTGTCCCCAAAAATTAATCTGACGGCTGCTAGTTACCATAGTTGAGGCATCATAGATGGTTTTAAAAGAATAACCATCACGATTGACAACATAAAAAACACCCGCATCTCCAACAGTAATGTAGTCTGTTTTAATTTCTTCCAAGAAATCAAGGAAGGGTTTGATACGATCCATCATATCCTGATGCATAAGAGCATTGACCGCTACGATCAATTCCTTACCTGCATCATGAACCAGACCAGCGATGGTTCTCAGTTCATCATAAGAAAAAGTCTTTGGTAGGCGAAGTCCAAAATCTTTCTCACCGACATAGATGCGGTCAACTCCCGCCTCTAGTAATTCTTTTACTTGTTCAATGCTTTCAGCAGTTGCTGTAATAATAATCTTTTCCATAAGAAAAATTATACCACATTTCTGAAAAATCAGCTATTCCCTAAAATGATAAATTTACTTATTATTTTTGTAACCTTACTGTAATAATTTTTTTCTTGAAAAATGGTAAAATGAAAGAGTACTGTTAAGGAGAGAATCATGCCCGTAAGAAAATATCAACCGTATGAGTTTGAAGAAGAGGAAACTCAAACAACGCTTTACCAAGATTATGTTCCAGAAACCACTTCCGTTGCTAGTTTGAAGGAAGTTCTTTTCTTTGTAAACATTGCTTGTTTTTGCGTCTTTTTGGCCTTGTTTAGCTTTATCTTTTTAGCCCTCAAGTTCAATACAGTCTTAGCTTTTAGTCTAGCAATTGCCTTGAGTTTAGCAGCATCAAACGTTCAACGTTCGATGATTAAGAAGAAATTATATTAGATTCAAAAGGTCGGGATTTTTGTCCCGACCTTTTTTTCTACGATAGCTAAAGAGCTGCGACTAGAAAAGCGACACTTGGTCTACCGCTTTCTAAGTCACAGCCTTTTCTTATTTATTTTTACGCTTGGATGGTGTTTGGATAGCGATTTTTACTTCAAAAATCGTACCATGAGGTTTGTTATCTTTGACACTGATGGTTCCTTTAAGAGCATCGACAATCTGTTTGGCTAAGGATAAGCCTAACCCAAAACCACCTTTTTGCCGAGTACGAGCCTTATCAACCCTGTAAAAGCGATCAAAAATTTTCTTTTTATCTACTGCAGAAATACCAATTCCATCATCAGCTACTGACAAATAGAGATTACGCTCCGTCGTAGCAATGACAAAATGGATATCTCCTTCTTCTTCTGTGTACTTGACAGCATTGTCAAACAAGATAGTCATCAGTTGTTTAAGAAGAAGCTTATCTGTTATGATGGTCCGATGGATGCGATTTTCAAAATGAAAAGCACGGTTATTTTCAGACGCAATCATTTCATAGTTGGTAAAAGTTGTATTAAAGAAGTCTGGCTCTACCTCTCCTAATTCCGGTTTAATGCCGTCATCACGACGAGCTAAATTAAGGAGATTAGTCGTTAAAAAGCGCATATTACGAACTTCTTCTAGACTGGAAGCAATACTCTCACTTGACTCCATAATAGTTGCCTCAGGTTTTCTGAAAAGAGTTTCTAGACGATTTTGCAGAACAGCTAATGGAGTTCGTAGCTCATGACTGGCATTTTCCACAAAACTCTGTTGCTTTTGCATGCTTTCAAGTAGAGGTTTAACACTGACACGCGCAAGATAAAGGCTGGCAATAATGGATAAAATCCAGAAGCTAGCCATGACTACCACGATTAATTGCTCATGATTTTGACTAATTTGCTCTATCTGACTGGTATTTATCAAAACCGCTGCATACTTAATATTGGTCGAGACAGAATCGATATTTATTTCAGATAGAATCACTCGGTAAATCTCATCCTGACCATAACTATTCTGAACATGAAGTTGTCGAATATGATTCAAATCCTTTTTATTAAAAGTAATCTTATCAAGACCTAAAAAGCGGTTGCCAGTCACTAATTGATTCAAATTTGAATCTAGCAATATCACTTCCGTATTGGAACTAACCGTTGGTTTTTTATCAGAAGCTGGAGCAACATTGGCACTACCTAAATCCTTAACGTCCTCAGTTGCACGATTGACCGCCAATTGAATAACGTCCTGAGGATTTTTGCTCAGTGATAAGAGTTTTTCATCCACCGATGTGTAGAGACTGGAGTGCATAACCTGTAAGATAATCAAGGTCATAGCAGAGAAAATCAGCGTGAATACTCCAAAGTTACGGATAAAATAACTAAAATCCTCCGCATACCAATTCTTTTTAATTTTTTTAAACATGTTTTAAAATATACCCAACACTACGCAAGGTCTGGAGGTTTTCAGCAAAGACTGAGCCCTTTAATTTCTTACGAACTTTTGATACATAGACTTCTACCACGGAGATGGTTGTGTCACTGTCAAATCCCCACAAACGGTCAAAAATCTGTGTTTTTGGTAAGATCACATTTTGGTTTTGGAGGAAATAAACCAAGAGATCAAATTCTTTACCTAATAATTCCACAACAGTATCATTAACTCTAACCTCATTGGTAGATAGATTAACTGTCAAATCACCATAAGAGAGGGTATTTTCATTGAACTTACCAGAACGTTTGAGCAGCGCTTGGATACGCATCTTGAGCTCTTCTAGATAAAATGGTTTTGTTAGATAATCATCTGCCCCAAGCTCAAATCCATGTCCCTTATCATCAAGACTTTCCTTGGCTGTCATGATCAGAACAGGAGTCGAAATCCCTTTTTCGCGCAATTCTTTTAAAACTTGGAACCCATTTTTCTCAGGTAACATCAAGTCCAATAAAATCAAGTCATAAACACCACTTTCGGCCTCATAAAGACCTTCTTCGCCATCAAAAACCTGCATGACATCCGCAAAATCATCCAAAAAATCAAAGACTGAATTTGACAGGCCTAGGTCATCTTCCACTAATAGAATCTTGATCATCAAAAATTCCTCCTTACTATACCTATTATAGCAAAAATATCTTAAAAAAAACTCAACTTCCCTTGTTTTTCCAAGAGAAAGTTGAGTTTTTATAGCTTTTTATAACCTTTGAATTTTAAGCATTTCCATATTGAGCAACAACTGCTTCAACTGCTGCTTTTTCACACTTAATCAATTCAACGCGAGCTGCGATTTCCTTGATTCCCATACCGATGTTACGGCTAAGAGCTAGGTCAGAAAGTTGTGGCTCAAAGAATTCCTTGTATTCCGCCAAGCGTTGCTCTGTCTTGAATACATGGGCAGGAAGGATAACAAAGCTATCAAAGCTCATATCTCCTCCAAGGGCCGCCTTAATCCAAGCCCAGTTTTCACGCGCCCAAGACCACGCTGTTTCCTGGGTTGCTTGATGACCTAAGAACTGGAAGTACCAAGCTGATAAGTCTTGTGGTTTTACCACAAATTTGTCCTTCCAAGAAGCAATCAAGGTTTGGATATTATCCGCATCTGTACTGTAGGCAAGAGCAGCTGCCAATTGGCGTTTAAAGGCGGCATCTGTCGCATGAGTATAAAGATCGAGATAAGTTGCGACCAATTCCTTAGTCTCATGGTGTTTCATTTCATTGATGAGAACTTGTGAACGAATAGCTGCTGGAAGTCCTGAAAGATTATCCTTGTGGGCTGCGAAAATTTGGCTAGCAACTTGACTAGCTTCTTCATCATTTGAACGAATCATCATAGAAATTGTCAATTGACGAACCAATTCATCTTCATCAGATTCACCCTCTTTAGCTTCAAATCCAAGACGGTCATAGTTGTAACGAGCCAGTTTAGCAATAAGGGCTTTAAAGGATTTTTCTGTCTCAGTTCCTTCATCGATAAAGCGATCAAGCGCTCCGATAACTTGTGAAACTGCTGAAACAACGAGATAAGATTCTTCTTGTGCTAATTGATCCACTACCGGAAGCAAGTCTGCATATGAAATGTGTCCTGCTTCAGCAAGCAAACGACGTTCTTGGACGATTTGAAGTTTACTTGTGTTATCAAGTTCTACTAGGTCTGCAAGCACAGCATCAAGTAATTGACCTTGATAGTCTGTAATATAGTGGGCTGTATTTTCAGTGTTGAGACGAAGTGCTCCTTCATTTTCAGCAAGAAGTGCTGCATAGCCAGGGATTTCGATACTTTCAGTTTCAAGTGTATCAGGCAAACCTTTCCAGTTGCTATTGAGTGGCACTACCCAAAGTCGGTTCTTATCTTCGTGTTCACCGATAAAGAATTGTTTTTGCGAAATCTTCAATACATCATTTTCAACTGTGGCAGTAAGGACTGGATAACCAGGTTGCTCCAACCAAGAATCCATGAAGGCTGCTACATCACGACCAGATGCTTGTCCGAGAGCATTCCAAAGGTCACGACCAATGGTATTTCCGTATTGGTGTTTTTCAAAGTAAGCATGCAAACCTTTGGCAAAATCAGCATCCCCTAACCAACGACGAAGCATGTGCATGAGGCGACTTCCTTTGGCATAGACGATAGCACCATCAAAGAGCGTATTGATTTCATCTGGATGGCTAACTTCAACGTGGACAGACTGAACACCATCTGTCGCATCACGTTTAAGAGCGGCTGGTACTCCACCTGTTTGGAAGTCCTCAAAGATATTCCAGCTTGGTTCGATGGCATCCACACAGACGTATTCCATCATGTTAGCGAAACTTTCATTGAGCCAAAGGTCATCCCACCACTTCATAGTTACAAGGTTACCGAACCATTGGTGAGCAAGCTCATGGGCAATAACGAGGGCTACCTGTTGACGGCTAGCAAAGGTTGAGTTCTCATCCACAACCAAGTAGACTTCACGGTAGGTTACGAGACCCCAGTTTTCCATAGCACCTGCTGAGAAGTCAGGAAGGGCGATGTGGAGAGATTGCGGAATTGGGTACTTAACTCCATAGTAGTCTTCGTAAAATTCGATAGAACGGACAGCGATGTCTAGTGAGAAATCAAGGTTTGAAAGTGGATGGGCCTTGGTTGAGTAAACACCTACCAAGGTACCATTTTTAGTTTTAGCAGTTACCCCTTGCAAATCACCAGCTACAAAAGCTAGCAAGTAAGAAGACATCCGAGGTGTAGTTTCAAACTTCCAGATGCCAGTTTCTTTGCGGCTTTCAACATCGATTTCTGGCATGTTTGACAAGGCAAGTTCGCCTTCTGCTTGGTCAAAACGAAGAGCTAGGTCAAAGGTTGCTTTGGCTTCTGGCTCATCCACACACGGGAAGGCTTCACGGGCAAAGTGACTCTCAAACTGAGTAGACAAAACTTCTTTCTTAACACCATCAACTGTATAGTATGATGGGTAGATTCCTGTCATGTTGTCAGTAATTTTACCTGAAAATGCTAGAACCAATTCAACTGAACCAGCTTCTTCAAGTTCGATATGAAGAGCTTCGTTTTCATTATCAACTGTAAAGGGACGATCTTGACCTGCTACTTCAACAGAAGCAATTTCCAAGTCATTTTGGTGGAGGGAAATACGGTCACTTTTAGCTTGACCAGTAATGGTTACTTTTCCTGAAAACGTCTTAGTCTCACGACTCAAGTCTAAAAACAAATCATAATGTTCAGGAACAAATGTTTCGATATAATGTTCTACTGCTTGCATCATTTTCTCCTATTCTATATTTCTGAGCAAATGTTCTAGTTCAAACATACCTATTTTATCATATTTTAAGTCAGAAAAAAGCTTTGGGCAGTGATTTCCAAAACTTTCTTCCTTCCAATAGTCTACAAAGGGTAAACCTTGCGAAATTCTTCCAAAACAACCTTGCTGTCAGGTGAAAAAGTCATTCCTGCTTCTCCTAAGCAGTCTTTGAAAAAGTCTTCATGAACCTGACGCCAATAGTTGAGGGATTTGTCTCCCTCACCTTCCTTATAGGCATGGTCGGCTGAAACCTGATGGAAAGGCTGAACGGAAACCTTTGTAATTTCAATAATGCAAACAGCTTGATCCTTACTGTCTAAAATAACATCAAAGGTCCCTTCTTGTGGAAGGGGTTCGTCCTCTACTGCGTAGAGGTCATAGGCTGACGCTGTTGCTGTTTTTTCGCCTGTAAATACCAGATCCGCTAAAAGATCTGGTTCCACTCCAAAGGCCCAAGCGTCGATTTCATCTCCAATCAAGGGGTTGATTTGCTTATAGGCATTCCACATTTCTTGAGGTGTCATAGGTTGCTCCTTTGTATTTCTTTACTTTCTTCTTTTACACGTTTGAGATGATCTGGATGGTCAATCTCTAAATTAAAAATCTCTGGAATAGAACTGTAGTGGATTATGCATTTGATATCCATTTGATTCATTTTTTGTATGAAAGAAGGATTCAGATAACCTGCTACAGCGAAATCTATCTTTTTCATCCTTGCTTTATCCTGCATCTGTCTCAGCATTTGTAACATAATGGGACTTTCCATATCATGCCATTGACTATTTCTCACAGTTGCAAAAATAAATGAAGTCAAATCATTCATTCCAACTACAATCTTTGAAATACCAGTTTCCAGTATCCTGTCCAAGTCAAAATAAGCTGACGGTAATTCAATCATTGTTCCAACTTTTCCAGTAAAACCATGCTGGCGCAATACTCTAATAGCTTGTTTTAACTGTTCAGCATCATTGACAAAAGGAAAAATAACAGACAGATTGGGATTGGTTTGATAAACTTCTGTAACGACATGTGCCTCAGCCTGAAATTCATCTGGACACGCCAATAAACGCCTAGTCCCTCTATATCCAAATAATGGGTGGCGTTCGTCAAAATACTCTTTAGTCCCGTCTAGACTATTTGCTTCTGCATTTGTTAACTCTGAAAAGCGATACCAGACTTCTTCATCTGAGTATAAATGGCAAATAGTGTCTAGATAATCTTTTACAAATTGCTGACAATTTGGTAATAGTATGTTTTGGTTTATTTCTCTCAACAAGTATTCGCCACGAATCATACCAACATGATGAAATAGTTGTGGGTAAATTTTTTCAACAATTCTTTCGCCACTAAGAGCCAGTTGATTTTGCATTTTTTACCTTCCAATTCTTATAGCTTGTCATGTCCAATTCTGGAAATCCTCGTAACTCTGCCTTCACCTTCAATACTAAGGGGGAGGCATTTTCTTGGGTAATCTGTTCAAGAGGAAGCCAAATTGCCTTTGCTGAATCATTGCTTCCGTCAAGAACTTCATGAGGAAGGGATTTTTGAGAGCGTTCTAAATCAAGTACGATATCATAAAAGGCCATGATATGATGTACTGCGAAGTCTTGCCCCTCTTCTTGAACCATCACATCATAAATCCTAGGATTTGAAGAACGGCTAAGAGTATAGCCTGTCTCTTCCAAAACTTCTCTCTTGAGGGTTTCTGTCAGCCCTTCACCTGCTTCCTGACTACCACCAGGTAAATCAAAACGATGTTGATAAGGTCCTCTCGTTTTCTCAATACAGAGTAATTTTCCTTTCTCATAGCAAATGCCATAGACACCAAAGTGATTTTTGATTTCCATATTCCACTCTTTCTAACAATCCAAGATTGATAACTTACCTCATCCTTTAAAAGGAAAGAGGCTATAGATTTCATGTTCCTTGATATACTTCTTCAGTATCTCCATATTCTCTTCAATTTTTGCCTGAATATCTGTCTCTTCACACGTTGACTCAGCAATAAAGAGGTGAATCTTCAATAAATCTGTCAAGTATAGCAGACGACGTTTCATTTCTGATTCAAGACTTGAAGCTTGCTCGATTTTTGCAAGCTTTTGCTCCAAGCTATCACCATTTAAAAATCTCTGATGAACTCTCCTTCTTATTTTTTGAGTGGATTCCTCCCCTTGTTTTAATGGGGATAAAAGCAGTTTTTTATAGGCAGATAGCTTATTTTCTGTTTCTCTTTCCATATAGGCCAATAAAACCAGAGAACTATCAACAAAGGTCCAAGTGTTATAATCCCCTTCAAATGGGACTTGTATGACACTCTCCAATAATTTCTTAGTAATTTCCTCTTGACCATCTAGATAAAGTAGATAGGCCAGATGATTCAGCGACTCGAGATAGCTAGCTGGAGTCTTCTTATTCTTTTTTAAAATTTTATCTAGATAGAGATGTAGGTCTGGATGTTTTTCCATTTGTTCAACTACTTCTGGTAGCTTCATTTGAAATCCTTTCTATTCTTTTTTTAAAAATTTAAAGAGATTTTAGTCAACTAATCCAACTCTGCTCGACTGAACAAGTCTTTCATAGTGTTGATATCATCACAAAACTCTTTAAAGCCAAGAGCAAATCTAGCCAAAGCGTCCACCTTGGAAGAATAGGCGCAAAACATACTTCCTTCAGGATCAAAGTCGATAGCTTCGCTTAATTCAGGCATTTTCTCCTCCAAAAATACCAAAGCTAAAGATGTCCAATCGTAGCCATTTCCTTCAAATCCCTCCTCTTCTCGAGTGTCAAACACTTCCTGTCTGTATTCTCCATCAGGGTAATAAATGAGCGATCCTCGAACATTTTTAGGATCCTCATCATATACAAGCAAGTTAAAAGGGGTAATTCTTTCATTTATGTTTTCGTAATCTATCATTTCTTAACTCCTTGTTGTATTTGTTAATTATCAATGAAACTGCATAAATCTAGTATGCTTACTAGCTTTCAAAGGTCATAAAGCTATCGTACCGATTGTAATAATTCAAAGCTTCGACCAAGTCTTGGAGACTTGCATCTGGCTTTTCCTCAAGTGCGACTGCAAGGACATCAATCAACTGCTCTCCATAGTAGACTAGCTGGAGATGTTGATCCGTTGCATCAGCTGGGTAGACATCACGATCTTCCACAACATCTGGATAATCGGATACCGAATAGAGGCTATCCAGTTTCAGTTCTCCATCCTCCTTGCCATAGAGACAAAAATTATCTGAAGATAACTGGTTCACGCGCACCTGCTCGATTATCTGCCCTAGTGAAAGTTCTTGGTGTTTTCGCATCCCGTCTCCTTTTTAATCTCACTCTTCAACAAAAGAGTTCAAAAATTCCTCAAAAGAAGCCCATTGACCATAGATCTCAGCTTTTTCTTCTAAAACATAGAAATACACCTTGCCATAATCCTCTGACCTTAGAGAAAGTGCATAGTTGCCAGAACCAGGATCATAGGCGAAATGGAGAAGGTCTGTAGCCCTAAATCCTGCAGGCACAGCCTCATCATCATACCATGTGAGAGACTTGCTCATCTCCTCAAGTGAATTAAAGGAATTGAAAGGAAAGAGGTGATGTTCATCGTGGACACCCCTTACTTGGGGCTGACCACCGTTGTTCTTGAGATAAAAATTTTTCATGGCTTCTGGCAATTTCTTCCCAAGAATCTCCTCAAATTGTAAAAGGTCTTCTTTTGAAATCGGTGAATCTGCTTCTAGTACTCTAAACATGATTACTCCCTTCAGTTTTCTACAATTCTTCTTTTAGTACCTTATCAATAAAGTCATAGACTGTAGTAGCAACTTTTTCCATTTCTAAGTAACCTAAAGCTCCCAAGTCATTTTCATAAATGCAATCATCAGAATTTTTCTTGATAAAGTAAGCCAAATCTCCTTCCTGTCCAATCATAAAGTAATCTGGCTCTGCTCCCTCAATCTGATAAGTCTCATTTCGCTCTTGAAGATCCTCCTTAGCATACAAACAGATGCCTGAATCTTCAATTTCATAGGAGTCAATCTCTTCCCACTCTGATAAAAACTGGTAGTAGAGATTGGGCAAGACAAATCCAAACTCATCTCTTTTCATAGCTTACCTCCACATATTCACTGAGTATCAACTATATTACTTCAAAGACCAACCACCATCAATAGTCAGGATTTGTCCCTGCATGGCAGATGCATTCCCACTTGCTAAAAAGAGGCTAATCTCTGCTACTTCTTCTGGTTCTATCCAGCGTTTGATGGGTGTTTCACTAGCTACCCAGTCTGCTAGACCACCTGGTTCAAAGTCTGCTGCGGTCATACCAGTTTTGACTGCACCAGGAGCAATCCCAAAGACCTGGATACCTGCTTCTGCATAGTCCAGAGCTAATTGCTTGGTAAATCCAGCCAAGGCATGTTTAGAAGAGGTATAGGCGTGACCACCACCGCCTGCTAGATTTGAAGCGATGGAACACATATTGATGATAATCCCATGTTTATGTTCCAGCATGTGTGTCAAAAAATAGCGGGTCAACTCTACTGGAGTTACGTAATTGATTTCAAAAATCTCTTGGATTTCTTGGGCGGATTGTTCTAGTAAGGGCTTGTAGTCATCCAATACACCTGCCGTATTACATAAAATATCCACCTGAGGACACCAGTCAAAAATTGGTTCTAAGTCAAGTGTTAAATCACGTTGTAGAAAGTGAAAGTCGCCTTGTAAGGCAGGCTTTTCACCCTGATCCACACCAAAAACTTGATAACCATTTTCTAAAAAGAGTCGAGCTTGAGCCAGACCAATCCCTGAACTAACGCCCGTAACTAAGACACGTTTAGTCATGGACTTCCACCCAATCCGTCGCTAGGACATCACATGGTGTCGGACTCCACATGGAAAAACCTTCCCCTTCTCCAGACACGTTGATGAGGAAATAGGGTGTCACTTCAAGAGCGACCCCGTTTTGCTCGATAGTGTCAAAAAGCTGGACATAGTTTTCAGCCCCACCCCAGCCAGTACGTACATATTTTTTCTTAGCCTTTAGTCCAGGTAAAATTTCTTCAAATGTCATGTTATTCTCCTTTGTTGTCTATGAATCTTAATTTCATTATAACAAAAAACCGTTTTCCAACGGCTTTTTGACTGTGATTATTCTGATTTATATAACTTGAGAAAACTATCACCATTGCAACCCAGCTTCTCTAATTTCCTTTTTAGACGCATACTTCCCATTTGGTCGGTGCCATCTTCCTTTTCTATCTCTAAAGTAACCACCTGTATTACTACTTTGTGATTCTTCTTCTGCTGGTGCTGGTGCTTCAGTTTCCTGCTGTTTCTGTTCTTCTTTAGCCTTCTCTTCTGCTTCTTTTTTAGCTTTTTCTTGTGCTTCTTTTTCTTCAGCCTCTTTCTTGGCCTTTTCCTCGGCTGCCTTAAGCTCAGCTGCACGTTCTTCAGCTGACTTAACTGTATTTTTTGCAGTACCATCTGCATAATTTATTTCAGCATTTTCTGAAACATTATCCAAAGCGACATGTGTTACAGAATACTTATCAATTTTTTCCTTGCTACTACCTAATTTAATTTCAAGCAATTTTCCATCCTGATCAATTCCTACGTACTGTAAGATAATCTGTCTCGGAATCAATTTATTATCCTTATAGACAGCTGTCACCTTATAGTCAAGGTAATAGTTTGGATGATTTGCAAGCCATGAATCAAGTCCATTTTCATAATAGAGCATGCTACTTTGATTTTTGTCATCCGTTCCAGTAAAGGCACCTGTATTTAACCAAGCTGTCATAGGAACTAGATTGCGACCTTCATCGTTTAGTCCGCTAAATTGATAACCAACTAAATGACCGCGATTCATTAGCCAGGCCTCCTTTGTACCATCACCATAATAAAATTTATAGTTATGCCAACCAACTGGATCAAAGGTTAATTTAGCTTCTCTCTTTTCTTTAGGCTCATCACTATCTTTCAGCTGAATATGAGCATAGGTTGCACGAGATTTGGAATCCAGTTCTCCAAGTTCAAGTTGCTTTTCGTTTCTAAAAGTAAGTAAACCAGCTTCCTTGTACAATTTTGTATTATCCTGCGTAGTCTGTTTAGTCGTTACAGGTTCAGTTACTTTCGCCTCTTCCTTATGTTTCGAGCAACCAACTGATGTCAGTAATGAAAGTAAAACAACAGAAGTCAAAACTATTCTTTTCATTTCAAATGCCCCTATTTTATTAAAATATTTATTATATTGTCATTTTATAAAATTTTACCATATATAGTTTGTATTTTCAAACAATTATATAAATTTTTAAACAAAGATAAAAAGAACGAGAATTGACCTCGCTCTTGATAGGATAGCGTTTTAGTCTCTAAGGCAAATCATTCCCTGCTGCTAGATAAATCTCATACCATTCTTTTCGAGTCAGGTTGACATTACATGCTTGGCTTGCTTCTATCAAATGTTTTGGATTGGTTGTGCCAACAATGGCCTGCATCTTAGCTGGATAGCGTAACACCCAAGCGATAGCAATAGCTGAAGGGCTCACACCGTATTTTAAGGCTAATCGATTTAGGACTTGGTTTAGTTGTTGGAACTTCTCATTGCCGACAAAATTCCCTTTGAAATATCCGAACTGCAGGACTGACCAGGCCTGAATAACCATGTCGTTTAATTTGCAGTATTCAAAGACGCTACCATCACGCAAAGCTGCCTTGTCACCTTCCATATTGACATGGAAACCTGCCTCAAAACCAGGCGTGAAAGCTGCACTTAGTTGTAATTGATTGATAGATAAAGGTTGTTTGACCTCTTTCTTCAGTAATTCCATCATCATAGGATTTTGATTGGACACACCGAAGTCTCGAACTTTACCTGATTTGTGTAGAATATCAAATGCTTCCGCCACTTGATCAGCTTCCATCAAAGCATCTGGACGATGGAGAAGCAAGCTATCTAGATAATCAACCTGCAATCTTTTTAGAATTCCGTCTACTGATTCTAAAATATAATCTTTTGAAAAATCAAAATAGGTAAATTCTTCTATGCGAATGCCACACTTGGACTGAATCCACATCTTTTCTCGCAGGTCAGGACGATGTTTTAACACTTGACCCAGTAATTCTTCGCAACGACCTCCACCATAGATATCTGCCAAGTCAAAGGCATTGATTCCTACAGATAGGGCTGTTTCAACCAACTCCTCCACTTCTTTGACCGACTTGTCACTGATTCGCATCATACCGAGCACAATTTCGGACAATTCTCTTTTCTCTTGACCAAATGGAATGTATTTCATGGCAACTTCCTCCGTTTTTCTTCATTATAAAGCAGAATGACACTTTTATCAACTGCTACCTAAAAAAAGAAAAGAACCAGTTCAAACTGGTCCTTTTAAATCTTAGCCAATCACACTTCCATTTGGTACAGCTGGGTCCACTGTGAAAAGGGTTAATTTGCCATCATGTTCAGCTGATAGAATCATCCCTTGGCTGACATATTTTTTCATCATCTTACGTGGTTTGAGGTTGGCAACGATTTGTACTTTCTTGCCGACCAATTCTTGTTCGTTTGGATAGTATTTTGCAATACCAGAAAGGATTTGACGATCTTCACCATCTCCAGCATCCAAGCGGAATTGAAGCAACTTATCAGAACCTTCTACTTTAGAAACTTCTTTGACTTCAGCAACACGAATTTCAACCTTGTCAAAGTCTTCAAACTTGATTTCTTCCTTGTTGAGTTTGAGTTCGACTTCATCTGGATTCCATTCTTTCTCGACGGCAGGCTTATTGCCTTCCATTTGTTCCTTGATATAGGCGATTTCTTCTTCCATATCGAGACGTGGGAAGATTGGTGTTCCTTTGGCAACTACTGTTACACCTGCAGGGAAATCAGCCAGGTTCAAGTTTTCAAGGCTAGAAACTTCTGCTAGACCAAGTTGTGTCAAGACTGCACGACTGGTTTCCATCATAAATGGCTCAATCAAGTGCGCTACGACACGAAGGCTAGCTGCCAAGTGGCTCATCACACTTGCCAATTGGTCACGGTGAGCTTCGTCCTTAGCCAGTACCCATGGAGCTGTCTCATCGATGTATTTATTAGTACGTGAGATGAGGGTCCAAACTGCTTCAAGTGCACGTGGATAGTCAACTGCTTCCATGTAGGTATGGTAGTTAGCGATTGATTGTTCTGCCACTTGAGCAAGTTCATTGTCAAAGTCTGTTACACCTTCTACATAGGCAGGGATTTGACCATCAAAGTACTTGTTAATCATTGAAACCGTACGGTTGAGGAGGTTTCCAAGGTCGTTTGCCAATTCATAGTTGATACGGCCTACATAATCTTCTGGAGTGAAGGTTCCGTCTGAACCGACTGGAAGGCTACGCATGAGGTAGTAACGAAGTGGATCGAGACCAAAACGCTCTATCAACATTTCAGGATAGACAACGTTCCCTTTAGACTTAGACATCTTGCCGTCTTTCATGACAAACCAGCCATGCCCAATCAAACGTTCTGGCAATTTGATATCCAACATCATGAGAAGGATTGGCCAGTAAATTGAGTGGAAACGAAGGATGTCTTTCCCTACCATGTGGAAGACTGTTCCATTCCAGAACTTATCAAAGTTGCCATGTTCTTCTTGATCGTAGCCAAGAGCTGTCACATAGTTGAGCAGGGCATCAAACCAAACGTAAACAACGTGTTTTGGATTTGATGGAACTGGCACACCCCATGTAAAGGTTGTACGTGATACTGCCAAGTCTTCCAATCCTGGCTCGATAAAGTTTTTCAACATTTCATTGAGACGACCATCTGGAGTGATGAAGTCAGGATGAGATTTGAAAAATTCGACTAAACGGTCTTGATATTTACTGAGGCGAAGGAAATAAGACTCTTCTGAAACCCACTCCACTTCGTGACCTGATGGAGCGATACCGCCAGTTACATTCCCAGCTTCATCACGGAAAACTTCCGCAAGCTGGCTTTCTGTAAAGAATTCCTCATCTGAAACTGAGTACCAACCAGAATATTCACCTAGGTAGATGTCATCTTGAGCAAGCAAGCGTTCAAAAACTTGCGCTACCACTTTTTCATGGTAGTCATCAGTTGTACGGATAAATTTATCATATGAAATATTCAATAATTGCCAGAGTTCTTTGACTCCAACAGCCATCCCGTCAACATAGGCTTGTGGTGTGATCCCAGCCTCTTCCGCTTTCTGCTGAATTTTCTGACCGTGCTCGTCAAGACCCGTCAGATAAAAGACATCGTAGCCCATCAGGCGTTTGTAACGTGCTAGGACATCACAGGCGATGGTTGTGTAGGCAGAACCGATATGAAGTTTACCAGATGGATAGTAAATCGGTGTTGTAATATAAAAATTCTTTTCAGACATAATATTTCCTTTCCAGGCAAATGAAACCTGTTTTTCTAACACTTCATTATATCATATTTTGATGATTTTCGATAAGGAAATCCATACAAAAACAAGACAGACAAATGTCCATCTTGTTTATCTTATTCATAACGAAGGGCTTCAATCGGATCTAGCTTAGAAGCTTTATTGGCTGGTAGAACACCGAATATCATACCGATACTAGCTGAGACCGCTAGACTAAAGAGAGCAATTGGGATGGATACACCAACTTCGATTCCTGCAATCATGTTTTGAAGAAGAACACCTGCAAGCATGGTCACCCCTGCAGCCAGCACAAGACCGATGACCCCACCTAACAAAGTCAAAATCATAGATTCAATCAAAAATTGAACCAGAATATTCGCCCGTGTTGCTCCTAGTGCTTTACGTAGACCAATCTCACGAGTACGCTCTGTCACTGAAACAAGCATGATATTCATAACACCAGTACCACCAACAAAGAGGGAGATCCCTGCAATTGCACTAATAATCGTTGTTATGAAGCCAAAGAGTTGTTGAACTTCTTGGAAGGCGGCAGACGCATCTGCAACTTGATATTCCCCTTGTTGAAGACCTGCAATCTCTGTCATTCTTCTTGCCAACTCTGGTCCTAAGGTCTGGGTTAAGCTAGTATCATTGACACGGAAGACAATATTTGAAATCTCATCTGTGTTAAAATTAGCTGCTAAGGAAATATTGGTCGTAATTGGTAGTCCTCCGACTCCAAATGTTTTCGCAGCCTTAGCTTCCTTACTTGCATAAACACCAATAACACGGTAACTGATTTCATTTACTTCAACAATTTGGTTGAGAGCTTCTTGTGCTGAACCAAAAAGGCTATTGGCAAGCTCTTCATCTAAAATGATCACACTTGCAAAATCTTTATAATCTTGCGCTCTAAGACTTCGACCTGCAACGATTTCATTTTCGACCGCATCCATATAAGTGACATTCCCACCCGTCATGTTAGCGTGTTCGACCTTTTTATCCTTATAAGTCAAGGTCACATTGGCTGAGTTGGTTACGTAATAACTATCCACTCCCTTGAGCTTTGCAGCTTCCTTAACCCAAGCTTCTTGTGGTTTTGGAGGTTCAACAAAAACATCTTCCTCTTTACCAGACAGGGTTAGAGCAGATTGCTTCTGGGTAAAGGAACCGTCCTTACTCTTGGAAGGTGAGAAAAAGACATGAATGTCTTTCTGAGACTTGGTCATGTTTTTATTGACCTGGCGAGACATAGAGTCACCCAAGGCCATTATCACGACAACTGAGGAAACACCGATGATAATACCAATCATGGTCAGGAAGGAACGCATCTTGTGGGCCATAATGGATGAAAAGGCAAATTTCAGATTCTGCATCTTAGTTTTCCTCCTTTTCTACGAGACCACTATCAGATGAAATGACGCCATCACGAATGACAATCTGACGCTTAGCGTAAGCAGCGATTTCAGGCTCATGCGTAACCATAATGATGGTTTTGCCTTCTTTATTTAGTTCAACTAAGAGTTGCATGATCTGATTTCCAGTTTTAGTATCCAAAGCTCCAGTAGGCTCATCTGCCAAGATGATTGAAGGATTGTTGACCAATGCACGCGCAATGGCAACCCTTTGCTTCTGACCACCTGACAACTCCGAAGGTAAATGATGGCTACGCTCGGTCAGTTCAACCTTTTCCAGATATTCTTCTGCTAATTTGCGACGTTTTGAAGCTGAAACACCAGCATAAATCAAGGGCAATTCTACGTTTTGAAGAGCATTAAGCTTTGACAAGAGAAAGAATTGTTGAAAGACGAAGCCGATTTCCTGATTTCGAACCTTGGCTAATTGTTTTTCACCCAAACCAGCTACTTCTTTTCCATCTAGAAAATACTGCCCACTTGAAGGGGTATCCAACATCCCAATGGTATTCATGAGGGTGGACTTACCAGAACCAGATGGTCCCATGATTGCCACAAATTCTCCCTCGTGAACTTCAAGGTTAATGTTTTTAAGGACTTGAAGCTCTTGATCACCATTTCGATAACTACGGCAGATATTTTTGAGGCTAATTAGTTGCTTCATCAGTCTTCACCTCTTTTCCTTCTTGCAAGGAAGCTGTCGGATTACTGATGACTTTTGCTCCATCTGTCAGACCAGATGTGATTTCTTGATTTTCTGCATCTGCATTGCCCAATCCAACTTCAACTTTTTTGGCCTTTTGATTTTCATCAAGGATCCAAACATAGTTTTTATCTTCTTCCATGACTACGCTGGTGATCGGAACAATCAATGCTTTGCTAGTGCTTTTTACTTCAACACTGACTGTAAAGCCCTGTTTCAAGTCACCGATTTCACTAGTTACATCGACTGTATATGGGTATTTAGAACCTGTGTTTGAACCAGCTAAGCTACTGCTTGCTTCACTGTTATTTTTTGGATAATTTGAAATATAGCTAATCTTACCATTCCAAGTTTTATCTGGGTAAACCTTGGAAGTGAAAGTGACTTCTTGGCCTACAGATAGATTGGCAAGGTTGTACTCAGAAAGTTCTCCCTTGACCTGCAAGTTATCGTTACTTACGATATGAACCAAAACTTGACTATTTCCTGTTGGAGATTTTGAAACATTACGATTCACTTCAACAACTGTTCCCTCCACCGTACTCAATACCGTAGCAGCATTCAACTGGGCTTGAGCTTTTTCGAGTTGCGCTTCTGCATCTGCACGCACATCACGAGCATCGCTGATTTGAGAATCAATAGCAGCTGTGGCAGAACCGGATGACTGAGCTGGCGCTTGTCCAGTTGCTCCTTCTAGACCTGCTTGTGGAAGGCTAGGTGTTGCTGCAGCGGTATTTCGTGCTTCGTTTAATTCATTGATATGACGGTCAGCTTTAGCTACAGCACGGCTTGCAGCATCATAGGCAGCTTGGGCTTCTGTGCTACTATACTTGACGAGAGCCTGTCCTTCGCTAACCTGATCTCCAACAGAAACCAAGACCTCGTCTAAGTCACCCTTGCTTGCATCATAATAGATGTATTGTTCGTTTTGAGCAGTTACTGTACCTGATAAAAGAACTGAAGATGCCACAGACCCCTCTTTAGCAAGGACAATCTTAGCAGTTTCATCTTTTGCTGCAGCTTGATTTGGTTGTCTTAACAGAAGAACAGCTGCTGCTCCCACTACGAGTACAGACGCCACTCCAATAGCAGTAAATAAAGGCCATTTCTTAGCTTTTGACTTTCTTTTCATAGCAATACCCCTTTTATAAATATATATGTTAAGATTATAGCACATATCCTAAAAATGGACAATTTATTTCTCATTATCCAAAAACATTTGCTAAATCTTTTATTGTTGTATTAGTTATATAATACACTTTCTTTTTTATTTTTGCAAGCATTTTCTTAAAAATTTTAAACGTAGCAGATTTTTGCATTAACCTCCAAAAAAAGATAGAATATGACTAGAAAACAACAAAGGAGCTTTCTATGAGAGAATACGATATTATCGCCATTGGAGGAGGTAGCGGAGGTATTGCTACCATGAATCGTGCTGGTGAACATGGTGCTAAAGCGGCAGTGATTGAGGAAAAGAAATTAGGTGGAACCTGTGTCAATATTGGCTGCGTTCCTAAGAAAATCATGTGGTACGGAGCTCAAATCGCAGAGAGCATCCACAAATATGGACCTGACTATGGTTTTACAAGTACTGGGAATCAATTTGATTACGCAAGGCTTCGGAAAAATCGTGAAGCCTATATTGATCGTGCTCGCTCTTCTTATGGTGGAAGCTTTAAGCGTAACGGAGTTGATTTTATTGAAGGACGCGCCGAGTTCGTTGATGCTCATACAGTCAGTGTCAATGGTGAGTTGATCCGTGCTAAGCACATCGTGATTGCAACTGGGGCACATCCTCATATTCCTGCCATTCCTGGTGCGGAACTAGGTGGTAGTTCTGATGATGTCTTTGCTTGGGAAGAGTTGCCTGAATCAGTAGCCATTCTGGGTGCTGGTTACATTGCTGTCGAATTAGCTGGCGTGCTCCATACCCTTGGTGTGCAGACAGATTTATTCGTCCGTCGTGAGCGTCCACTTCGTGGATTTGATAGCTATATTGTTGAGAGTCTAGTTCAAGAAATGGAGAATACTGGACTAAACCTCCACACCCATAAGGTTCCTGCTAAACTTGAAGAAACTGAACAAGGCATTACCATTCATTTCGAAGATGGTAGTACTCATACTGCCAGTCAAGTTATCTGGGCAACTGGCCGCCGTCCAAACGTTGAAGGACTCCAGCTAGAAAAGGCAGGCGTTACTCTCAATGAACGTGGTTTCATCCAGGTTGACGAATACCAAAACACAGTCGTTGATGGTATCTACGCTCTTGGCGATGTCACAGGTGAAAAAGAACTGACTCCTGTTGCTATCAAGGCTGGACGTACCCTATCCGAAAGACTCTTCAACGGTAAAACCAATGCCAAAATGGACTACACTACTATTCCAACTGTAGTCTTTTCACACCCAGCTATCGGAACTGTCGGTCTGACTGAGGAAGAAGCTATCAAAGAGTATGGACAAGAAAACATTAAAGTTTATACTTCAAAATTTGCTTCTATGTACTCCGCAGTCACAAGTCACCGTCAAGAAGCTCGCTTCAAGCTCGTTACAGCAGGTGCAGATGAAAAGGTCGTTGGCCTTCATGGCATCGGCTACGGCGTTGATGAAATGATTCAAGGTTTTGCAGTAGCAATCAAGATGGGCGCTACAAAAGCTGATTTTGACGCTACAGTTGCTATCCATCCAACAGGATCGGAAGAATTTGTGACTATGCGTTAACAATTTTAAATGAGATCATCTCGGTCACTCAGATTGAAGAAAAAGTCTATTTTGGACCATTTTCTTCAATCTTTTTCTTTTACTAGAGCAAATTAAAGAACTCTTTCCCATCAGGATTCCTAAGTGTTTGCACTATATGATAGCCAACTTCCATAAGGCTCATCTTTTTATTACTGATAAGATTTACCTGTGTTTTGAAAAATCTCTTGGCCTCCGGTTCTCTCTAAATCGGCCGTTACAAATTTGTAACCTTTGTTTTTAAAATAGGTTGACAAATATGTTTCTTAAAGTATAATAGTTACTATAAATTACAAAAGAGGTTAACTATTATGAAAAAAGCACACATTTACGCTATTCCTGCTATCGGGGCTGCACTGATTGCAGTATTAGCCCAAATTAGCATTCCAATTGGACCTGTTCCATTTACTCTGCAAAACTTTGCTATTGGTCTCATCGCTACTGTTTTTAGACCAAGGGAAGCTGTTCTCTCTGTAGGACTGTATCTTTTGCTTGGTGCTATTGGACTTCCCGTTTTTGCTAGTGGTGGAGCTGGTTTCCATGTTTTAGTAGGACCAAGCGCTGGTTATCTTTGGTTTGACTTAGTCTATGCAGGACTTGCATCTTATCTAACACACACAAATAGTGGTGTTGTACGTATTTTCCTAGCCAATCTCTTGGGTGATTCCCTTGTCTTTGTTGGTGGTATTCTCAGCCTCCATTATCTCGCTGGTATGCCTTTTGATAAGGCACTGACTGTCGGTGTGCTTCCCTTTATCATTCCTGATCTTGCAAAAATTATTGCCATTAGTTTTATCGGACGACCACTCCTTCAACGTCTTAGTAATCAACCCTACTTTTCACATAAATAAAGAAAGAAAGAAAGGAGGTCGGGAATTTTCTCCCAACCTCCTTTCGTCTGTTTTTTTATGATTGCTTATTGATTTTTGAAGGCATCGACCATCACTTGAAACTCTTCATTTGAGAGGGTAATTCCTTTCCCCATCTTGGTGTGGTCAGGACTCCAGCTACGAATGTCAAACTTCGCCGGTGCACCATTAAAGCTGACACGATTGATTTCTTTGGTCCATCCTTTTTCATTTTCAGATAGAGTAAGCAAGTGTTCTTCAATTTCAAATGTAAATTCTGCCATGTTTTTCTCCTTTTTGTTATCAATTGATTATTCGAAAAATCTTGTAGATTTCATAAAATTTTTATATAATGATGTAAAGAAGGGAGGCCGGAATGAAAGATTTATTAAAACAGGCTTTGCAAAAAGTCCATGATTTTGTCAATGGACATGAAGATTCCATTCCTGAAAAAAGCGATCCCCTAATTGCTAGACTTGAAGAAGCCCTAGCCCAAAAAAAGGCTGTACATATCATCTTTGCGGAAACGAGTTTTACAGGGGATATCATCAAATTTGATACGGACCGCCAGCAAATTATCGTTAAAAATTTTGCAAAAAATGTGACCCGCATTATTCGAATCCCAGATATTCGAAAAATAAGTTTTGTTCCCTCAACTGTCCAAACTGCCCAAAAAAATCGATTTAAGAAAGAGTGAGATGAGTTTTCTTCATCTCACTCTTTTCTATTAACGAATTTGTTCAAAATGAAGGTGAACAGCAATGTGTTCTCCGTAACCACTTCTCTCTAAATCCCGTTGTAAACGGTAAGAGATATAGTGTTCAGCGATGGTGATGTAACCTGCACCAAGCAAGCGATGCTCAACCATTGATTGAATCATGCTGATTGTCGCACGCTCCACTTTTGCCTCTTCTAGATCCAAGACAACTTTCTTAGTTACCTGAGCTAGATTTTGACGTAAATCATCTGTCAAAACATAAACCGTTTGAGCAGCTTTGAGAATGGCTTGATAGATTTTATCTGGATCAAAGTCGGCAACTTGTCCATCACGTTTAATGACTTGCATAGGCTTCTCCTTTTAATTTGTATTTTCTTTAATGTCTGCTAACATTTTAGCTTCTTCTGCTGTTAACTCATAATGTTCCAACAAATCTGGTCTACGCTCATAAGTTTTTTTGAGACTTTCATAGAGACGCCATTGACGAATCTTCTCATGATGCCCACTCATAAGCACTTCTGGAACCACCATGCCACGATAGTCATAAGGACGTGTGTACTGAGGATATTCAAGAAGGCCAGATGAAAAGCTATCATCTTGGTGACTGGTTTCCTTCCCAATTACTTCTGGTATCAAGCGAACCGTCGCATCAATCATGGTCATTGCTGCCAGTTCTCCACCAGTTAGAACATAATCACCAAGAGAAATCTCATCTGTTACCAAGGTCTTAATGCGTTCATCATAGCCCTCGTAGTGACCACAGATAAAGATGAGTTCCTCTTCTTGGGCTAAATCTTCAGCATAGGCTTGATCAAACTGCTTACCAGCAGGATCCAAAAGAATCACGCGCGGATTCTTCTTTTCAATAGCATCAAAGGCATCAAAAATCGGTTGCGCTCGTAGCAACATTCCTTGACCGCCGCCGTAGGGTTCATCATCGACATGACGAGCTTTTTCAGCATATTCACGAAAATTATGATACTGGATATCTAAAAGCCCTTTTTCACGAGCTTTCCCAACGATGGAATGTTCTAGAGGCGAGAACATCTCTGGAAAGAGGGTTAAAATATCAATCTTCATCGTCTAACCCTTCTAAGAGTTCTACATCCACACGATTATTAGGAATATCTACATTAAGGACAACTGGTGGGATATATGGTAAAAGCAGATCCCGTTTTCCCTTACGCTTAACTACCCAGACATCATTGGCACCTGGTTGAAGAATTTCCTTGATGGTTCCAATCAAGTTGTCACCCTCGTAGACCTCTAATCCAATAATCTCGTGATAGTAAAATTCACCCTCATCTAGATCATTAAGGTTTTCTTCCGCAACCTTCAAACTGTGGCCCTTGTATTTTTCGATATCATTGATGTGATACATATCCTTAAATTTGATGATATCAAAGTTTTTATGCTTACGGTGACTTGCAATAGTCACTGTTCTAACAAATTGATCCTTCTCATCAAATAAGGCAAGCTCTGCACCTTTTTTAAAGCGTTCTTCCGAAAAATCCGTCACAGATAAGACTCTCATCTCACCTTGCAAACCTTGTGTATTAACGATTTTTCCAACGTTAAAATAGTTCATTTGATCTCCTATGTATGTTTCTTCCTTTATTTTATCACGTTCCAGGGATTTTCACAAGTTGGAGAAAAAGCTAGTTCTGACCTTCGGCTTCTAAATATCCTTCCAAATCTCGTTCATGTTGATATTTGATAGCTGCCTTTTTGTCTTTTTCAAAAATGGTCTTGGTTAGATCAATATCGTTGATGGCTGCAATTGCAACGGTGTAGTGAATGATATCAGCAAGTTCTTTGGCAAGTTCCTCGTTCGAATCTTGAACTCCCTCTTTTCGACCAGAGCGTCCATTCAAAACCTCAGCTACTTCTCCGACTTCCTCCACTAGCTTGATAAAAAGACCTTCCTCAGTCCGAGACTGCTGGTAATGTTCGAGTAAGTAGTCTTGTAATTGTCTAAACGTTAAATCCTTCATATCCTGCTCCTAGCAAAAAAGCGAGACATCCGTCCCGCTTTTCTTATTTTTCGTCAATAACGATTCTTACTTTTTTGTCTTCAGTTGGGACAGAATAGACAATCGTTCTTATCGCAGAGATAGTGCGACCCTTACGACCGATTACACGACCCACATCGCTCTGGTCAAGATCCAAATGATATTCCAAAAATTCTGGTGTATCTTCAATCTTGATAGTTAAGGCATCTGGTTGTGAAATCAAAGGTTTCACAATTGCAATAATGAGATTTTCAATCGTATCCATCTGTCAACCTACTTTAGAATTATTTAGAGAATTTAGAATCGTGGAATTTTTTCAATACACCTTCTTTTGAAAGGATGTTGCGAACTGTATCTGAAGGTTGAGCTCCATCAGCCAACCATGCAAGAACGCGGTCTTCTTTCAAAGTTACTTGGTTTTCAGCAACAAGTGGGTTGTAAGTTCCAACTGTTTCGATGAAACGTCCGTCACGTGGTGAACGTGAATCTGCTACGTTAATACGGTAGAAAGGTTTTTTCTTAGAACCCATACGAGTCAAACGGATTTTTACTGCCATTTTTAATATCTCTTTTCTTTTATTTTTTATTTCGGTGAAATAGCTAAGCTATTTAGCACATGTTCTATTATAACAGATTTCTGAGAGGTGTCAAGAAAAAAACTTGACAGACTTTAAAATTTTTAAATTTTTTAGACTAATAGGGATAAATTAGAAAGAAAAAATTAACTTCTACACCTACAAAGCTTATTCTGACAGACTTTATAACAGCCTAATAAAAAAGTAGAGTTTCATACAGTATCTAGATTTTCCAAAAATTCTTTATCATCAAATACTATTAACGAAACTATCCAAACCAAATCCGATGCATCACTTCAAAGAATTCTTTAGTTGTTTGACTAACGAGGTCTTTTATTAAAAAATTTTTTCAAATAATTGTCACCTTGGCACATAAATTCTTGCTTTCTAAATTTAAGTGTGATATATTTATAACATAAATTTAAGTGTGATATATTTATAACACAAAAAGGAGTCTATCATGAAAAAAAGTCAAAAAATGCGTGGCCTCATTGCAATGATTGCCGTAGCTCTCTTTATTGATTTTATTGTTTTATTTGGTTCTAATCTTAGTTGGGAACCCAAGTTAGTTATTGTTGGTATTTCAGCGTTAGGTCAGATTGTAGCTATTTGGAGCTGGCTACATATGAAACCACGGCCTCATAAGAGTCAGAAAGATAAGGGGAAGATTATTTTTGACTTGTCTGCAAAGCTTTACTCGATACTTATTTTTGCAGCTAGCATTTTTTATACAGTAGGGATTTGGCTTGCGACCCCAAGCGTAAGTTCTGGTATTAAAGAATGGATTTTGGGAATTGGCCTCGTTATTGAAGTGATTGTATTTGGTTTTTTCTGTTTGAAAAATGTCAAGGAAACTCCGGACGAACGCTTTTATGCTAATTTAGCCAAGGCAGCTAGCTTGATGTTTGTTTTTATACTAGGCGCACTGATGATCCTAGCAGTTATCATTGGGTATATGGGGTCTCTCACTCTTTACATGGGTCAGATATTTATTAGCATAGCTGCCTTGATTTTCATCTTTGCGGTTGTCTATTTTATCTTGGAACGGAGAGGATAAGTATGGCCAAAGAAAGCAATATTATTACTAATCTCAAATCTGTTCGTGAGTCCACAGACATGACCCAGCAAGAGTTAGCCGACCTCATCGGCATGCGACGCGAGACAATTCTTCACTTGGAAAATAACCGCTACAATCCTTCGCTGGAAATGGCTCTTAAAATTGCTCAAGTTTTTGATTTGAAAGTAGAAGACCTCTTTGAACTCAGACAGAAAGAGGAAACATAATTCTTTTCGAGACCTAGCATTAAGTTCAATGATTAATTAGAAATTGAGCCAAAAGAAAAATCCTTTGAAAATGTTCTCTTTTAAAATATAGTAATTCTTATGGCATTGATATCCCAAAACATTTAGAAAAACTCGTTGAAAAAGGCTATGCTATTATCGAAACAGCCTTTTACTCGCTTGATCATCTAAATGCTACTATGAAAAAGAATATCCTTAAAAGGAAGGGTGTTACTGGACTTTCTAAAATGAAGGCTACCGACTTGAATCAAGCACTTCATGACCATTTTTCAGAAGAAGAATTGGCTGCTTGCTTCTCTATCCGTGGCTATAAACTAACTCCCAAAGGTGAACAAGCACTCAAGGATCATCAAGCAATCATTGAACGCCATCCGAAAAAGAATCTTTAATCAACCAATACTGGTTGATTTTTTTGTAATTTTTTAAAACACTTACAAATCATTACAATTATTGACAAATACTTATAAAAAGAGTATAGTATTAAAAAAAGGAGGAATTCCTATGTACCAAGCACAAAGATTAGAAGAAATCATAAAACTTTTAGAAGATAGAGGAAGTCTATCGGCAAGAGAAATGGTTGACTATTTCCAAGTATCCAAGGATACTATCCGGAGAGATTTTGCAATTCTCGCAAAGGAGAAACGAGCAAAAAGAACTCATGGAGGTTTATTGCCAATTCAAAAGCAAAGGATTCTTGGTTTCCAAGGTCGAGCAGAACAATCTTCTAAAGAAAAAGCGAAAATTGCTCATTTAGCTACCCAACTCATTTCTGATTCACAATTAATTTTCTATGATGTTTCAACAACTGTACTTGAGTTAGCAAAAATAACAGATAAAAAAGTTACTATTTTCAGCCATTCATTGGATAATGCACTGGTCTTAGGAGAAAATGAAAATGTTGATTTTCACATTATCGGTGGACGATTTCATAAAAAGAATCGTTTCTATTACTCATTAGAAGAATCCGAATCTTTGAATAGAATTAAATTTGACATAGCATTTTTTGGTGCAGCTAGTCTTTCAGACGGACAAGTTAGCTTTGAGGATCAAGAAGATGTTCTCATGAAAAAAAGAGCATTTAAAACTAGTAAAATTCGCGTCTTGTTAGCTGAAACTAGCAAAATAAACAAACACTCTCATTATATTCTTTCCGAACTTACTGATTTTGATTATTGGATTACAGACAAAGAACCCGACTTAGAAATTCAACAATCTTTAGATGGCAAAACAACTATTCTATTTTAATAAAAAGGAGAAAAATATGTCAGTAATAAAGTTAATCATGAGTGATATTGACGGTACTATTTTGGATAAAAATCACCAATTAGATTCTCATTTGATAGAACTGATGCCACTTTTAAAACAATGTGATATTCCTTTTGTTTTAGCTTCTGCTAGATCTCCTCTCGGTATAGCGCCAATTTCTAAAGAGCTTGGCATCACCGAATGTCCCATTGCCTGCTATAATGGAGCACTCATCAGTTCAGGAGATAAAATCCTAAGTCAGCATACTATTAATAAAAAGGAATTACTCTTACTACATGATTTTTTAAAAAAAGAATTCCCGACAGTTTCTATCAATGTTTACTCCGGAAAAGATTGGCTTGTGAATACAATTGATGAGTGGGTAGAAATCGAAGCAACTATTACTGGAGAAAGTCCAAAAGTTACATCTTTAGCAGATTTTATAAAAGACGAGAAAACTCTTGTTCATAAACTTTTGCTGATAGATAATACGGATACCATACAGAAACTTCAAAAAACCTTATCTTCAATAGATTTCCCTCAAACCAACTTCTATCTCTCTAAAGATAACTATCTAGAAGTTACACATAATCAAGTATCCAAAAAACAAGCTTTATTAGAATTAGCCAAGTATTATCAACTTTCACTTTCTGAAATTATGACTATTGGAGATAATTATAATGATATTCCAATGATTGAGACTGCTGGACTTGGTGTTGCAATGGGAAACGCACCTACAGATGTCAAAACTTGCGCAAATACAGTAACAGATTCTAATGATCAAAATGGTGTAAGTAAGGCCATAAAATTGTATGTACTATCGGAATCATCACAATTGAATATTTGAAATCCTCTTCTTTTTAGGGTACAATGGAAAAAATGATTTTTGAGAGGATTAACATGAAAAAATTAGCTACACTACTACTCATTTCTACCTTTGCCCTTGGTGGATGTACAAGCATACAACGTGCACTTCGTGGTGATGATTACGTAGATTCTAAGATTGCTACTGAAGAAAGTTCTAAAGCCGCTACTCAAGCAGAAAAAGATTTGAAAGATGCTTTAACAAATGAAAATGCTAACTTCCCTCAACTTTCTAAGGAAGTAGCCGAAAACGAGGCTGAAGCTATCCTTCACACAAGTTTGGGTGATATTCGTATCAAACTCTTTCCAAAGTTAGCACCACTTGCAGTTGAAAACTTCCTTACTCATGCAAAAGAAGGTTACTACAATGGTGTGACTTTCCACCGTGTGATTGATGGATTTATGGTACAAACTGGAGATCCTAAGGGAGATGGAACAGGTGGGGAATCTATCTGGCATGATAAAGACAAAACCAAAGACAAGGGAACAGGTTTCAAAAACGAAATTTCTCCATACCTCTATAATATCCGTGGTTCCCTATCTATGGCTAATACTGGTCAACCAAACTCAAATGGTAGCCAATTCTTTATTAACCAAAGTACAACAGATTATTCTGCTAAACTTCCTACAAGTAGCTATCCTAAGAAAATTATCGAAGCCTACAAAGAAGGTGGAAATCCTACTCTCGATGGGAAACACCCCGTCTTTGGTCAGGTAATTGATGGGATGGACGTAGTCGATAAAATAGCAAAAGCTGAAAAAGACGAAAAAGACAAACCAACTACTGCTATCACTATCGATAGTATCGAAATTGTTAAGGACTACGATTTCAGTAAAAAATAGGATGACCCTAAAATAAGGAGATGTAAAAATGATTTTATTCTGGGGTTCGAAAGGTTACCAAAAGGTCTTAGGACATACTCAAACCACTATCGAGTGTGGTCACTGTAACAATACCGACACTTGGGAAATTTCAGAAACTGGACGTAAATTTACCCTTTACTGGATTCCACTCTTTCCTTACGGAAAAACTTATTTCGTTTCTTGCCCGATTTGTCACTACGGTAAAGAAATCCAAAAATCTGATATTGAAACCTATTTGAATTACTAGCCAAAAAGCCAAGTCACACAGACTTGGCTTTTTACTATTCTAGTTTTGCGGGATTCTCTTTTTATGTCAACTCATTGAAATCCCAGATCTGGTCCATCCAGCCTTCGTAGAAGTCTGGTTCGTGGCAAACCATAAGGATAGAACCCTTGTATTCTTTCAGAGCACGTTTGAGTTCATCCTTGGCATCCACATCCAAGTGGTTGGTAGGTTCGTCAAGTACAAGGACATTATTCTCGCGGTTCATCAGGAGACAGAAACGAACCTTGGCTTGTTCCCCACCTGACAAGACCTGAATCTGACTTTCGATATGTTTAGTCGTCAAACCACAACGGGCAAGGGCAGCACGAACTTCGGCTTGGTTAAGAGCTGGAAAGGCATTCCATACTGCTTCCAGTGGGGTCTGACGATTGCCACCTTCCACTTCTTGTTCAAAGTAGCCGAGTTCTAGGTAGTCACCTCGCTCAACCTCCCCAGCAATTGGAGGAATGATTCCCAAAAGACTCTTCAAGAGGGTTGTTTTCCCGATACCGTTGGCACCGATGATGGCAACCTTTTGATTGCGCTCAAAGGTAAGATTTAATGGTTTAGTAAGGGGACGATCGTAGCCAATCTGCAAGTCCTTAGCTTGGAAGATAAATCGGCCTGGTGTACGTGCAGATTTAAATTCAAAGGATGGCTTTGGTTTCTCACTTTGGAGCTCAATAATGTCCATCTTATCCAATTTCTTCTGGCGAGACATGGCCATGTTTCGTGTTGCAACACGCGCCTTATTACGGGCCACGAAATCCTTGAGATCCGCAATTTCTTTCTGTTGACGTTCATAGGCTGCTTCCAATTGCGATTTCTTCATAGCATAGACTTCTTGGAACTGGTAGTAATCGCCTGAATAACGTGTCAACTGCTGATTTTCTACATGATAGACGATATTGATAACGTCGTTGAGGAAAGGAATATCGTGTGAAATAAGAACAAAGGCATTCTCATAGTTCTGGAGATAGCGCTTGAGCCAGTCGATATGCTCAGCATCCAAGTAGTTGGTTGGCTCGTCCAGAAGCAAGATATCTGGCTTTTCAAGGAGGAGTTTCGCTAATAATACCTTGGTTCTTTGTCCACCTGACAAGGCTGTTACATCCGTATCCATCCCAAAGTCCATGACACCAAGAGCACGCGCCACTTCATCAATCTTTGCATCTAAGGTATAGAAATCACGACTTTCCAAACGGTCCTGAAGTTCACCAACTTCTTCCATCAATGCATCAATATCAGCGCCCTCTTCTGCCATTTCCATGTAGAGTTCATTGATACGCGCTTCGGCTTTGAATAATTCGTCAAAAGCTGTACGAAGAACGTCACGAACAGTTTGGCCTTCTTTAAGCACCGCATGCTGATCCAGATAGCCTGCTGTCACATATTTGGACCATTCCACTTTACCTTCATCAGGTAACATTTTACCAGTTACGATGCTCATAAAGGTTGATTTTCCTTCACCATTGGCACCAACTAAGCCGATATGTTCACCTTTAAGGAGGCGGAAAGATACATCTTCAAAAATCGCACGGTCACCAAAACCGTGACTCAAATTTTTAACTTCTAAGATACTCATTTTAATTCCTTATCTTGTTTTTATGTAGTAGTTTATAGAGGAGCCAAGCTAGGTAGCCACCCAAGGTATTGGTCCACAAATCATCAATCTCAAAGACCCGATTAAAGTCCAAGAAAAAGTCTAGAACTAGTTGCGTGCATTCAATTCCCAAGCTCAATAAAAAGCTAAACAAAATCACTTTCTTAGTATTTCTTAGACTAGGAATGAGAAAGAGAAGTTGGAAAATCAGTGGGAAGAGCAAGAGGATATTTAGAGCGTTTTGCAAAAAAATCCAAAATAACTGAAAAAGACTGGTTACTTCACCCAGTTTCCAAAGGGAGTTAAAAGGCGTCAAAAGAAAAACCAGGCGTCCAAAAGTTTGAATACCTGGAGTTTCCACTCCTGTAGGAAGTTGAGGCTGGGGAGTAAAACAAAAACAGACGATACAAAGACTGTATAAAAGCACTCCCAAGCTTAGTAATGTTTTTCGACTCATCTTATGGATTTACTTCCGCTACTGCTTTTTGGCGATCACGCTTCATGGTATTTGAACGCAATTGTCCACAAGCCGCATCGATATCTGTACCATGTTCCTGGCGAACGACACAGTTGACACCTTTTTTCTTGAGTGTATCATAGAAAGCCATGACACGTTCTTTAGGGCTTCGGCTATACTGGTCATGCTCACTAACTGGATTATAAGGAATCAAGTTGACATAAGACAATTTCTTGATATTCTTAAGCAATTCTGCCAACTCAAGTGCCTGCTCTACTCCATCGTTAACTTCATTGAGCATGATATACTCAAAAGTCACACGGCGATTGGTAGTTTCGATGTAATACTCGATAGCTGCAAAGAGTTTTTCAATTGGAAAGGCACGATTAATCTTCATGATGCTTGAACGAAGTTCATTGTTTGGTGCATGAAGAGAAACAGCAAGGTTAACCTGAACACCTTCATTGGCAAAATCACGGATTTTGTGAGCCAAACCTGAAGTTGATACGGTGATATGGCGAGCACCGATAGCCATTCCCTTATCGTCATTGATGGTACGGATAAAGTTCAAAACGTTATTGTAGTTATCAAAAGGTTCTCCAATCCCCATTACAACGATATGACTAACACGTTCATCTTGTCCACGTTCGTCAAAATATTTTTGGACTAACATAATCTGCGCAACGATTTCACCGTTATTGAGGTCACGTTGCTTCTTGATCAAGCCTGATGCACAGAAGGTACAACCGATATTGCATCCTACCTGAGTCGTTACACAGACTGACAAACCGTAGTGTTGACGCATCAGCACTGTCTCAATCAACATCCCATCTGGCAACTCAAAGAGATACTTTACAGTACCATCAGCTGATTCTTGAACGATGCGTTGTTTCAAAGGATTGACTACAAATTGATCATTGAGTTTGGCAATCAAATCCTTAGATAAGTTGGTCATTTCTTCAAATGATTGGACACGTTTACGGTAAAGCCACTCCCAGATTTGGTCGGCACGGAATTTCTTTTCTCCCTGCTCCAAGACCCATTCTTGCATGCCTTGACGTGTTAAACTATAAATAGACGGTTTCATGTTTTCTCCTTATTCTCTAATCTTTCTGACGGATGACGAAATGACGTTGCCCCTTGTCTTCTTTCTGAGATTTCTGTTCTTTTGAACGGCGTCTATTTCTCTTATCCGTATGATTTCTTTTCTTACTTTGGGAAGTCTTTTTCCCTTTTCGAGTATCTTTTTCATCCTCTTTTTTGCGCATCTTTTGGTCAAATGGTGCTCGTTTAGGAACTTCATTTTCTAGAACAAAGTAGGCACAACCATAGCTACAATACTCAAGTAGGTAATCTTGTAAACGACTGATTTTCTCGAGAGACTCTTCAGCTCGCTCATTCTTGTAGAAACCACGTAAGCGCAACTGCTCATTACTCCAGTCTCCAACAATATAATCGAACTTACTTAAAACTTCAGAAAAGCGTTGAGTAAATGCCGTTGCATCAAAAGCATCCTTACTATTTTCAACCAAAGTAAAGGTAAACCCTTCAGCTTCGACTTTATCTCCAGATAGATGAAATTCAGGACCAGGGAATTTATTGTAATTATATAATTCGGGTGCAATCTCTTTACGCATAATATTCCTTTTTAACGTTTACTTAGTACTCTATTTTACCATATTTTCGCCACATTTTCACCTTTAGCATTAAAATGAAAAAAGTCTGACGATTTAAGAATCTCTATCTAAAAACTCGACTTTCGTAGACAAGAAAAAAACTGGGGCTTCCCAGTTTTGAGTGATTATAGGTAAAGTAATTTGAAAAGCGCTACTGCTGCAATACCAGCTGCAATCGGTGCAACTACTGGTACCCAAGCATACCACCATTTTGAATCACCCTTGTGTTGACCAAGGATTGATTTTGGAAGGAAGGCATGAAGGAGACGTGGTCCAAAGTCACGAGCTGGGTTCAAACCAGGTCCTGTAGGTCCTCCAAGTGAAGTAACCAAAGCCATTACTAGGAAACCAAGTGCCAAGTGACCAACAGCAAGTCCTGATGCTGTATGAGGCGCTACTTGAGCTTTAATTGCCAAATCAGAGAAGTCAACATTTTGACCAGCTTGAGTTGCCATTTGTTTCATGTATTGGAGGACTTCAGCTCCAAAGAAGTTCTTTGTCATACCAAGTGCTGCAAAGAAGAGAACGAATGAACCAACAAACTCGTTGATAAAACCGTTAACTGTTGCTGCAAAGCGTGATTCTTTTGTACCTTGGTCAATACTTGAAATTGTTGAGAATGTTCCCAAGATATTGTTTGCTTTTTCAGTTTGCAAGTAGTAAGGACGGTGAGTTGCAACAACCAAGGCTTGTCCGAAGATTGCTCCCAAGACTTGTGCAACGATGTATGGTACTACTTGTGCCCAAGGGAAAAGTCCGCTAACTGCTAGACCAAGAGTGAAGGCTGGGTTGATGTGGTTACCAGAAACATTACCAAACATCAAGGCAGGGATCATAACCCCCATACCGTAACCAACAGCGATAACGAGCCAGCCACTTTGGTGACCTTTCGTACCTTTAAGTTCAACGTTGGCAACTGCACCATTTCCCAAGATGATCAAGATGGCTGTTCCCAAAAATTCAGTGGCATATTTGACTGCCCATGCGAAATCCATTGATAGATTCTCCTTAATATTTTTTAGACAATCCCTATTCTATCAATTTTTAAGCCTTTTAGCAACAGATTTTCTAAAAGAATACTGTAGGAAAACGCTTTTATTTTAGTTCTTAAAAAAAGACCTAACAAACCTAGTTTGTTAAGTCAAAATTTTGATTATTCTTGACGCTGACCAAAGTCCTTAATCATCTGATCCATTTCCTCACGACTTGGTGTCGTTAGCATATAGAGAAAGTCTCCTTGCAATTCAGCAAAGGCTGCAGGCATGATTTTCTTAACCTTAAATTGCTGACCGTATTTGGCGAGCAAGTCTTCTTCTGAATAAACATAGTTGGCATTGGCGCGACGAGATGTTGCCAAGCAGTACAGGGGCTCGAATTGTGAAGCAGGGAATGGTTCACCCGCAACGATCGCTGCATAGCCCTTGTACAAATCAAAAGAATGGGCATAGTTATAAACATCAATGGTAAAGCCGCCAGCTGGACGGTTATTGTACTCGATAGCAATATAATCATCACCCTCACGGAAGAACTCAATATGGAAGAAACGTTCTTTCATGCCAAATTCTTTAACGATTGCCTCACCATACTTGCGCAATTTTGGATCCATATCTTTAAGAACATAATAAGAATTGTCCATCTTGTAAATCATAAGATCAAGCGGTGTATGGGCATAGTCAAAGGTCGTAGAAAAGACGATATTTCCATCTCTATCTACCAAACCATCGAAGGTACAGATTTCACTAGAAGTAACAAATTTTTCAAAGAAATAAACGGTTGAATGATCCCACTCTGCCTTGAAATGATGGATATCCTCTTCTGTTTCAAGCTTGAAGGTTGCTGCCGCTCCCACTCCATTGTCAGGTTTGGCAATCATCGGAAGTCCAATTTCTTTCACAGCTTTATCAACATCTGCTTCTGTTTCAATCACCGCACCTGGCACAACGGGAACTCCAGCTTTCTTGAAGAGTTTCTTCATTTCGGACTTGAACTTGGTCTTCTTAAGGTCTTCTGGTTTAGCACCAAAGACATGAAACTGTTCACGAAGGGCAGCATCCAACTCTAGCCAGTATTCATTGTGGGATTCGATGCGATCAATTGGACCATGTTTGTAGAAAAGAAAGGCTACTGCACGTTTAACTTCATCAAGATTTTCAAGATTATCAACTCGGAAATACTCAGTCAAGCTATTGCGCAATGGTTCATCTAGTTGTTCATAGGGTTCTTGCCCAATCCCTAGAACGGTGATTCCTTTATTGGCTAGTTCAATACTAAATTGTTGGAAATTTTGTGGGTAATAGGGTGAAATTACAAGATAATTCATAAGCGACTCCTTTTATAGACTCATGTGACCGAGGAAATAAGGCATTTGTTTGCGCCACCATTCCCAGTCATGGGCGACATCATGTCCCCATTCTGCAAACCAGGCAGGAATTTGTTTTTGATCGAAGGCTTCTTTGAGCTTGTAGTAAGAAGGTAGGCCATCATGTTCCCAAGCACCTAGTCCCGTACAAACCACAATTTCAGCTTGACGGTAACGGTCGATAAACCAACCGTCATTTTGATTCCAAATATAGTCTACTGGTGAATTTTGATAGATGGCATCATCATTGTAGTAATCACCGACAAAAAAACGTGCATCGTAGACACCACTAAGAGCAATTACTTTGGTGAAGACATCCGGATGCTGCAGGAAGAAGTTGAGTGCATGGTAAGCTCCCATAGAGCAGCCTGTCGTCATCATGCCGTCGAACCAGCCTGTCTTGTGCTTGATAAAAGGAATGGCTTCTTCAATCACATATCGTTCATAGGTACGGTGCATTTCAGCTTGGTCATGACCATTTTTCCATGTTGCTAGCCAACTTTCACTATCGACACTTGAAAGAGTAAAGAATTGCACTCGACCTTCCTCGATAAAGGATGCACATGCATCAATCATGCCAAAATCATAGTATTCATTGTGGCTACCACCTGAGGAAGCAAAGACAACCACTGGAATACCTGCGTGTCCGTAACGATTAACATACATTTCACGGTTAAGATGACCACTCCAGTGGCTAAGATGTTCAATATTCATATCCTGTCTCCTTTATACTAATTACCAATTTTCTGCAAAAAAGCGTAGGCAAGCTGGGAGATTTTCTGACCATGGCACTTCATGGTGAATGGCTCCAGCCTGAACCTTAAGTGAAAGATTCTCCAACTGCACTCCTCCCGCTATCAAATCATGATAATAGCGAAGGGAAGAGTCGATATAGGCCTGCTTAATATTGCCAGCCATGAGAGTCTTGTCTGTGTCGTCTGCTTCTTCCGTACCAACATAGATAAAGACACGCTGGTCAGACAGTAGTTTTTTTCGCTCGATATAGCGATCAAAGGCCTCTTGGTGAAGCCAGTTAGCTGATGAGAAAACTCCCAAACATCCAATTTGATCCTGATACTCCAAGCCAATAAACTGGGTAATATTGCCACCTAGAGAAGATCCAACCATAGCAGTGTGCTTGCGGTCAGACTTTGTACGATAGTTTTCGTCGATAAAGGGTTTGACCACTTCCATGACAAACTCAGCGTACTCGACTCCCTTACCACCAAATTGTTGGCCAGGAATGTTGGACTCTTGGAATTTCCATGCCGCATACTCGTTCATTCGACCAAGACCATCATTGTCAATAGCCACAACAATCATACGGCTGATATCTGGATTTCGCTTGATGGCTGGGATAATCTTCCAGGAATGTCCAACGTAAGATTCCTTACTATAAAAGACATTTTGTCCATCGTGAAAATACACAACTGGGTAGCTTCTATCCGTATCTTTATCATAGTTTTTGGGGAGGAGAACACGTACGCGACGCTCCTTACCTGTGTAGGGAACCACTAATTTATGCTCTCGCATTTTCAGGTAAAAGTAGGATTGATTCATTGTCAGAAAACTCTCTATATTCAAAATTTTATCTTATTATAGCACAAAAATAGAAAAAAAGTCAGTTTCCGTCTAAATTTAGAACAAAAAGCTAACTTTTTCTACTTATTTTCTCTATTCTTCTGGATTTTCTAATTAGAGGAGATCGTCAATTAGCTCATCAACTGCATCCTTCTCAGCTTGAGGCGTAATTTCAGTAATCATGATTCCTGCTACTGCACGTTCAACCAGACCTTCGACATCCATACGTGTTTCATACTGCTCTGCATTCTTAATCTTTGGATTTGTCTTCGGACGATCGGGTGCAAAAATCGTACAACAGTCTTCAAAAGGCTGGATAGAAATTTCAAAGGTGTCAATTTCCTGAGCGATATCTATGATTTCCAACTTATCCATGGTCACAACTGGTCGGATAATCGGTGTATTAGTCACCGCATTGATAGCCTGCATACTCTCCAGGGTTTGGCTTGCCACCTGACCAAGACTTTCACCATTGATGATGACCAAACCATTTCTCACTTCTCGGATACGGTCCGTAATGCGCATCATAAAGCGGCGAGTCAGAGTCATGAGATAAGCTTCTGGAGCCTTAGCCTTAATCTCTTCTTGAATCTCCGTGAAAGGTACTTCGATAAACTGGATATTGCCACCAAATTTAGTCAATTTACGGGTCAAATCTTGGGCTTTTTTGAGGGCACCTGGACTGGTATATGGTGGACTAGCAAAGTGAACAGCTTCGATATCCACTCCACGTTTTAGAGCTAGATAACCAGCTACTGGTGAGTCAATCCCACCTGACAACATGAGCATGCCTTTCCCTGAAGTTCCAACCGGTAAACCACCAGCTCCTCGAATGGTTTCATAAGAAAGGTAGGCCGCCTCTTCACGAATCTCCACCTGAAGATTGATGTCAGGATTTTTCATTTGTGCTTGTACATTGGGAATGGCTTCAAAGACTGCACCACCAAGAGTTTGGTTCAACTCACGACTGTCTAACTCAAAGTTGTGGTCGCTTCGCTTGCTTGAGATTTTAAAGGTCATACCTTCCTTGTAGATGTCCTTCATAATCTCTTGGACAGCAGATTTCAGAACTTCTACAGATTTTTCAACCTTGTATACTGGCGAAAAGTTTTGAATCCCGAAAACTTGCTTGAGTGACTCGGCAACTGCTGTATAGTCGGCACCATTTAGATAAGCATGGGCACGATCGCGGTCTGCTGTCACTTTGACTTGAGGATAAATGGACAAAACGTCTGAGATATTATTACGTAGTTTATTGATAAAACGCATCCGGTTTTTACCCTTGGTTGAAAGCTCTCCGTAGCGAATCATAATTTCTGAATACTGCATGAATGCTCCTATCTTACTTTTTTAGTTTGATTGTAGATTAATTTTAGTTTGGTCAAAAATTGCTCAACTTGACTCATGTCATTTTCTAGGTCTAGGCTGAGGCGTACTGCTGACTGGGCTTTATCCTTTTCAATTCCCATGGCAATCAGGGTTCCAGCAGGTTTCCCAGCTTTGGACGAGCAAGCTGATGTTGTAGAAATGAAAATATCATAGTCTTCAAATGCATGAACAATGACTTCCCCACGAACTCCCTTAATTCCGAAGGTCAGAATATGAGGCGCAAAGTCTTCCTCACCTGAGAAAACAAAAATATCTGGATAATCAAGAAGAGCCTGACGGATGACTTCCTTCATCTGACTCGTTTTGTTAGAAAACAATTCCAATCTTTCCATAGCTAGACGCAGTGCCTTGGCTGTTGCTGCAATTCCTGCTACATTCTCAGTTGTTGAACGATAGTCACGCTCTTGGCCACCACCAGTTAAAAGCGGTGTAATTTTCTTGCCAGACTTGATATAGACAAAGCCAACACCACGAACTCCGTGGAATTTATGACTTGAGAAGGTCGCAAAATCCACTCGGTCAGTCAAATACTTTTCTGTCGGAATCTTAGCTAAAGCTTGAACCGCATCAACATGGAGGGAAATCGTTGGTTTATCAGCTAATAGTTCTGATATAGCTTCAATAGGCTGGATTGAGCCGATTTCATTGTTGATTGCCATAACAGAGACTAGCGTTGTATCAGGACGAAGTAGGTTTTCTAAAGCAGTTACATCTACAAATCCTTTTTCATTTACAGGTGCAAAATCCACTTCAAAACCTTGAGTCATGAGCCAGAGAGCCGACTCCTTGACTGCTGGGTGCTCAATATCAGACACAATAATGTGTTTACCAAACTGCGCTTTTTCAAAAGCCACACCTTTGATAACCCAATTATCCCCTTCAGTCCCACCAGAGGTAAAGAAGATTTCTTCGCTTTTCTTGCCAATCAAATCTGCAATCTGCTGTCGAGAAGCTTCTAAAATTCTGCTAGATTGGTCTCCCAAACGATGGAGACTTGAAGGATTTCCAATAATTTTTGCAGACACTTGCATATAGGTTTCAAGTGCTTCTGGATAAGGCTTAGTCGTTGCCGAATTATCAAAGTAAATCATGGTTTCTCACGCTTTCTAAAATCACTCCTTCTATTGTATCACGAAACAGTTCAGGCGACAAGAAAGGCAATTCAGGTTCATTTAAGTTTTTTTTAAAGATTTTCGGTATAATGAATTTTAGTAAAGGAGAGATATTATGTCTAATTATCGTAGAACATCAAAACCCAAAACGGAACACATCAAAAAAGGATTTACTGTTTTTCAAAAAACGATTGCTACTATCGGTAGTATTCTAGGGCTGATTACTGCAAGCATCACCATTATGAATGCTATGAATAACAACAATAATAACTCTAAAAAAGAAACTACGACAACCCAGACAACTGTCATAAAAGAGATTCAAAAGGAATCCCCTCAAGAGAACACTACTCCCAACAAGGATAATACTTCTACAAAAGAAAACACACAAGAAGAAACAACAACTCAATCTAGTAGCAGTGAAGAAAGCAAGAAAGAAGAGACTAGCAGTAAACAAGAACAACCGACTGTTCCTTCTTCTAGCACTCAAACAACAGATACAAAAACGTCTACTACTAATGGAGCTTCCTAAAAGAACTATCTAATACTCTTCAAACCACGTCAGCTTCGTCTTGCCGTATATTTGTTACTGACTTCGTCAGTTCTATCCACAACCTCAAAACAGTGTTTTGAGCAACCTACGGGCTCGCTTCCTAGTTTGCTCTTTGATTTTCATTGAGTATAACAACCAGTGATTGAATCGCTGGTTTTTTTCATGATTCATTATCAATCCCATAAAAAAGCGAACAAGACCAGATTCTGTTTATCAGAAAACTAGTTTTGTCCGCTTTTTATGATTGAGGCTGGGACAAAAGTCCTAGCTTCTCAATTGTCTTTGCATTGTCGAGCAAGACGCAGTGGTTGAGTGGGCTCTACTACGCTGATTTCATCAGCTTTTA